>NZ_CP102931.1:5783000-6089500 GCF_024734665.1 Variovorax paradoxus
TCATGGGCGCGTTGGCCGAGGCCAAGGCGCAGGGGCTCACGAAGCACATTGGCGTGTCGAACTTCAACATCGCGCTGATGAAGGAAGCCATTGCGGCCGTGGGCGCGGAGCAGATCGCCACCAACCAGATCGAGCTGCACCCCTACCTGCAGAACCGCAAGGTGGCTGAATTCGCGAAGAGCCAGGGCATTCACATCACTTCTTACATGACGCTGGCTTACGGCAAGGTGCTGGGCGACCCGGTTGTCGAGGCAATTGCCAAGGCGCACGGCGCGACCACGGCGCAGGTGGTGCTGGCGTGGGCGATGCAGCTGGGCTACGCGGTGATTCCGTCGTCCACCAAGCGCGCGAACCTTGAAGGCAATCTGCGCGCACAGCAGCTGAAGCTGACGGATGCGGAAATGGCGCAGATTGCGGCACTCGACCGCAATGAGCGCCTTACCGATCCGGCCGGTCTGTCGCCGGCCTGGGACTGATTGGCCGCCGGTTTCATACCTCCTACCAATACACAGGCTTGAACCCCCAGGCCTGTGCTTCGAACCCGGTGAAGCTGATGGGGTTGGCCACGGCACTCGCTCCGGAGGTGTTGCTGGTGAGCCCGATGACCACCGGCGCCTGCGCATTGCTCGCCCCGAATTTGCTCTGGATGTACCAGTAGCCTGGCACTTCGGTGGACAGCAGGCTCCAGAGCTGCGTGTCGGAGTCGCCCAGCGCCTTGGGCTGCATCACCACCGGCCCCGAGCCGGTGGTGGCATGGGGTTGCAGGGTCATGACGTACTCGGAGCCCATCAGCGTCTGCAGGTACCACCATCCCGGCGCCAGCGGCCCCGCGGGGACGAACAGCCACTGCTGGTTGACGGTCTCGGGCTGGTTGACGGTGAACCCGATGACCTGGGTGTCCTTTGCGGCGCTGTTCCCGTACACGTCCAGCACATAGTGGTTGCCGGGCAGGTATTGGATGTAGTACGGCCCGAGGTTCAGTTCGCCCGTGGAAGTGCCGGGTGCTTTTGCTGCCCCCTTTGTTGCGATAGTCGACATCGTCGTTTCTCCTTTCCAGGAATGCGTTTGCTTGCTGCTGTTTGTGGATGCCGCTCAGGGCAGCACGGGGCCGTGGTCGTGTTTGACCCAGTACTTCTCCACGAGGACTTCCGCATGCGCGATGTCGGCATGCTTGCCCTTGTCCTGCAGCAGGTCGATGGCCTGCTGGTAGGTCGTGTTCTCCGGAATGAAGAACGGCAGCGTCGGGTTGATGTTCGTGTAGCGGTCGCCCAGCAGCATCTTCGCGATCATCGGCATGAGCTCTGTCGATGTGCCGTTGAGGCACATGTCGAGCATCGGCGAAGGCCTCGCCTGGTTCATGAGGAACGGCGGCGTGTTGTTGAACGGATTTGCAACGCCGTTCATCCACTGGTCGGCGCCCCAGTTGTGGGTGTCGCTGGCAACCCAGTCGGGCATGTAGCCGGTGCCGAAGGTGATGGCCGTGATGTCCTCGAGCTTGTGCCCGGCCTTCACGGCTAGCGCAATCGCCGCGACTGTAGGGTCGTGATTGAAGAAGGCGCCGTCTACGTTGCCTTCATACGAGCCCAGCTGTCCGGGCATCGCGCCGCTCGAAGTGGCCGCCTTCGCGATGGTCACGTCGCCGAGTTCGGGGTTCATGTTCGTGTACATCAACGGCTTCCACGGTGTCGGCGTCTGCAAGGAGTCCTTCACCTCGAGCCCGCCGACGTTGAAGGACACGAACAGCACCTTCTGCCAATCGACATCAGAGACTTTCATTTCCTTGTGCAGTTCGAACTGCGAGTCGTAGACATCCGTGATCTTGTACGCGGGCTCCTTCGGGTTCGTGTTCATGTTGTCGTAGAACTCGATCTCGCCCCTGCCCTCGCGCGTGGTGAAGAAGGTGATGAGTTCCGGCGGCGTCGTTCCCGCGAGCAGCTCGCTCGTGATGATCGAGCCCGTCGAACACCCGGCGATGAGGTCGGTGTTTTCGAGGATGTTCGGGAACTTTGTGTACAGCTCGTTCAGGATCGTGACCGACATCAGCCCTCGTATGCCGCCGCCAACGAACGAGAGGATGGTGAATTTCGTGTTTTCCGCCATTGCCAACTCCTTTCAAGAGAAATGACTTCCATGAAATAAATTCCCGGCCGGGGAAGCGGAGTCTGGGCGCTGGTCGCGTTTGTCGCTACGAGTGAAATCCCGTTCAATCCATCAGCGTAATTCCGAAGGCCGCGCAACGATTCGGAACGCACCACAGTGGGACAAAAGCTGCGCGAAGGTACTCGTCTTCATGCAGCTGAGTTGCGAAATTCGTCGAGCGCGTACCTAAGCTCGCGCTCCTCTTCAAGGGTCAGCGCAAGTGCCAGTTCGCGAAAGCTGGATTGGTAGCAGGGCAACATCAGCGCTGCGGTGAGTGCGTTGGCGTTATTGCTGCTGTTGTTTGCGATGTGCGCGTGGCACGCGGCGATGCTTCGATAGATATCGATCGCCTGTGCAACCAGTGCAGAGGGTTGCGTTGTCGCGGTGTTCCTGACGCTGCTCATGCCGACTCCTCATAGCGCGCTTCGTATCGCGCCGTGAGGCAACTCTATTCACGCTGGCTTGCGGTGGGGAGTAACAACATCGTCGTGAATTCCGCGCTAGCGGCGCTCAAGTAGCCAGCGCAGGTGAACTCTTGAAGAACGCTAGAGCCCGAAGATCGCGACCGAGGCCCAGAACGCTACCCAGACTGCACCAAAGCTCACCAGAACCATCACGACCACGAAGACCGCGAGATAGATCAGGCGCGTCACGATGCTGGGTGTGCTCGGAACGCAGCGCCAGTAGATCAGCGCCGCCCAGAGAAGCAGTGTGACCGCGACAACTGCCGCGACGGCCCCCGACAGCGGCATGATTCGATGCCGCTCCAATGCCGTCAGGCAGACATTCAGGACCGGGATAGACACGGCCCAGGCGAGCACGTTCAGCACGAGGCGCGCGGCGACTCTCACCGGATTGCCTCGACTTGAAGATGTGTCCGGACACCTGCGGCGATGCGCCCATAGAGGGTAACGGTGGGCTCCGAGTGCTGCGCCCGTGCGACGGAATTCGCGCCTGTAGTAGTCATAGATCCTCCCCTTTTGAAATCTCGAAACTGATTTTTTCGAGAAGCATACGGGGTGGATATTTCAGCCACTCAGGCAGCTGCGCGGGCGCTTCAGGAACCCCTACGCGCCGCAGCCCAGTCCGAAAGAATCTGCACAGCCTCACGGTCGAGCTTCTGCTCGGCAGGCAGGCTGCGCTGCGCAAGCGAGGCGCCGGCCTCGGCGCGAAGCACATCGACATCGATGGGGTGCCGCGCCGCCACCGTCACGCCCTTGAAGGCCTCGCCCGACTGCGCGAGCGACGCCGCGTAGTACAGCTTGGCGATGCCCGCGATGTGCATCGCCGCCACGCACATGGCGCAGGGTTCGCACGAGGTGTAGAGCTCGCAGCCCGACAGGTTCACGGTGCCGAGCTTGCGGCAGGCGTCGCGGATGGCTTCGACTTCGCCGTGCGAGGTGGGGTCGGAGTGGGCGACGGAATGGTTGAATCCTTCGCCGACGATCACGCCGTCTTTGACGACGACGGCGCCGAAGGGCTCGGTGCCGGGCTCCTGGAGCGCTTGTGCCGAGAGGGCCAGTGCGCGCTGCATGAATTGCTGTTGGTACATGGTGTTCAGGCCTTTCTGGCGCTGCTGTCCAGCGCCGTGAGCGTGTTCGTGGCGCGGTGCGCTTTCGGCGAGAAGAGCCCCGCCGTTGCCGCGGCATAGCGACGCGGACCGAAGCACAGCATGAGCGGCAGCAGCACCACCACGACTACGGCAAGGTAAGCCCATGCAAGCGTGAAGCCACCGGTGTGCTCGCGCACCCAGCCGGTGACGAAGGGCGCGAGCGCAGCGATCATGAAGCCCACGCCCTGCATGAAGCCCGCGAGCGCGCCGGCCTGTGCCGGGTCTGGGAGGTGGTCGAGCGCCAGCACCATGCACAGCGAGAACGCACCGCCAAGGCCGAAGCCCAGCACGACGGCGATGGCAACGGCTGGCACGGGCGCATCGAAGGTAAGCGCGCAAAAGCCTGCGAGCTGTGCAACCAGCGTGAGCACCAGCCAGGGCCGCAGGTCGCGCCCCCGACTGCGCGCGATGGCGGGCATGGCGAGCGCGGCGATCACCTGCGCGGCGGTCATCAGCGCGAGCACCGAGCCGCCCTGCTGCGCGGTCCAGCCCTGCTGGGCGTAGAAGTGCGGCAGCCATGCGACGAGGCTGGTGTAGCCGCCGTTGATGAGGCCGAAGCACGCGGCCAGCAGCCATGCGCGGCGGCTTGCGAAGCAGCGCAGCCACGAGAGGTGCTGGCGCGGCGCATCGGCGACAGTGAATTCCATACGCCGCATGTTGAGCCAGTACAGCAGCGCGAAGGTTGCGAGCAGCGCCCATATCGCGAGGCCCGCATGCCAGTCGGGCTGCGCGCCGCCGAATGCGTGCGCCACCCACGGGCTGGCCATGGCGCCGAGCCCGCCGCCGCCCATGATCGCGGCGGAGTACAGCCCCGTCATCACGCCGATGCGCGCCGGGTAAGCCTGCTTCACCACGCCGGGCATCAGCGCCTGCACGAGCCCGACACCCGCGCCCGCGAGCGCCGCACTCCACAGCAGAGCAGCCGCGCCGCCCGCCACATAGCGGCTGGCACATGCGAAAGCAATGGCCCCGAGCCCGAGCGCGACACCGCCGCGCGCGCCGATGCGCTGGCCCACCGCTGCGCCGCACAGCGACGTGGCTCCCATCGCGAACATCGGCAGCACCGTGAGCAGCGCCACCGCATGAAAGCCGATGCCGGTCGCAATGCGTATGGATTCGAGCAGCGGGCTGCTCGACGTGAGAAAGGCGCGCAGGTTGAGCGCCACCAGCACGATCACTACCGCGAAGGCGACGCCTCCGTCACGACTGCGGCCAGTCTTCACAAAGACGCCACGTCGGCCTGCAGCACGCCGTTGCGCGCCACGATGCGGCCGCCCGCCACCACCAGCTTGCGAACGGGCCGCGAGACCACGGCCTGCGCGACGGTCTGCGCATCGACCAGCACCAGGTCGGCGCGGTTGCCTGGCACGAGGCCGTAGGCTTCGAAGCCGCAGCCGCGCGCGCCGGAGTGCGTGACGGTGCCGAGCGCCACTTCGATCTCGTCGTCGCGACGCAGGTTGTAGCGCAGGCCGATGATCATGGCGCGCTCGAGCATGTCGGGGTTGCCGTAGGGCGACCAGGTGTCGCGGATGCCGTCGTTGCCGCCGAGCACGGTCACGCCGGCCTGCCGGCAGGCCATGAGCGGCGGCACGGTGCGCGAGGGCGGCGCGCTGGTAATGAGCACGACGCCGAGCCTGGCCATGCGCGCGAGCAGTGCGTCGCGCTCGCGTTCGCTCACGTCGCCCAAACAGAAGCCGTGGCTGATGGCCACTTTGCCCTGCATGCCCAGCGCCTCGGTGCGCTGCAGGATCAGGTCGAGCGAAAACGCGCCCATGGCGCCGGGCTCGTGCAGGTGGATGTCGATGGGGCGCTGGTGTTTGTGGGCAATGCCGAACAGCACGTCGAGCGACTTCACCGGGTCGCCGTCGATGGCACAGGGGTCGAGGCCGCCGAGCACGTCGGCGCCCAGCGCCAGCGACTGGTCGAGCAGCTCGGCCGTGCCGGGGCGCCCGAGCAGGCCCGACTGCGGGAAGGCGACGATCTGGATCTGCTGCACCTCGCGCAGCGCCTCGCGCGTGCGCAGGGTGCCTTCGAGGTGGCGCAGGCCGGCCTGCGTGTCGACATCGACGTGCGTGCGCAGCCGCGTGGTGCCGAGCGCGAGAAAGGCCTTGGCCAGCACCAGCGACTGCGTGGCCGCGTCGTGCCCGCTGGAGTGGCGGAAGACGCGCTCGTTCTCGATCTTGTCGGTGAGGTTGGTGCCGACCTCGTTGCGATACCAGTCCATGCCCCACATCGTCTTGTCGAGGTGGGTGTGGCCTTCGACGAGGCCTGGCAGCAGCAAGGCGCCGTTGCCGTCTTCGATGGTGGCGCCGGCCGGCGCGGCGAGCGCGGCGCCCAGCTCGGCGATCTCGGTGATGTGCCCGTCCTGCACCCGCACGTCGACCGGGGACGCGCCCATGGGGCGCACGTTGCGGATCAGGAGCGATGGCATGTTGAAAGTCCGTTCGTTGAAAGCATCAGGCAGGTTGCGCTGCAACGGTACGCGGCACGATGCGCGCCGTGAAGAGCGCCACGATCACGAACACCAGCGCATTCGTCGCCAGCGCCACGAGCCCGATGTTGAGCGACTTGAAGACGACCGGTGCAGCCGGGAACAGCGTACCCAGGTTCGAGCTCGTGGTCATCATGAAGGCCAGCACCGCGCCGCCCGCCAGGATGCCCGCAAAGGCCGCGTGCTTGTTGCCGAAGGGCTTCTTCATGAGGCTGAACAGCAGCGAGGGCAGCAGCTGCGTGAGCAGGCTCGACGCGAAGATGGCTACCGATACGATGGTGGTGCCGCCGCGCAGCACGAAGTACACCGCCACCAGCGCAAACACCGGCAGCACGCCGCGCGCCACGCGCGACACCTGCTTGTCGGTGGCGTTGTGCGCAAAGCCTTCCTTGTAGACGTTCTTGCCGATCACGGTGGAGGCCGTGAGCAGAATCATCGAGCCCGGCACCAGCGCAGTGAGCACGCCCGTGCCGCCGATCACGCCAACGAACCACGGATCGAACGTGTGCTTCACGAGGCCGAACAGGGCAAGGTCAACGTCCGAGCCCTTGAGCCCCGGCACCTGCAGGATGGCCGCGAAGCCGACTAGGAACAGGAAGGCGATGACCACCTGGTACAGCGGCATCAGGATGGTGTTGCGGCGCACCGCGCTCGCGCTCCTGGCGGCATACACCGAGGTGAGGTTGAACGGGTACAGGTAGTAGCCCAGCGCCGTCAGCAGGATGGTCGAGTTGTACCAGGTGAGGTTCAGGCCTTCTTTCGGGAACTCGAAGAAGCCCGGGTTGGCCGCGTGGATGGCGGTGAACATGGGCGTGACGCCGCCGTAGTAGTGCCACGGCAGGTAGATGCCGAGGAACACGGCGAGCGCGAGGATGAGCACGTCTTTCACGATGGCGATGCTGGCCGAACCGTGGATGCCCGAGAAGAGGATGTAGCTCACCATGACCACAGTGCCGATCCAGATGGCAACCTGCGGCGCGATGGAGCCGTACGAGGCCTCCGACACGATGATGCCGAGCCCTCGCAGCTGGATGGTCAGCAGCGCGACCATGCCCATGAGCGCCACGATGGACACCAGCACGCCGAGCGGGCGGCTGTCGTACTTGTGCGCGAAGAAGTCGGAGAACGACACCAGCTTGTGCGCGGTGGCGTAGCGCCAGATGGCAGGCAGCATCCAGAAGGCCATGAGGTAGGCCAGCCCGCCGTAGGCCAGGATGTAGAAGGCCGGCGAGCCCTTGCTGTACGACCAGCCGCTCGCGCCCAAAAAGGTGAAGGTGGAAAACGATTCGCCCGCCATCAGCAGGAACACCATGATCGCGCCCAGCCCGCGCCCGCCGAGCGCCCATTGCTCCAGGCTCATGGTGCGGCCGCGCCGCGCGAGCACCGCGAGGCCCAGCGCGCCGACGACGAACAGGGCGATCACGCCGAGTGCGGCGTTCATCGGGCGTCTCCCTTGGCATCGGCCGCGTCGAGGTCGCCTTCGGCGCGGTCGATGACCACCATGATCAGCGAGGTCAGCACCAGCCAGCTGACATTCCACACCATCAGAAAGGGCATGCCGAGCACGAAGGTGGGCGCGACGGAGGACAGCCATCCCCCGCTGAAGAAAGCGGCTACCGGCAGCGCGGCCAGCCATTTGGCGGATTTCATGGATTGCCTCGATTCCTGTTCTGGTTGAGATTCGAATTCAATTTTGGTCAACCATATACAATTATTTTGGTTAACCAAACGAGACGAATGGTACGGAGCGAGAGGGGCCGCGTCAATCCGGGGGATTTCCCGGAGGCGACACGGCGCGGGCAATAATCCCCACGCCTATGCCTTCCACCGCACGCAAAACCCCCACTTCCGCCGCCCCTGCAGAGCCCACCGACGCCGACGAAGCCAACGTGGACGAACGCGTCTACGCCGCCGTGTCGAAGGCACTGCTCAGCGGCAAGCTGCGCCCGGGCACACCGCTACGCGAACGCGCGCTGGCCGAGGCGCTGGGCTGCACGCGCGGCGCGGTGCGCAAGGTGCTGGCGCGGCTGGGGTCGGAAAAACGGCTGGTGCTGGAGCACAACCGCGGCGCCTTCGTGCCCAACCCGTCGATCGACGACATGCGCGGCATCTACCGCGCGCGCCGCATCGTCGAAGCCGGGCTGGTGACCACGCTGTTCGGCAACCTCGAACGCGAGCAGGTGGCCGCGCTGCGCAAGCACGTGCAGGCGGAGCAGAAGGCGTTCAAGGAAGGCAGGCGCGAAGACTCGATCCGGCTGGCGGGCGACTTCCACCTGCTGCTGGCGGAGATGGCGGGCAGCGACGAGCTGCTCTCGTACATTCGCCGGCTGATTTCGAACACCGAGCTCTACAAGGCGCTGTATGACTCCGCCGAAGCCGCAAGCTGCGCGCCGCGCGAGCATGAGCAGATCATCGAAGCGCTGACGACCGGCAAGTCGCTCGACAAGGCGCTGGCCGTGGCGCTGGAGCATCTCGACGAGCTGGAGCAGCGCGTCATCGCGGGTGCAGCGGCCGAGCAGGAAGTGGACCTGGCGACGCTGCTGAACGGCGGCGGCAACACCGCGCACGGGCACAGCCACTGAGGCATCCACGCTTCGCTCGCGGGCGAAGTGTCGGTTGGCAGGGCTCGCGATGATCGGGGCACCATGCACACGCTCTCCCCCACCAGCAAGCCCCACACCAACGTCGCCTTCGAATGGGCGCTGCTCGCGCTGCTTGCCACCTGCTGGGGCGCTTCGTACACCTTCATCAAGATCGGCGTCGCGACGATCCCGCCGGTCACGCTGATTGCGGCGCGCACGTTGATTGCCGGCTTGCTGCTGCTCGCGGTGCTGCACATGCGCGGCGTGAAGCTGCCGACGGAGCCGGCGATGTGGTGGCGCTTCGCGCTGCAGGCATGCCTGAACAGCGTGCTGCCCTTCACGCTCATTGCGTGGGCTGAACGCAGCGTCGATGCGGGCTTGGCGACCATCCTCAACTCGACCTCGCCGATCTTCATCTTCCTGCTGGGGCTGGGCCTCGGCGGCTCCGAGAGGCCCACGCTGCGCCGCCTGTTCGGCGTGGGCGCGGGGCTGGCGGGCATCTGCCTGATCGTCGGCTTCGAGGCGCTGAACGGGCTCGGGCATTCGCTGCTTGCGCAGCTCGGGCTGGTGGCCGCCGCCGTCTGCTACGGCTGCGCCGCGATGTTCGGCCGCGTGTTCAGGGGGCTGGACCCGATGGTGCCGGCCGCCGGTTCGCTGCTGAGCGGCACGGCGATGCTGCTGCCCGCAAGCCTTGTGATCGACCGGCCGTGGACGCTCGCGCCGTCAGCGGCTTCAATGATGGCGGTGCTGGCGCTCGCGGTGCTCTCTACTGCACTGGCCTTCACGATCTACTTCCGGCTCATCAAGACGCTGGGGCCGATGTCGACGGCCGCGCAGGCTTATCTGCGCGTGCCCATCGGCGTGATGATCGGCGTGGTGTTTCTTGGCGAGGCACCGGCGCCCACGGCGTGGGCCGGCCTTGCCTGCATCATGGCCGGCGTGATCGCGATGACGATGCCGGCGCGCCGGGCGTGAACTGAACCACGGCCCGTAGCTGGCAGCTCAGTCGATGCTGATGTTCGCAGCCTTCGCGACTTCGGCCCACTTCACGCGGTTGTCGTGCACGGTCTTCTTGAACTGTGCCGGCGATTCGATGCGCACGGTGTTGCCCTGGCTCTCGAAGCGCTCGCGGATCTCGGGCTGCTCGAGCACCGCCTTCACGGCGGCGTTGAGCTTGTCGACGATCTGCGGGTCGGTGCCCTTGGGCGCGAAAATGCCGAACCAGATCGAGCTGTCGAAGCCCTTGGTGCCCGGCAGGCCGCTCGATGCGATGGTGGGCACTTCTTTCACCGCCGGCACGGCCGCGGCGGTGGTCACGCCCAGCAGGCGCACCTTGCCGGCCTTGTAGTGCGGAAGGATGGTCTGCACCTGGTTCATGATGCAGCAGGTCTCGCCGCGCACCACCGAAGTGATGGCCTCGGGGCCGCCCTTGTAGGGCACGTGCACCATGTTCAGGCCCAGGCGCGAGTTGAATTCGGCAAAGGCCATGTGCGTGCCCGCGCCGTTGCCTGTAGACGCATAGTTGTACTTGCCGGGGTTGGCCTTGACCAGCTCGACGAATTCCTTCAAGGTCTTGACGTTGATCACGTCGGGATTGATGGTGAGCACGTTCGACACGTCGAGCACCGGCGCCACCGGAATGA
The DNA here is from genome assembly GCF_024734665.1 of Variovorax paradoxus. Classification (NCBI taxonomy): domain Bacteria; kingdom Pseudomonadati; phylum Pseudomonadota; class Betaproteobacteria; order Burkholderiales; family Comamonadaceae; genus Variovorax; species Variovorax paradoxus. The sequence goes on from NZ_CP102931.1 coordinate 5,793,468, forward strand.
AGTCGGCTTCCACATCGAAGGGCAGCTTCTTGTAGAGCGCGGCGTTGCTGCCGTGCGTGGCGGCTGTGCCGAAGGCAAGCGTGTAGCCGTCGGGCTTCGAGTGGGCCACGTAGTCGCTGGCGATGTTGCCTGCGGCGCCAGACTTGTAGTCGATGACGACGGGCCGCCCGAGCTGCTTTGCCAGCGGCTCCTGGATGACGCGGGCCACCACGTCGACGCCCGAGCCGGCCGGAAAGCCCATGATCAGCGTGACGGGTTGCTGCGGCCAGTCCTGTTGAGCGAAGGCCGCAGGCACAGCTAGCGAGGCCGCGGCCAGCAGCAATACGCGGCGGGCAAGACGAGTGAGTGGAGAATGGGCCATGACAGTCTTTCGGTCGTTCAGTCTTTTGTCTTCAATGCACGCAGTGCAAGCGCGGATTGTGGCGCGCCGCTGATGCCCGATTCCATATGAGCTTATGCGCGGCGACATGCATGTATCGCGCCTGCTCCCCATAATTGCCCCATGGTCCGTTCCTCCCAACAACTACACACCCCACGCGAGCCCGCGCCCCTGCGCGCGGCCGCCACGGTGCTGCTGCTGCGCGACAGCGCCGCCGGCATCGAAGTGCTGATGACCCGCCGCTCGGCCACTGCCAGTTTTGCGCCCGGCGCCTATGTTTTTCCCGGCGGCCACATCGACGACGCCGACGAAGCGGCCAAGCGCATCGCCACGCGCCGCCCCACACAAAGCCGCGTGCAGCGCACGCAGGCCATCGCGGCCATTCGCGAGGCTTTCGAAGAGCTGGGCATCCTGCTCGCACACCATGCCGACGGAAGCCCTGTCAGAGCCGAAGAAGTCGCGGCAATGGACCGCGGCGACACCGCCGGCACCGCCTTTGCCGACCAGTGCGCGGCACGCGGACTGGTGCTCGACTCAGACCGCGTGTTCACCTTCGCGCACTGGATGACCGACCGCGACCTGCCCAAGCGCTTCGACGTGCCCTTTCTGGTGGCGCGCATGCCCGAAGGCCAGACGCCCACTGCCGACGAGAGCGAGCAGTTCGAGCCCAGCTGGGTGCATCCGGCCGATGCACTCGCGCGCCATGAGGCCGGCACCTTCTTCATGATTTTCCCGACCGTGCGCACGCTGCAGCGCATGGCCGCGTACCCCACCGTCGATGCCCTGCTCGCGGCCTGTGCCAGCGAGGCCCCGCTGTGGACCAGCTGCCCGCGCGCCGGCCTGCTCAAGGGCGAGGACGCGCGCTACATGGAACACGAGTCGCCCTATGGCGAACTCGCTCTGGTGTGCCCCGATGGCCAGCTCCTGCACGCGCTCGACTGGCAGAGCGAGCACCCGGTGTCGCTGCTGAAGAACGTGATGCGCCTCACCGCGCCCAACCCGAGCGCGATGACTGGCCCGGGCACCAACAGCTACATCGTGGGCGACGCGGCGACGGGCTACATCGTGATCGACCCGGGCCCGAACGACTTCGACCACATCGGCCGGCTGTGGCGCGCTACGAAGGGCGACATCCGCATGATCGTCTGCACGCACTCGCATGCCGATCACTCGCCGGGTGCGGCGCCGCTGCAGGCGCTGTGCAAGAACGGCAAGCCGCCGATCCTGGGCCTGGCCTCGAAGCCGACCGCGCGTGCCACCGCGCGCTTCACGCCCGAGCGCGAACTGGCCGATGGCGAGCGCCTCGTGCTGTCGGATACCACGGCCGACGGCGAAGCCATTGCCCACACGCTGCGCGTGATCCACACGCCCGGCCATGCAGCCAACCACCTGTGCCTGGTGCTGGAAGAAGACGGCCTGCTGTTCTCCGGCGACCACATCCTCAACGGCAGCACCACGGTGGTCGATCCACCCGATGGCGACATGAACGCGTATCTCGATTCGCTCGACACGCTCGACGCAGCTTGCGAGGCCGGCGGCATCGAGTTCATCCTGCCCGCGCACGGCTACGCGATCGGCTTTGCACGCACCGCCATCGGCATGCTGAAGGCGCACCGCCTGAAGCGCGAAGCCAAGATCGCCGCCGCGATGCAGAAGCTGCCCGAAGGCACGCCCGAAGAATGGCTGCCGCTGGCCTACGACGACGTGCCCGAACGCATGTGGCCGGTGGCGGCCCGCTCGCTGGCCGCGCACGTGGCGCGCATCCGCCAACTGGCGGCGCCCCAATGAACATGAAAACTGCTCCCGTCGAAGACGAAGGTATCCGCCTTGCCAAGCGCGTGGCCGCAATGGCCGGCGTGTCGCGGCGCGAAGCCGAACTGCTGATAGAGAACGGCGCAGTGCGAGTCGATGGCGTGCCGCAGATGCTGCCCCAGTCGCGCGTGCTGCCGCACCAGCAGGTCGAGATCGAGGCTGGCGCCAAGCCCGAGCCCGTAGTGCCTGTCACATTGCTTCTGTACAAGCCTGCCGGCATGGCAACCGACACCGCGCACCGCCTGCTGGTAGCTGCGAACCATCACGAGCCCGAGCGCGCCGGACAGCGCTTTCTGCCGGCGCATGCAAAGGCACAGCGCTGCATGACGCCGCTCGAAACCGGCGCCAGCGGGCTGGTCGCGTACACGCAGGAGTTCCGCATCGAACGCAAGCTGCAGGAAGACGCGGGCATCCTCGAACACGAAGTAATGGTGGACGTGGCCGGCCCGGTGAGCCCCGAGGTGCTGGCGCGGCTGGAGCGCTCGCCGGCGCGCGTGAGCATCGGCCGCCAGAGCGACGAGCAGACGGGCCTGCGCTTTGCGCTCAAGGGCGCGCGGCCGGGGCAGATTGCCAACATCTGCGACGGCGTAAACCTGCGCATTCTGGCGATGCGGCGCATCCGCATCGGCCGCGTGCCGCTGGCGGGGCTGCAGCCCGGGCAGTGGCGCTACCTTGCACCCCACGAACGCTTCTGAAAAACAACAACGAAGAAATAAAGAAGAGAAGAGAAAGAGGACGACAACGACGATGCACCGCATGTTCGCGGCCTGCAATTTTCAGCCAGCGGCCCCGATGGGCCGCCGTCAGGGAGACTGAGCCATGAAGTTCGGACCACCGAGCACCGCCCTGGCCTGCACCGTGCCTCTGGCACTGGTAGCGGGCTGTACGCTTTTCGCGCCGCCGCCGCCGCCCGCGCCACCGGCACCACCGCCTGCCGTGGTCTCGAAGGACGGCCTGGCGCCCATCACCGAGGAGCAGGTCGAGCGCATCCGCGAGGCCATCGGCGGCAAGCCGCCCAGCCCGGCCGTCGGCAAGGTGGTGCGCAGCGCCTCGCCGACCATCGAGTCATTCGTGCGGACCGAGGGCTGCATCACCGCGCGCAACGGCGCGGTGCTCAACCCCTTTGCAGCGTCCGGCCGCCTGTTCGACGGCACGGGCTTCCAGGGCGGTCCGATGTCGGAAATGCAGTACCACGACAAGACCGCCTGCGTGACGGTGAAGCGCATCCAGAACTGGAAGATGGTCACGCCGAAGCTGCTGCGCTTCGAGGTGGTCTATGTGGGCGACGACGGCGAGGAGCGCGCCGTGAAGCGGCATGAGCTGATGCGCCAGCCCAAGGGGGGCTGGCTCTTCACGCGCTGAGGGCTGCGGCTGCGCGCTTCTGCGCGCGTTGCGCCACTGCAAACGACAGCTGCGCCACGATGCCCGCCCCCGCCAGCACGATGGCCGATGCCAGTGCAGGGTTGCGGTGGCCCATGCCCGCGAGCGCCGTGCACAGCGCGCCCACGGCCATCTGCGTGAAGCCGTAAAGGCCCGAGGCCGAGCCGATGACCTGCGGGTTCACGCTGATCGCCTGCGTGAGCGCGGCAGGCGAGGCCATGCCGGCGCCGACGGTGAACAGGAACATGCAGGCGACGATGAGCGGCACCGAAAGGTGATCGGCAAGCGCCGCGCCCAGCAGCACGAAGGCCGCAGCCACGCTCAGCGCATTCGAGCGAACCATGAGGCGGTCGACCCGCACGCGCGAGATCAGGTGGCTGGTGAGAAAGCTGCCGAGTCACACGCCCGACACCAGGATTGCGAGGTAGATGCCCGCCTCGTGCGCCGGCCGGTGCAGCTGGTCCACGAAGATGAAGGGCGCCGAGGCGATGAAGGCATACATCGACGTAGTGGCGCAGCCACCGCCGACCGAGAAGCCGAGAAAGGCCGGCGAGGCCAGCAGCTTCCTGTAGTTGCGGGCGAGCTCACGCGCATTGACAGCCGCACCGGGCGCGCCGGTTTCGGGCAGCAGGCGCCAGGTGAACAGGAAGCCGATGACACCGAGGGCAAAGAGCGCGTAGAAGATCGAGCGCCAGCCCAGCGCAGTGGCGAGCGCACCGCCGAGCAGCGGCGCGAGGCTCGGGCCGATGGTGACCATCAGGTTCATCAGCGCGAGGCGACGCGTGGCCTCTTGCGGCTCGGCCGTGTCGCGCACGATGCTGCGGCCGAGCACGAGGCCGGCGCAGCCACCGACCGCCTGGAACAGGCGCGCCGCGATGAGCGAATGCACTTCGGGCGCGACCGCGGCCGCAAGACCCGCCACGCAATAAAGCCCCAGCCCGAACAGCAGCACCGGCCGCCGCCCGTAGCGGTCGGCCAGCGGGCCGTACACCAGCTGGCCCACTGCCAGGCCGAAGATGTAGAGGCTCACCGTCATCTGCATGGCGCCGATGCCAGCCCCGAGGCTCTTTGCGGCGATGGGCAGCGCGGGCACGAAGATGTGCATGGCGAGCGTGCCGCTGAAGGTGACCAGCGCCAGCAGCCACAGCGGCGCGTGCGGGCGGCGCTGTGGCGCGGAGGCGATGGCTGCGGTCATTGCTTGGTGGTGGTTGCGCCGCCGGTCAGGTTGCCTTGCGCAAGGTTCGTATCTTCAGGCTCCCAGCCGCCGCCCAGTGCCATGAAAAGCATGACCTGGTCGTCGGACAGCTGCGCTTCGCTGGCGGCCAGTGCGGACTCGCTCGCGGCCAGCGCGCGCTCGGCGTCGAGCGAATCGAGGTAGCCGGTGCGGCCGTTCTGGTACAGCTGGCGCGCCTGCCGCGCGACGATGGCGCTCTGGTCGCGCGAGGCTTCCAGCGCGGCCCGGCGGTCGAGTTCGCGGGCGTAGTTGCCGAGCGCGGTCTCGGTCTCGCGCAGCGCGGTGAGCACGGTGCCATCGAACTTGGCGAGCGCGCCGCGCGTGCCGGCTTCGGCCTGCGCGATGCGCGACTGGACCACGCCGGTGTTCGGAATCGTCCACGAGATCAGCGGGCCGAGGCTGTAGCTCCTGCTGTCCTTGCGGCCGAAATCGGCGGCGGTGCTGGCCGACATTGCCGACAGGCCGATCGACACGTGCGGGTACAGGTCGGCCGTGGCGACGCCGATGCGCGCGGTGGACGCGGCCAACGTGCGCTCGGCCTGGCGGATGTCGGGCCGGCGGCGCAGCAGCTGCGCGCCGTCGCCCACGGGCAGCACGCCGGCCACGCGCGGCGGCGTGGTGCAGCCGGCCACCTCGCGCGGAAAATCTTGCGGCAGCGCGCCGGTGAGCGTGGCCAGGCGGTACAGCGCGGCCTGGCGGCTGGCCTGCAGCGGCGGCAGCGCGGCGTTGAGCGATTGCAGCTGCGCACGCGCGCGGCCCGCATCGATGGCGCCGGCGCGCCCGGCCTTCTGCAGGCGCTCGGTGACGTTCACCGCGTCTTTCTGCAGGTCGACGGACTTCTGCGCGATCTCCAGGCGCAAGCCGGTGGAACAGGCTTCGGCGTAGGCACGCGCGGTGCCCGCGGCGACGTTGACGCGCACCAGGTCGAGCGCGGCTTCGGCCGCTTCGGTGTTGGCGGCCGAGGCTTCGATGGCGCGGCGCAGCTGGCCGAACAGGTCGACCTGGTACGACAGCGAGGCGCCCAGGCCGTAGTTGAAGGTGCTCGGCGGCTCGTAGCCGCGCTGCAGCAACTGGATGCCCGACTGGTGGCCGAACGACGGACCGCCGTTCACGCCGATGGTGGGGTACTTGCCGCCGGCCACTTCGTCGTCGATGGCGCGTTCGCGCTCGAGGTTGGCCACCGCCTGGCGCAGGTCGGTGTTGTGCGCGAGGGCCTGCTCGACGAGGCGATCAAGCAGCGGGTCGTGATACAGGCGCCACCAGTGCGCGGGCAGCGGCGCGGCGTTGGCGGGTGCCTCGGCGAAGGGCTTGCCGGCAGCGCTCTGGCTGGCGAGCGCCTCGGGCGGCTGCTTGTAGTCGGGGCCGACCGCCGCGCAGGCCGCGAGCCCGGCGGCGACGGCCAGCGATGCAAGGCGAAATGCGAAGCGGGTCATGCTGTTCATCCCTTCTGCGGCGCTGGGGTCGTTGCCGCCGTCTTCTGCGCCGCCTTGTTCTCCAGCACCTGCACCGTCACCGTCTGGCCCGCGACGAGGCGCGCGCCCTGCGGCAGCGGATCGAGCTTGATGCGCACCGGAATGCGCTGCGCGAGCCGCACCCAATTGAAGGTCGGGTTCACGCTGGGCAGCAGGTTGGCGCTGGTGGAGCGGTCGTGGTCGGCGATGCCGGCAGCCACGCTGTCGACCGCGCCTTCGAACACCGCGCCGCCGCCCATCGGCGTGACGCGCACGCGGTCGCCGAGGTGGATGCGCGGCAGCTTGGTTTCCTCGAAATAGCCTTCGACGTAGAACGATTGCGCATCGACCAGCGCGAGCACCGGGCGGCCCACCGCGGCGTAGCTGCCCTGGCGCAGGTCGAGGTTGGTAACGAGGCCGTCGGTGGGCGCGCGCACCTCGGCGCGCTGCAGGTTGAGGCGAGCCGAATCGAGCGCCACCTCGGCCTGCGCAACCGCGGCCTGCATCTGCTCGACGCGCGAGCGGGTCTGTTCGCGCGACTCCTTCGAGATCAGGTCGTCGAGCCCCGTGTTGCGCGTGTTCTCGCGCTGCGCCTGGGCGCTCTGGGCGCGCTGCGCGGCGAGCACGGCCTGGGCCTGGCGCACGGCGAGGTCGTAGCGCGCACGGTCCACCTCGAACAGCAGCGTGCCGGCGGCGACCGGCTGGTTGTCCTTGATCGGCACTGCCGTGACGAGGCCCGACACGTCGGGCGCAATCTGCACGACGTTGGCGCGCACGCGGCCGTCGCGCGTCCACGGCGCGAGTTCGTAGTGGTCCCACAGTCGCAGGCCGGCCCACACGGCGGCGGCCACCACGACCACGGTGAAAAGAACGCGCCCGAGGCGCTGGGCCCACGGGTTTTCTGCGGAAGGACTGGTGGTGGCTTTCATGGAGATCTCTTTGTCTATTTGTTTATTGGAGGTAGGAGGTGACGCGGCTCAGCGCGTAGAGCAGCAGCAGGTAGAGCGCCATGTCGAACAGCGCCGGATGCCACACCCAGCGGTACACGCCGGTGGCCGCGAGCAGGCGACGCACGCCCCACAGCGCGAGCAGCGCGCCGAGGGCCAGCACCATGATCCAGGGCAGGTAGAGGCCGTAGAAACTGGCTTCGCCGATCATGCGGAAGCTCCTTGCTTGGACGCGCCCAACATCGGCGGCGCATCGGGAAAAAGATTGCGGCGCAGGCCGACCAGTGCGGTGACGGCGGCGCGCGAAGTCGATGAAGCAGCGGTGTCGCGCGCTTCGAGCATTGCGTTCAGCGCCTCGTCGATCTGCGGCAGCAGGCCCGGCGGACGCGGATTCATGCGGCCTTCCGAACGCTGGCGGAAGAAGCGCGAGACGCCGCCCAGCAGCGCGGCCGATGTGGCCAGCGGCAGTTGGGCGCGCACGCGCTGCAGCACGGCGATGTCGGCACCCATGCGCAGGTCGCGCAGCGCATCGTTGGCCGCCACGCCTTCGACGGTGCCGCCGGCCTGCGCGATGCGCGGCGCGAGCAGGCCGATGCGGTCGAGCATGCGCACGGCATAGGCGTCGCTCTGCGCATACTGCGGTTGAGAAGACGCGGCCATGTCGCCGAGCTCGCGCCAGGTGGCGCGCTGGATGCGGCGCGCGCTCCAGTCGGCGCCCACCGAACGCACCAGGCGGGTGACGCGCGCCGCAACGACCACGCCGACGATCTGGCCGATCATGCTGTTGAGGAAGCTCACGAGGTCGGAGCTGGCCGTGTCGTGCAGCGCGAGCGTGCCGGCCACGCCGAAGATCAGCGCCATAGCAGGCATGAAGTGCGTCGGGCGCGGCAGGTAGAGGCCCAGCAGCAGGAAGAGCGGCGCGCAGATCACCACGAGCATGCCGAAGTCCTGCACCGTGGGCATCAGCACCAGCACATAGAGTGCCGAGATCGGAATGGACAACAGCGTCCACTTCAGGAAGCCGTGAATCGCCGGCACGGGGTCGTCCATGGTGGCGAAGAAGCAGCAGAAGACGGCGGCCATCATGGTCGCGGCCGAGCCCATGGGCCAGCCAGTGACGATCCAGAACGCGCCGCACAGGCAGATGGCGATGACGGCGGCGAGCGCGGAAAGCAGCGCCATGCCGTAGTCGCGATGCAGCACGCGACTGCCGAGCGCTGCCGTGCGGCGCAACGGGGCGGCGCCCTTCAGGCCTTCGTCGATGTCGAGACGCAGCTGGGCGCAGGCGGTCCAGCCGTCGACGAGTTCTTCGAGGCGACCTGCGAGGCCGATGCGCAGGGCGCGGCCCCATGGAGTCTGTTGCTGCGCGTTCGCGGGCGTGACGCTCAGTGCGTCGATGGCGCGGCGCAGGGCTTGCAGGCGTTCGGCGCGGGTTGCTGCATCGCCGGTGGGTTCGGCTTCTTCGCGCAGCCACTGTGCGGCCTGCGAGAGCACGGCGGCCACATCGGGAGCCAGCCGGCCTTCGGCCTGCTCCAGCGCCTGCAGGCGGTCTTCGACGGCCGACAGGGCCGGAGTGAGCGCGGCAACGCGGTCCTGCATGGCGCGGATGGCGCCCGCGGTCCAGCGCAGGTGCGTGGTGTCGAAGGGCACGTGGGTGGAGAGCAGGCGCAGCTGCGTGATGTCGCCGGCGAGGCGGCGGCGGTCGTCGTCGAGGCGCTTCGGGTCAGCGTTGCTGCTGCGGCCGGCGGGCTGCAGCAGGTCGCCGAGCCACTTGCGCGCGTCCTGCAGCGTGCGGTCGAGCAGGCCCAGCACGGTCGGCGCAAGCCCCGCGGGCAGCACGAGGCTGTGGACCAGCGTGGCGCAGAAGATGCCGAGGCCGATTTCTTCCACGCGCGCCACCGCGGTGTCGAACAGCGCGAGCGGCGTCTGCACAGAAGGAAAGCCGATCAGCGCCGCCGTGTAGCCCGCGAGCATGAACACGTACGAGCGCGGCGTGCGGTCGAGCAGCGAAATACACAGGCACAGCCCGACCCACAGCGCGAGCACCAGCGTCAGCAGCTCGGGCGCGTTGGACAGCGCGGGCACCAGCAGCACGGTCGCAGTACTGCCGATGAGCGTGCCGAAGAAGCGGTACACCGCTTTCGAACGCACGGCGCCGGCCAGCGGATGGGCGACGATGTAGGTGGTCATGAGCGCCCAGAACGGGCGCGGCAGGCCGGCGCGGCTGGCAAGGTACATCGCCAGCATGGCCGCGGCGAAGCTCTTGCCGGAAAAGAGAAGCTCCGCGCGGCTGAAGCGCGGCAGGCTGAGCGCGGCCATCTGCTGCTACCTGCGCCCTTCCTGCGGCGGCGGGCTCTGCACGGAACGAACGCCCATGCGCTCCTCAAGCACGCCGAACACGCGCAGGCAGGCGGCGACGTCCTCGTCGGACACGCCGTCGAACAGCGACACCCGCATCAGCGTCAGCGCCGCCTCGATGGGCTCGCAGGCGGCCTTGCCGGCTTCGGTGAGATGAAGCGTCTTGGCGCGGCGGTCGGCCGGGTCTTCGCGGCGCTCTACAAGGCCGGCTTCCACCAGTTGGTCGACCGAGCGCACCAGCGACGGCCCCTCGATGCCCAGCGCCTCGGCCAGCACGCCCTGGCGCACCTCGCCGTTCATGCGCCCGAGCATCACGATCGGGTAGGCCAGCGTCTGCGACACGCCGACGTGCGCCACCGCCTTGTCCGCCGCGGCGCGGTAACCGCGCTGCAGCACCGCCAGCGACGTGCCGAGCCGCATCAGCGCCTGTTCGCGCGTCGGTTGAGGGTTGGGTTGGTCGCTCACGATAGCCGCCTATTAATTAGCATGCTATCGATTGTACGGGTAACTACCAATCCTTGCCAGCGGCAAGGCTGCCGCCCGCCTTCAGGGCCGAAGGCGCGAAAAAATGGAACGGGAGAAAGAAGAAAAGTGTGAAGCCCGCCGATAAGCCGGATTCTGTGCATCGAAGGCCTCTTGCGAAGCCTTCGACGTGACCGCCATTACTCTGGGCCGTCTGTCACCAGACGGCTCGATGCCACCTACCCGCCAGCTCAGCGGAACCACCTCAATACTGGCCTACTTGGTGTTGCTGCGCGCAGAGATTGCCCGTTTCACCCGAACTTAATCGGCTCGTCTCTGTTGCTCTGATCCTCACCTCACGGTGGAGAGTCGTTAACTCCTGCGCTGTCCTATGCAGTCCGGACGTTCCTCCAGTGCGCTCTTTCGAGACTTGCACCAGCGGCGGTCTGGCGTGCTTCACGGGGCGGATTATCGCCTCTACCCGAGCGCGCCTTCGGGCTGGTCTCACAATGCGCGCTGTTCGTCCGACAAACGCATTGATCCAAGGAGACTCCATCCATGAAGGCCCAGAACATCCTCGAGACCATCGGCAACACACCGCACATCCGCATCAACCGACTGTTCGGCAATGCGAAGCAGCAGGTGTGGATCAAGTCGGAGCGCGCCAACCCCGGCGGCTCGATCAAGGACCGCATCGCGCTGTCGATGGTGGAAGACGCCGAGAAGAGCGGCGCGCTCAAGCCCGGCGGCACCATCGTCGAGCCCACCTCGGGCAATACCGGCATCGGCCTTGCCATGGTGGCGGCCGTCAAGGGCTACAAGCTGATCCTGGTGATGCCCGACAGCATGTCCATCGAGCGCCGCCGCCTGATGCTGGCCTACGGCGCCTCATTCGACCTGACGCCGCGCGCCAACGGCATGAAGGGCTCCATCGCCCGCGCCGAGGAAATCGTGGCCGGTACGCCCGGCGCGTGGATGCCGCAGCAGTTCAACAACCCCGCGAATGTCGAAGTGCACGTGCGCACCACGGCCGAGGAAATCGCGGCTGACTTCCCTGACGGCATCGACGTGCTGATCACCGGCGTGGGCACGGGCGGCCACATCACGGGCGTGGCGCAGGTGCTGAAGAAGAAGTGGCCGAAGCTGCAGGTGTTCGCGGTCGAGCCGGTGGCTTCGCCCGTCATTTCCGGCGGCGCGCCGGCGCCGCACCCCATCCAGGGCATCGGCGCGGGCTTCATTCCGAAGAACCTCGACACCTCGCTGCTCGACGGCGTGCTGCAGGTCGACGCCGAACCAGCGCGCGAAATGGCCCGCCGCTGCGCGCGCGAGGAAGGCATTCTGGTCGGCATTTCGTCGGGGGCCACGCTCGCTGCCATCGCGCAGAAGCTGCCCTCGCTGGCGCCCGATGCGGTGGTGCTGGGCTTCAACTACGACACGGGCGAGCGATACCTTTCGGTCGAAGGCTTCCTGCCCGCCTGATCCAGCTATAGCTTTCATAGCGCCCTCGGCGCGTAAAATGCGCGGCCTGCTTGATAAACACAAGCCCTACGCCGCCATGCTGAGAATCTCCGAACTCAAACTCCCGCTCGACCACGCGCCCGACGCGCTGGTCACCCTGATCGCCAGGACGCTCGACGTTCCGCTCGACGCGATCGCCTCCCACACCGTCTACAAACGCAGCTTCGACGCGCGCAAGGTCGAACTGCTCACGGTCTACATCTGCGACGTGCAGTTGGCCGACGCGAAGCTCGAAGCCGCGCTGCTCGCGAAGCACGCGGGCCACCCGCACATCCAGAGCGCTCCAGACATGCGCTACACGCCGCCGGCCAATGCAGCCGAAGGCACGGCGCGGCCGGTGGTGATCGGCTTCGGCCCCTGCGGCATCTTCGCGGCGCTGATGCTCGCGAAGATGGGCTTCAAGCCCATCGTGCTCGAACGCGGCAAGACCGTGCGCCAGCGCACCCGCGACACCTGGGGCCTGTGGCGCAAGAGCGTGCTCAACCCCGAGTCGAACGTGCAGTTCGGCGAAGGCGGCGCCGGCACCTTTTCGGACGGCAAGCTCTACAGCCAGATCAAGGACCCGCGCTTCCTCGGCCGCAAGGTGATGGAAGAGTTCGTGAAGGCTGGCGCGCCGCCCGAAATTCTTTATGTCGCGCATCCGCACATCGGCACTTTCAAGCTGGTGAAGGTGGTCGAGAACATCCGCGAGCAGATCGTGGCGCTTGGCGGCGAGATCCGCTTCGAGCAGCGCGTGACCGACGTGCACATCGAAGACGGACACCTTCGCGGCCTCACCGTGCTCGACCAGACGACCGGCCAAAGCAGCGAGCTGCGCGCCGACCACGTCGTGATGGCGCTCGGCCACAGCTCGCGCGACACCTTCGAGATGCTGCACAAGCGCGGCGTGCACATCGAGGCCAAGCCCTTCTCCATTGGCTTTCGCGTGGAGCATCCGCAAGGCCTGATCGACCGCGCACGCTGGGGCCGCCATGCGGGCCACCCGCTGCTCGGTGCGGCCGACTACAAGCTGGTGCACCACGCGAGCAACGGCCGCTCGGTCTACAGCTTCTGCATGTGCCCAGGCGGCACCGTGGTCGCGGCCACCAGCGAGCCGGGCCGCGTAGTCACCAACGGCATGAGCCAGTACTCGCGCAACGAGCGCAACGCCAATGCGGGCATCGTGGTGGGCATCGACCCACGTGACTTCCCAGGATGGGAATCCAATTCCTCTGGCGATGCGCTCGCGGGCATCGCGCTGCAGCGCGAACTCGAAAGCAATGCCTTCGTGCTCGGCGGCGGCGACTACCGCGCGCCGGGCCAGCTGGTGGGCGACTTCATCGCCGGCAAGCCCTCTACGGCGCTCGGCAGCGTGATGCCGTCGTACAAGCCGGGCGTGACGCCGACCGACCTGCACAAGGCCCTGCCCGCCTACGCCATCGAAGCCATGCGCGAGGCCTTTCCCGCCTTCGGCCGCAAGATCAAGGGCTTCGACACGCACGACGCGGTGCTCACCGGCGTCGAGACGCGCACCTCGTCGCCCATCCGCATCACGCGCGGCGACGACTTCCAGAGCCTCAACGTGCGCGGCCTCTACCCTGCCGGCGAAGGCGCGAGCTACGCGGGCGGCATCCTGTCGGCTGGTGTCGATGGCATCAAGGTGGCCGAGGCCGTGGCGCACGGCGTGCTGGCCGAGGCCGAACGCGAACGCACCGCGAGCGTCTGATGCAAGTCATGCACTTCGAGCGCCCCACCCTCGGCCAGCTGACCGCCGCCACGCTCGCGATGGCAGCCGTGGTGCTGGCTTCCAACATCCTCGTGCAGTTCGCCATCAACGACTGGCTGACCTGGGGCGCCTTCACCTACCCGGTGGCATACCTCGTGAGCGACCTCGTCAACCGGCGCTTCGGCCCCGGCATGGCGCGGCGCGTGGCATGGGTCGGCTTTGCCGTCGCCGTGGGCATCTCGCTGCTGCTCGCGCCGGTGCGCATCGCGGCGGCCTCGGGGCTGGCCTTCATTGCCTCCCAGCTGCTCGACATCTGCGTGTTCGACCGGCTGCGGCGCGGCCTCTGGTGGCGCGCGCCACTGGTGGCCACGGTGATCGCGGCGGTGCTCGACAGTATCGTGTTCTGGGGCATCGCCTTCGCGGGCACCGAAGGCCCGTGGTTCACGTGGGCGCTGGGTGACCTCGCCGTGAAGCTCGCCGTCGGCGTGCTGATGCTGCTGCCGTTCCGGCTGCTGATCGGCCGGCAGGCGGCGCGGGCTTCAGCCCTGGGCCATTGAGGACATCGATGGCGAACGACGACTTTCACTTCTACGAACCCGCCAAGGGCCACGGCCTGCCGCACGACCCATTCAACGCGATGGTCGGGCCGCGCCCCATCGGCTGGATCTCGTCGCAGGACGCGAACGGCGTGCTCAACCTCGCGCCCTACAGCTTCTTCAACGCCTTCAACTACACGCCGCCCATCGTCGGTTTCGCCAGCATCGGCGCCAAGGACAGCCTGCACAACATCCGCCAGACGCGCGAGTTCGGCTGGAACCTGGCGACCCGGCCGCTGGCCGAGCAGATGAACCGCTCGTGCGCCGCCGTGCCGCCCGAGGTGAACGAGTTCGAACTCGCCGGGCTCACCACCGCCGCCTCGAAAACCATCGCAGTGCCGCGGGTGGCCGAGAGCCCTGTGTCCTTCGAGTGCAGGCTCACGCAGATCCTGCAGCTCGAGGGCGTGGACGGCACGCCCGTGCAAACCTGGCTGGTCCTCGGCGAAGTGGTGGGCGTGCACATTGCGCGCCACCTGCTGAAGGACGGCATCTACGACACCACCGCGGCGCAGCCCATCCTGCGCGGCGGCGGGCCGGCGGACTATTTCGAAGTCAGCCCCGACAATCTCTTCAGGATGTTCCGGCCGCGCTGAAGGCGCCAAACCGGACTTCATTTCTTTCCCTTTCATTCCATCGCGACCCTCGCCGCGCCCCCCGCATGACCGACGCTTCCACCGCCACCCCGAAGACGAACGCGCGCCCGCCCCGGCGTCAGCAACTGGACATGGCCGATCAGCTGAAGCAGCTGCAGGCCGGCCCCGATGCGGATTCGGGCACGAGCACCAGCGCGGAAACTCCCGCGCAGCAACCGCGCGAACCCCGCGAACCTCGCCAGTCCCGCCCGCCCCGCCAGAACAACCAGGGCGGGGGCAACCAGCGCCCGCAGCGGCAGCAACAGCAGCCGCGCAAGCAGGGTGCGCAAGGCCAGGCACAGGGCCAGGCACAGGCTCAACCGCAGCGCGCGCCGCGCAAGGTCAACCCGGTGCTCGAGCGCCTGTTCGAGCTGTACCCGCAGCTCTTCGGCGCGCGCTTCGTGCCGCTGAAGCTCGGCGTGTACGAGGAACTGCTCGCGCGCCACCCCGAAGACTTCAAGGCCGAAGACCTGAAGATCGCCATGGGCCAGCACGCGCGCTCCACGCGCTATCTGGAGGCCGTGGCCGCCGGTCTGGCGCGCCACGACCTCGACGGCAACGCGCTCGACCCGGTCGCGCCGGAGCACGTGCACCACGCCATCCTCGAGCTGCACCGCCGCCGCCTGCAGCGTGCCAACGGCGAAGACCTGCGCCCGCAGCTGGTCGCGCGCATCGCCAAGGCCGTCGAGGCCTCGGGCCTGGATCGCGAAGCCTATGCAGTGCTGGTGCGCTCGCGTGACGAGAACAACAACGCCGTGGTGGACGAGGCCCTGGCCGAACTCGCCCAGCAGGCCGCCAAGCGCGAGGCGCTGCTGCGCGCCTTCGAGGCCAGCGGACGCAGCGAGCAGGAGTTCGCCGACATGTACGGCATGAAGCATGGCGATGTGACGCGCACGCTGCAACGCGCACGCGCCGATCGCGAGGCACCTGCGGCGCCGGCTGCAACGCCTGCAACGACGCAGGCCGTCGACGAGGCGCCCGAAGCGCCTGAAGCACCCGAAGCAGACTGAACACGCCGCACAAACGAAAAAGCCGCCACAGCAATGTGGCGGCTTTTTTCATGGCGCCGCGGACTTGCCGCGACCGACTGATCAGCGCTGCGCGTTCTGCAGCGCAGCAATGCGCTCTTCGATCGGCGGGTGCGTGGCAAACAGCTTGCCGATGCTGCCGGTGATGCCCATGGCTTCCACGGCCTTCGGCAGTTCGCCGGCAGGCAGGCCACCGAGGCGCGCGAGCGCGTTGATCATTGGCTGCTTCTGGCCCATCAGCGCGGCCGCACCGGCGTCGGCGCGGAACTCGCGATGGCGCGAGAACCAGGCCACCACCATCGCGGCGGCGAAGCCGAGCACGATGTCCAGCACGATGGTGCTCACGTAGTAGCCGATGCCGGGGCCCGACGAACGGTCGTCGCCGCGGCGCAGGAAGCTGTCGACCGCGTAGCCGATCACGCGCGACAGGAACACGACGAAGGTGTTCATCACGCCCTGAATGAGCGTCATCGTGACCATGTCGCCGTTGGCGATGTGGGCCACTTCGTGGCCGATGACGGCCTCGACCTCTTCGCGCGTCATGCCCTGCAACAGGCCGGTGGACACTGCCACCAGCGACGAGTTCTTGAACGCGCCAGTCGCGAAGGCATTGGGCTCGCCTTCGAAGATGCCGACCTCGGGCATGCCGATGCCGGCCTTGTCTGCGAACTTGCGCACCGTGCCGACGATCCAGGCCTCGTCGGGCGACTGGGGGTTGTCGATCATGCGCAGGCCGGCGGTCCACTTGGCCATGGGCTTGCTGATGAGCAGCGAGATGATCGCGCCGCCGAAACCCATCACCAGCGCGAAGCCGAGCAGCGCCGTGAGGTTGAGCCCGTTGGCCGTGAGGAAGCGATTGACGCCCAGCAGACTGGCGACCACGCCGAGCACCGCGACGACCATCACATTGGTCAAAACGAACAGAAGGATACGTTTCAAGTTGAATTCTCCGTGGGGAAATCTGCCACCTAGATGAGGCCCCTGGGGCTCTCTTCAAGCCGTGCATGGCGTGGAGGCGCTGGGTGTTGTTGTGCGTTCTGGGGCGCTCCGGTCGGCGGAAGCCGGTAGAGCCATGATAGGAGCAAAAGTTCTACGCCCCCGGTATTCCCCGGCCCGGCAAGGGCCTGAAAACCTGCGGATCGGCATAGAACGCCGCCGCCTCGTTGTCGCTACACCAGCCGGGCACGCCGAGCACCGGCAGCGGCACGAAGGGCTTGCTTTCGAGCTGCCGCGCGTCGAGCGCCTGCGCCATGCGCTCGTCATCGAACGCAGCCGGGCCGGCCGCGTCGTGCGTCAGCAGCACATGCGCGGTGATCGGCTTGCGCGGCGTGATCAGTTTTTCGAGCAGCGCATGGCCAAAGAGCAGCAGGCGGGCTTCGCTCCACAGTGCGCGTTGCGTGACGAACAGCGTGTGCCAGTCGCGCGCGATCAGCGCCTGCCACAGCGCGGGCGGCGCATCGAGCACCGCGCCGTTCTCGTCGAACAGCGTGAGCGCATCGCGCAGCGGGCCTCGCACGGCGGCAACGCCGCTGCGTGCGATCTCAGCCGCCTGCAGTTCGTTGAGGCGGCGCTTGGTCTGCGGAAAGGCGAGCCAGACGAGGCCGTTGAAAAGATCGTGCAGGTTGTCGCGCGTGGGGACCGTGCGGGTGCGAAAGATGAAGGCCTCATACGCCTCGTCAGGCAGGAGACGTTCCTGTGGCACGAATTGCACGGGGCACGGTCCGATGCCATTTAATGCTTCGTGTAGTGAAAGCCCCGAGCGCCACGCTGTTTCGACCCGCTGTTTGTCAGCGAATGGCCAGAGCCAAGGCGCAATAGGATTGCCGTCTGTCGATGCAGCCGCTTGCATTCCGTTCAAGGAGAGGGGATGTACCGTATCTGGTTCGGTTGTTTCGGCGGCAGCAATTCGAAATGGAACGGAAACTTCTTGAACAGCTTGGTCGAGGTCGCGTTCTTGCCGAGCAGCTTGGCGTCATGCAATAACTTGACGACTTCGCCGAGCGACTGCGGCTGTCCCGCCCTTAATGAAGAGGCTGCGTTCAGGATCTGAGCGACAGTCACTTTGCCGGCCGCGTCGCCCACACTTTTCTTCGCGGCGGGCTTGGCCTTCTTTGCTGCGACCTTCTTGGCAGGCGCTTTCTTCGCAACGGCTTTCTTTGCGGGGACTTTCTTCGCGACGGTTCGGGCCGCTGGCGGTTTGGCGGGAGGTGGCTCCAACTTCTGCAACTCGGCAGCAGGCGATTGCGGCGCCTCGACGGCGTGCTCTTGTCCCACGAGGATCACGTGATCGTAGGCATGAACGGCTTCCGGGGCCATCTTGCCCTGCTCGGACACGCAGACCATGCGAAAGCCGCGTTCACGCAGCCGAAGTACCAATGGCACGAAATCCGCGTCACCTGAACCAACTGCGATGACGGTTGGGCGCGGGGTCTGGTACGACAAATCCATGGCATCAACAGCCAAGGCCACATCGGTCGTGTTCTTGGACAGCGCCAGGTTCACGAATGGACGGATGTGTCTGCTGCGAAGCACATCGGCCAGTCCCTTGAGTTTCTCAGCACTCCCGTAAGCCCGCCGCACTGCGACGCGGCCCTCGCCAACCTCAAGTTTGTGAAAGGCTTCCTCGACCCAGGAAGGCGCACAAAGGTTGTCGGCGTCTATGAAGAAAGCAATCATCGCGCGCCCTTGTTAAGTGACCGATCGACTATCAGTTCTGTAGCTGCCAAGCCACCGTCTCGCCACCGCGCAGCGGCTTGAGCGTGGCATCGCCATAAGGCACCGTCTCCGGCACGGTCCAGCTTTCGCGCTTGAGCGTGATGGTGTCGGTGTGGCGCGGCAGTTCGTAGAAGTCAGGGCCGTGGAAGCTCGCGAAGCCTTCGAGCTTGTCGAGCGCGTTCACGCTGTCGAAGGCCTCGGCGTACAGCTCGATGGCCGTGAGCGCGGTGTAGCAGCCAGCGCAGCCCAGCGCATGCTCCTTCAGGTGCGCCGGGTGCGGCGCGCTGTCGGTGCCCAGGAAGAAGCGGTCGCTGCCGCTGGTGGCCGCCTCGACCAGCGCCACGCGGTGCGTCTCGCGCTTGAGCACGGGCAGGCAGTAGTAGTGCGGGCGGATGCCGCCGGTGAAGATGGCGTTGCGGTTGTACAGCAGGTGATGCGCCGTGATGGTGGCTGCCGTGAAGCGGCCGGCGTCGCGCACGTAGTGGGCGCCTTCCTTCGTGGTCAGGTGCTCGAACACCACCTTCAGCTCGGGGAAGTCGCGGCGCAGCGGAATCATCACGCGGTCGACGAACACGGCTTCGCGGTCGAACAGGTCGATGGCGGGGTCGGTCACCTCACCGTGCACCAGCAGCAGCAGGCCGTGCTTCTGCATGGCCTCGAGCGTCTTGTAGGTCTTGCGGATGTCGGTCACGCCGGCATCGCTGTTGGTGGTGGCGCCGGCCGGGTAGAGCTTGAGCGCGCGCACGCCGGCTTCGGCTGCCAGCGCGATCTCTTCGGGCGGCAGCTTGTCGGTGAGGTAGAGCGACATCACGGGCTCGAAGGCCGTGCCTTCGGGCACGGCGGCGCGGATGCGGTCGCGGTAGGCCACGGCCTGTGCGGCGGTGGTCACGGGCGGGCGCAGATTCGGCATGATCAGCGCGCGGCCGAACTGGCGCGCGCTGTGGGGAACGACGGCTTCGAGGGCGGCGCCATCGCGCACGTGCAGGTGCCAGTCGTCGGGGCGGGTGATCGTGAGGGTGTCTGTCATGGCGCTGGGATTGTCGCATCGCCCCTCTGGCGCCCTCCCGCCGGGCTACGGATGCGAGAACACACGACAGGCGTTCCGGGGCACCTGCTGGCTCCACTTGACATGGTTGACCGAACTGCGCGCGCCCTTGCCCGGCGGCCAGGGGTCGAAGATTCGCAGCGTGGTGCCGCGCCCGCCGGGATCGTCGTCGCCGCGAATGCCCACGACGAGCACCATGTGGCCCGGGAGGCCGACACCGGCGGCATATCCCCTCGCACCCCATGGCAGATCGAACATCAGCGGCCCGTGCTGCAGCGCGGCACGCAACTGGCCGACCGACCAGGGCGCCGGCGGGCGCACCGTCAGGCCGTGCGCGGACGCAAAGAGCGCATCGGCCGTCATGGCGTCGTCGGCATTCGCGAAGGTGCGCAGGCCGCCGTCGTCGGCGATCAGCTCGGTGGGCGTGCGCGCCACCACCGCCTGCACGTTGGAGCGCGTGATCATGGCCGTGCAGGCGGCCCAGCACTGGCCGGGCGTGGGCTGCGGAATCAGCGCGACGGGATGCAGGATCGGCGCGTGGCACTCATTGCCGAACACCAGGTTCTGCGTGCAGGGGCCGGCCTCGCCGTCTTCGGCGAGCCAGTTCGCGGCCTGCAGGCGGCGCACCGCAATCCGGGTAATCGGGCCGTAGTCGCCGTCGAGCACGAGCCCGGGGTTCGGCTGGAGCTTCCGGTTCAATGCCTCCTGCAATCTGCGAACGTCGGCGCCACGTGCACCCTGCGTCAGTGTTGTCATCGGTTCTGTTCCCTTCGCCCCACAGACTGTCGGTGCAAACGGTTGCATTGTCAAAAACGGGCTCCGCCGCGTCCATCGGTCGGACGGCATATCCGGGATGGCGACCCCACCTGTCCCGGGGCACGCCCGTTGCTTGACGTGCTGCGCCATTCGGCCGAAGGTTCGGCCGGCGCAGGCCTTGCGAGAACGAAAAAACAGGAAACCGCCATGCTGTCCACGGCAATGCTTTACTTTCGCGAGACCGCCAAGGCCGGCTCGCTGCGCCGCGCCGCGGAGCAACTGGGCGTGGCGCCGAGCGCCATCAGCCGCCAGATCGCCAAGCTCGAAGGCGAACTGCAGACCGCCCTGCTCGACCGCCGTGCCAACCGCACCACCCTCACGCCGGCCGGAGAGCTGGTGCTCGCACATGCCGACCAGGCGCTGCAGAACAGCGAGGCACTGCGCGGCGCGTTGCAGGAGCTGATCGGCCAGCCCGTTGGCACAGTGCGCGTCGGCAGCATCGAGGGCATGGTCAGCCACTTCCTTGCGAACAACCTGGCGCGCTTCCAGAAGCGGCATCCGCAGGTGAAGCTGCAGGCCTCGGTGGTGGGCTCGCGCGCGGTGCTCGAAGCGCTGCAGGAGGGCCGCATCGACATCGCGCTGGCCTTCAACCTGCCCGAGCGCCACGCCTTCCGCGAGCATGCGCGGCTGGAGCAGCCGCTGTGCGCCATCGTCGCGCCCACGCATGCGCTGGCGCGGCGGCGCAGCGTGTCGTTCCGCGAACTCGAAGGCCACCGCGTGGCACTGCCCGACCGCTCGTTCCAGATCCGCCACCTGGTCGACCGCATCGCATCGAAGACGCAGGTGTCGCTCGACCTGGTGATCGAGACGAGCACGCTCGACATGGCCAAGGGCGTGGTGCGCAACAGCGATCTCATCACCTTCCTGCCGCGCTATGCGGCGCTGCACGAGGTGTCGAACGGCGACCTGTGCGCCGTGCCGCTGCAGGAGCGCGACTTTGCCGCCACCGCGACCAGCCTGCTCACGATGCCAGGGCAGCGCCAGTCGCCGGCATCGCGCGCGCTGCTCGAAATGCTGGCCACCAGCATGGGGCGCTACGGCTCCAACGCAGTGCCGCGTTCTGATTCCGGCAACACGCGCGTGCAGAAATGAGCCTTCCCGTCGGCCTCGTCGCTCCCTACATTGGGCGCTGACGAGGAAAGACGGCATGACAACCACAAGCACCGAAACCACTGCGTTCCCCGAGGGCGGCTACCGCTACGCGAAGGGCGTGTTCCAGTATTCCGCCGGCGTGGCGGCGCTGCCCGGCTTTGCCATCGAGCGGGTGCGCTTTCAGCAGGCCGTGCCGCTGGCCGACGGCTTCGACGCCATCGCGGCGCATCTGCGCGCCATCGGCCGGCCGCTCACCGCGCTGTGCGCCTGCGAACTGCGCTCGCCCGCGCCGTTCTCGGAGCGCGGCTTTCACGACTTCAACCGCATCTATGCCGGCACGCTCGAGCGCTGGCAGTTGCTGCGCGGCGAACACAACCCGGTGGCGCGCACCAACGTGTGCCCTCGCGTCGGCGCACCGGCCACGCCGGCCTTCCAGGCCTTCTCGTACACCGTGCCGGCCGACGACGATGCCGGGCCGCCGAGCTTCGTGGTTTCGGGCGGCGGCGAAGCGCCCGACGGCCACGCCAGCTACCGCGAGGTGATGGTCCGCCTGGGCGACACCAGCCCCGACGGCCTGCGCGCCAAGCTCGGCTACGTGATGACTGAAATGGAACGCCGCCTCGCCGTGCTGGGCTTCGGCTGGCGCGATGCCGCAGCCGTGCAGGCCTACACGGTGCATGACATCGGCGCGCTGGTGTTCGACGAGATCGTGCAGCGCGGCTCACTCACCACCGGCTTGACATGGCACCTCGCGCGCCCGCCGATCGTGGACATGGAAGTCGAGATGGACCTGCGCTGCGCAAGGCGCGAGATCGCGCTGTCATGGCCCTAGGCCCACAAGGGACTGATCGCCTGCTGGCACATGTCGTGCTTGAGAGTTTCCTTTCGTCCTTTTCGCCATTCCACCCAACGGAGTTCCATGTGAAGCGTGCTGCCCCTGCCCTGTTCCTGAAGCCCCTGGCCGCCTGCGCGGCGCTCGCCATCCTGGCCCTGGCCGCGCCCCATGCGATGGCCCAGGAAAAGACGCTGCGCATCGCCATGACGGCAGCCGACATTCCGCGCACGCTGGGCCAGCCCGACCAGGGCTTCGAAGGCAACCGCTTCACCGGCATCCCGATCTACGACTCGCTCACGCAGTGGGATCTGTCGAAGGCCGATGCACCGAGCGTGCTGATTCCCGGCCTCGCCACTTCGTGGGCGGTGGACGCCAAGGACAAGACCAAGTGGGTCTTCAAGCTGCGCCCCGGCGTCAAGTTCCATGACGGCTCGGCCTTCACCGCCGACGCCGTGGTGTGGAACGTGCAGAAGGTGCTCGACAAGGAAGCCGTGCAGTTCGACCCCAGCCAGGTCGGCGTGACGGCTTCGCGCATGCCCACGCTCAAGTCGGCGCGCAAGATCGACGAAATGACGGTCGAGCTCACCACCAGCGAGCCCGACGCCTTCCTGCCGATCAACCTCACGAACCTGTTCATGGCCTCGCCCGCGCACTGGCAGAAGAAGTTCGATGCCGCCGCCGGCGCCACGCCCGCCGACAAGGCCAAGGCCGCCTGGACCGCCTTCGCCGCCGACCCCGCCGGCTCGGGCCCGTTCAAGGTCACGCGCTTCGTGGCGCGCGAGCGCCTTGAGCTGGCCGCCAACAAGGCCTACTGGGACGCCAGGCGCGTGCCGAAGATCGACAAGGTCGTGATGCTGCCGATGCCTGAGGCCAATGCGCGCACCGCCGCTCTGCTGGGCGGCCAGGTCGACTGGATCGAGGCGCCCGCGCCCGACGCCATGGCGCAGATCACGCAGCGCGGCTTCAAGATCTATTCGAACGCGCAGCCGCATGTGTGGCCGTGGCAGCTCTCGTTCGCCGAAGGCTCGCCCTGGCTCGACAAGCGCGTGCGCCAGGCCGCCAACCTGTGCATCGACCGCGGCGGCATGAAGCAGTTGCTGGGCGGCATGATGGCCGAGCCCAAGGGCACGGTGCCGCCAGGTCACCCGTGGTTCGGCAAGCCCACCTTCGACATCAAATACGACGTGAAAGCCGCGCAGGCGCTGATGACGCAGGCCGGCTACTCCGCCGCCAAGCCGATCAAGGTGAAGGTGCAGATCTCGGCCTCGGGCTCGGGCCAGATGCAGCCGCTGCCGATGAACGAGTTCGCGCAGCAGTCGCTCAAGCAGTGCTACTTCGACGTGCAGTTCGACGTGATCGAATGGAACACGCTCTTCACCAACTGGCGCAAGGGCGCAAAAGACCCGTCGGCCAACGGCGCCAATGCGGTCAACATCAGCTTCGCGGCCATGGACCCGTTCTTCGCGATGGTGCGCTTCGTGAGCACCAAGGCCTTCCCGCCGGTGTCGAACAACTGGGGCTACTACGGCAACCCCGAGGTCGACAAGCTGGTGGCCGATGCGCGCACCAGCTTCGACGACAAGGCGCGCGACGCCGCGCTCGCCAAGCTGCACACGCACATCGTGGACGACGCGCCCTTCGTGTGGATCGCGCACGACGTCGGTCCGCGCGCAATGTCGGCCAAGGTCAAGAACGTGGTGCAGCCCAAGAGCTGGTTCATCGACATCGCCACGATGACGATGGACTGACCGCCTTCTTCCTTCCAGCCAGCCCATCAGCCAGCTATCCAGCCAATGTTCGCCTACCTCCTGCGCCGCGTGATCTACGCCGTGCCGATCATGATCGGCGTGGCCCTCGTGTGCTTCCTGCTCGTGCACATCGCGCCGGGCGATCCGCTGGTGTCGATATTGCCGCCCGACGCCTCCGCCGAACTGCAGGCGCAACTGCGCGAGCTCTACGGCTTCAACCGTTCGCTGCCCGAGCAGTTCGCGATGTGGCTGTGGCGCGCGATGCACGGCGACCTGGGCGTGTCCATTGCCAGCAACCGCGCGGTGGCCGGCGAGGTGTTCACCGCCGTGGGCAACACGCTGCGGCTCGCGGTGGTGGCAACCTTCATCGGCTTCGTGCTGGGCTGCCTGTTCGGCTTTGTGGCGGGCTACTTCCGCAACTCGTGGATCGACCGCCTGGCCTCGATGTTCTCGGTGCTGGGCGTGAGCGTGCCGCACTACTGGCTGGGCATGGTGATGGTGATCGTGTTCTCGTCGCAGCTCATGTGGCTGCCGGCCACCGGCGCGGGCCCCAGCGGCTCCGACGACTGGGCCTGGAACTGGGAGCACCTGCAGTTCTTGTTGCTGCCGGCGCTCACGATGTCGGTGATTCCGATGGGCATCATCGCGCGCACGGTGCGCGCACTGGTGGCCGACATCCTCGACCAGGAGTTCATCGTCGGCCTGCGCGCCAAGGGGCTCACGCACCTCGGCGTGTTCCGCCACATGGTGAAGAACGCGGCGCCCACGGCGCTGGCGGTGATGGGCCTGCAGCTGGGCTATCTGCTCGGCGGCTCGATCCTCATCGAGACCGTGTTCTCGTGGCCGGGCACCGGCTTTTTGCTCAACTCGGCCATCTTCCAGCGCGACCTGCCGCTGCTGCAGGGAACGATTCTTGTGCTGGCGCTGTTCTTCGTGCTGCTGAATCTGCTGGTCGACGTGCTGCAGACCCTGCTCGACCCACGCATTGCCCGGGCCTGAAAGACCATGTCCTCCGTGCTCGCCCCCTCCTCCATCGCCGCGGCCGTCGAGCCGCTGCCCACCCAGCGCTCGCGCGGCTACTGGGCCTCGGTGTGGCTGCGCTTCCGGCGCGACCCGGTCGCCGTCGGCGCGGCCATCGTCGTGCTGCTGCTGATCGCGCTCGCAGTCTTCGGCCCCTGGCTCGCACCATCGGACCCCTACCAGTCGTCGATGCTCAAGCGCCTGAAGCCCATCGGCACCGAGGGCCTGCCCTTCGGCAGCGACGAGCTGGGCCGCGACATGCTCTCGCGCCTCATCGTCGGTGCGCGGCTGTCGCTGTTCATCGGCATCACACCGGTGCTGTGTGCCTTCGTGTTGGGCACGATCATCGGCATCGTCGCGGGCTACGCGGGTGGGCTGACCAACACGCTCATCATGCGCACCATCGACGTGTTCTATGCCTTCCCCTCGGTGCTGCTGGCCATCGCGCTGTCGGGCACGCTGGGTGCGGGGGTGGTCAATTCGCTGATCTCGCTGACCATCGTGTTCATTCCGCAGATAGCGCGCGTGGCCGAGAGCGTGACCACGCAGGTGCGCACCCGCGACTATGTGGAGGCGGCGCGCGCTTCGGGTGCCAGCCCCTTCACCATCGTGCGGGTGCATGTGCTGGGCAATGTGCTCGGACCGATCTTCGTGTACGCCACCAGCCTGATCGCGGTGTCGATGATCCTGGCTTCGGGCCTGTCGTTCCTCGGTCTCGGCGTGAAGCCGCCGGAGCCCGAGTGGGGGCTGATGCTCAACACGCTGCGCACCGCCATCTATGTGCAGCCCTGGGTTGCGGCGCTGCCGGGCGCGATGATCTTCATCACTTCGATCTCTTTCAACATCTTGTCCGACGGGCTTCGGTCTGCCATGGACAACAAGGGGTGAGCATGGGAACTCGTGTTTCGATGCAATGCGGTTCAGGGCGCGATCACGCCGACGGCGTGCTCTGCTCCGCGAATGTCCCCCGGCCTGCGGCCTCCTCCTTTATTTCGCTGCGCAGAGCACACCATCGACGTGATCGATGGACGGAGCAGTCGATCGGCCGGCATAAGTGCTGCGCCCATGTGCGAATGGCATCGGGTGCTCCCCGCAGCGAAATAAAGGAGGAGCCGAAGGCGGGGGACATTCGCGGAGGGGAGCACCCGGTGTCATTCGCACGCACCCCGAACGCAGTGAACAGGAGCTAACAAAAATGGACGCACCCAAAGACATCGGCGGCCCAGCCCAACCGCTCCTGACAATCAAGGGCCTGGTCAAGCACTTCCCCCTGAAGAAAGACCCGCTGGGCCGCGGCGGCGGCGTAGTGCGCGCAGTCGACGGCGTGGACTTCGAAGTGCTCAAGGGCGAAACGCTCGGCGTGGTCGGTGAGTCAGGCTGCGGCAAATCGACCACCGCACGCCTGCTGATGCAGCTCATCGAACCCACACGCGGCGAAGTCGTGTTCGACGGCCGCGAGGTCGGCAGCCGCGACCTGCCGCTGAAGGAATTCCGCCGCCAGGTGCAGATGGTGTTCCAGGACAGCTACGCCTCGCTGAACCCGCGCCTCACCATCGAAGACTCGATCGCCTTCGGGCCGCAGGTGCACGGCGTGCCTCGGCGCGAATCGGTGGAACGGGCGCGCGACCTGCTGGCTCGCGTGGGACTGTCGCCGCAGCGCTTTGCCGAGCGCTACCCGCACGAACTCTCGGGCGGCCAGCGGCAGCGCGTGAACATCGCGCGGGCACTGGCACTGCAGCCGCGCATGGTGATCCTCGACGAAGCCGTCTCCGCGCTCGACAAATCGGTGGAAGCACAGGTCATCAACCTGCTGCTCGACCTGAAGACCGAGTTCGGCTTGACCTACGTGTTCATCAGCCACGACCTCAACGTGGTGCGCTACGTGAGCGACCGCGTCATGGTGATGTACCTCGGCCAGGTGGCAGAGATCGGCCCGGCCGATGCGCTGTACGACGCGCCCGCGCACCCCTACACGCGTGCGCTGCTGTCCTCCATGCCGTCGATGGACCCTGACCACCGCACCGAAGAAGCCGCGCTCGCGGGCGATCCGCCGAACCCCATCAATCCGCCCTCGGGCTGCCGCTTTCATCCGCGCTGCGCACTGGCCTCGCCGGTGTGCGCCAAGGTCGTGCCCGAGCGCATCGTCACCGGTTCGCAGCATGCGGTGAGCTGCCTGATCCACGAGGCGGGCAGTGGGCATCCGATGGCCATCGAAACCCCGAGGCAAGCAGCATGAGCGACAACAACGAACCGATGGTCCGCCTGCGCGACCTCAGCGTCACCTTCAGCGGTGGCCGCAAGCCGGTGCACGCCGTCAGCGGCGTGAGCCTCGAAGTGCAGCGCGGCGAGGTCGTCGCGCTGATCGGCGAATCGGGCTCGGGCAAGAGCGTGACCATGCGCACCCTGCTGCGCCTGCACCCCGAGCGCCGCACCCGCATGGGCGGCACGGTGCAGGTCGCAGGCCGCGACGTGCTCGCGATGTCGCAGCGCGAGCTGGCCGACTTCCGCGGCAAGGTCGCGTCGATGATTTTCCAGGAGCCGCTGCTGGCGCTCGACCCGGTGTATTCGGTGGGTGCGCAGATCGTCGAGTCGATCCGCCGGCACGAATCCGTCTCACAGGCCGAGGCGCAACAACGTGCGCTGGCGCTGTTCGAGCGCGTGCGCATTCCGAGCCCCGAACGGCGCCTGCAGGCCTATCCGCACGAGATGTCGGGCGGCATGCGCCAGCGCGCCATGATCGCGCTGGCGCTCGCCTGCAAGCCCCAGCTGCTGCTGGCCGACGAGCCCACCACCGCGCTCGACGCCACGGTGCAGATCCAGATCCTGCTTCTGCTGCGCGAACTGCAGCGCGACCTGGGGCTGTCGGTGATCTTCGTCACGCACGACATCGGCGCCGCCGTCGAGGTGGCCGACCGCATCGCCGTGATGTATGCGGGCCGCATCGTCGAGGAAGGCACTGCGCGCGAGCTGATCCGCTCGCCGCGCCATCCGTACACGATTGCGCTGCTCAAGAGCCGCGCGCACGGTGCGCTGGCACGCGGCACGCGGCTCGAAACCATCGGCGGCGCGCCGCCCGACCTGTCCGCACTGCCGCCCGGCTGCGCCTTTGCCGAACGCTGCGCGCTCGCAAGCGACGCCTGCCGCGCCGCGCAACCACCAGTGGTCGAGCTTGCGCCAAACCACCGCGTGCGCTGCATCCACACCGATGCGGCAGCGGCCATTGCGCCGGTGCTCGTCGCCTGACAGACAACCTCTTCGACATCTTTCATCGCCATGCCCCTGCACGACCCCGCCCACGCCTTCGTTCCGTACCCCGATGCGCCAGTGCCGCGTGCCACGACCGGTCCGCTGGCCGACCTGAGCTTTGCGGCGAAAGACCTGTTCGATGTGGCCGGCTACCCCACGGGCGGCGGCAACCCCATCGTGCTGGCGATGTCGGGCATCAAGACCCGCACCGCACCCACCGTGCAGAAGCTGCTCGATGCCGGCGCGCGCTTTGCCGGCAAGACCGTGACCGACGAACTGGCGTTCTCGATGAACGGCAACAACGCGCACTTCGGCGCGCCTATCAACGGTGGCGCACCCACACGCATTACCGGCGGCTCGTCGTCGGGCTCGGCCTCGGCCGTGTCGTCGAACCTGTGCGACTTCGCGCTGGGCACCGACACCGGCGGCTCGGTGCGCGCGCCGGCCAACCACTGCGGCCTGTACGGCCTGCGCCCAACCCACGGCCGCGTGAGCCTTGAAGGCGCGCTCGACCTCGCACCCAGCTTCGACACCTGCGGCTGGTTCGCGCGAGACATCGGCACCTTCGCGCGCGTGGCCGATGTACTGCTGGGCACCGATGCCACGCCGCTGCCCGAACGCGTGCGGCTGTTGCGGCCCGACGATGTCTGGGCGCTGGCCGTGCCCGCCGCAATCGAAGCGCTGAAGGGCGCTGCCGACCGCGTGCAGGGCCTGCTCGGTGCCGCCAAGGGCACCACGGTGGCGCTGGAATCCTTCGACACGATGTACTGGAACTTTCGCTACCTGCAGTCGCGCGAAGCCTGGCTCACCGATGGCCCGCTGATCGAACGCTACGCACCGCCGCTGGGCCCGGGCGTGGCAGAGCGCTTTGCGTGGTCGCGGGAAGTGACCGATGCGCAGGTTGCAGCGGGCCGCACCTTCCGCACCGCGTTTCGCGAGCACCTGGCCGCGCTGCTTGGCACCGACGGCGTGCTGCTGATGCCGACCATGCCCGACATCGCACCGCTGCGCAGCGACAGCGAAGCCGCGCTGGAGGACTACCGCAACCGCGCGATCCGCATGCTGTGCATCGCGGGCCTGGCGGGCTTTCCGCAGTTGTCGATGCCGCAGGCCACGCGCGACGGTGCGCCGCTGGGTATCTCGCTGCTCGGACCGGCGGGGTCGGACCGGTCGCTGGTTGCGCTGGCGCAGCGCATCGCTGGCTGAGGCCGGGCAAGCCTCAGAACTGCACGCTGCCGCTCTGCCGAAGAAGGCAGACGTCGCAATCGACATCGCCTCCCGCGCGCTCGATCACCACGAAGTCGCCCGCATCCACCGCCAGCAGCGCGTGATGCCAGGTGCCGGGCGCGAGCACCACGCCCTGACGCCCGTCGGTGACGAAGGCCGCGAGTTGCTGTGCAGAAGTGGGCGCCTCGCCCGCGCGGGCGACCACGATCACGAAGCGCCTGTCGCCCAGCGGCACGAAGGTCTGGCTGCCCAGCGCGTGGCGCTCCATCTCCGACACCTCGTGCGGAAAGTGCCGCGCCTGCGCGCGGAACAGCGCGAGCATCGGCCGTCCGCCTTCGGCATCGAGCTGCAGGTCGTCAAGCAGGTCGAAGCGCTGTGCATTGCCTCCATTGATGGGTCGGCCCTCGCCGGTGGGGGCCTCGATCACGGTGCCATACGGCTCAAAGGCATGGGAGGTCAGCGGCTGCGCAACGAACAACGCGGCGCTGGTGGAAGAAAAATCGGTCATGCCGCGATTGCAGCAGAAAGCATGCCTTCCGCCTTGCGAGGGATACTGTTCGCCATGAGCACGACAGAGCCCCAGTTGATCGCCCCGGCGCTTGCCGACGGCGGCCTCGCCGCCATGTTCACGGCACCGGGCGGTGCCCAGGCCTTTGCCGTACGCTGGCAGGGCGGCGTGCACGGCTATCTCAACCAATGCCCCCATGCAGGCGGGCCGCTTGATTTCGAAGGCCAGGTGCTGGAAAGTTCAGGCCGCTTCCTGATGTGCGCGCGGCACGGCGCTATCTTCGAGCCCGACACCGGCAAGTGCGTCGGCGGCCCCTGCCGCGGCGCACGGCTCACGCCGCTGGCGGTGCACGAGAAAGCGGACGGCAGCGTATGGTTCGGCCAGGCCGAATGAAGACGAAGACAACCCTCCAGGAGAAAAAGATATGCGCAGCAACAACAGGCTTCACCCCCTCACCCTGTCGGTCACGGCCCTCGCCTTCGCCGGCCTCATGGCGGGCTGCACCGGCATGTCGCCCGGCAACGGCAAGGCCTTCACGGGCATGAAGGTCACATCCAGCGCCTTCGGCGACAACGGCGTCATTCCGGCGGACTACGCCGGCGCGGGCGACTGCGGCGGCAAGAACGTCTCGCTGCCCGTGGCGTGGAGCAACCTGCCGGCCAAGACCAAGTCGGTCGCCGTGCTGGTGTTCGACCCCGACGGCGCGGCCGGCCTCGGCGTGTCGCACTGGGTGGCGTACAACATCGCGGCCGAGCGCGGCGAGCTCAAGGCGGGCGAAGGCCAGGCGGGCTCGAACTTCAACTTCACGATGGGCCCGAACGTGGCCGGTGCGCCTGCCTATCGCGGCATGTGCCCCCCGGTGGGCGACCGGCCGCACCACTACGTGATGACCGTGGTCGCCACCGACTTCGCGCCGGGCAGCCTGCCGGCAGGCCTTGCGCGCGACGCTCTGCTGGCCGCGCTCAAGGGCCACGCATTGGGCGGGCAGAGCGTGGTGGGCCTCTACAGCCGCTGAATGCAGCGGGTGCGCGCGTAATAATTAAGACTTCAGTTCGCCGGCATTCGTCAGCCATGGCTGCAGCCGCTTCTTCGAAAGCTTCATCGATGGCCCAGCCCGCTGCCGCGTCCTCCCCCTCTTCGGCCCCACCGTCCATCGGCGACCTCGACGCCATGTTCGACCTGGCGCCCGTCTCGCTCTGGATCGAAGACTACGGCGACCTCAAGCGCAAGCTCGACGGCTGGCGCGCCGAGGGCGTGACCAACCTGGTGGCGCACCTGCACGCAGACCCGCAGCGCGTGAGCGACTGCATGGCGCTGCTGAAGGTGCTGCGGGTCAACCAGCACACGCTGAAACTCTTTGCCGCCGACAGCCAGGAAACCCTGCTGGGCGCGCTCGACCGCGTGTTCCGCGGCGACATGTCGGCCACCGTGGTGCACGAGCTCGACCAGCTGTGGCACGGCCAGCTCACCTTCGAGAGCGAGACCGTCAACTACGCGCTCGATGGCCGGCGGCTCGACGTGCGCGTGCGCGCCCGCGTGCTGCCCGGATACGAAGACAGCTGGAGCCGCGTGCTGGTTTCGCTCGACGACGTTACCGAGCGCGTGGCCGCGCAGCGCCTGCGCGACGAGAGCGCCATGTACGCGCGCAGCCTGTTCGACCGCTCGCCCGTGTCGCTGTGGGTGGAAGACTTCAGCGCGGTGCGCTCGCTGCTCGAGAGCATCCGTGCGCGCGGCATCACCGACTTCGCCACCTTCATCAAGGTGCACCCCGACTTCGTCGCGCGCTGCATGCAGGAGATCCGCGTCATCGACGTGAACCACGAAACGCTGCGCATGTTCGGCGCGCCCGACCTGCCCACGCTGCTGGGCAGCATCTCGCGCATCTTCCGCGACGAGATGCGCGAATCGTTCGCCGAGCAGTTGCAAGACCTGTGGAACGGCAAGACCGTGCAGCATCGCGAGGTGCTCAACTACTCGCTGTCGGGCGAGGTGCTGAACATCCACATGCAGTTCGCGGTGCAGGAAGACCGGCAGGGCACCTGGGACCTGGTGCTGGTGTCGCTGGTCGACATCACTGCGCGCAAGAAGGCCGAGGCCTATCTGGAGTACCTCGGCAAGCACGACGTGCTCACGCAGCTGTGCAACCGCACCTACTACAGCGAAGAGCTCAACCGCCTGTCGCGCAAGGGCCCGTGGCCGGTGTCGATCGTGGCCATCGACCTCAACGGCCTGAAGCAGATCAACGACCAGGAAGGCCACGCCGCCGGCGACTCGCTGCTGCGCCGCATGGGCGAGGTGCTCGACAAGGCCGTCGACCCGCCGGCCTGGCCCGCGCGCATCGGCGGCGACGAATTCGCGGTGCTGCTGCCGATGACCGACGAGCGCGGCGCCGAGGCAATGCGCGAGCGCATCCTCACGCTGCTCGAAATGAACAACCAGTTCCACGCGGGGCAAAGCGGCCACGCCTTGAGCCTGGCCATCGGGCTCGCAACCTGCCATGGAGACGAGTCGCTGGAGGTTGCGTTGCAGCGTGCGGACCGGGCGATGTATGTGGACAAGGCGCGGCACTACGAGAGCGCGGAGAGACACCAGCGGCACGCGTGACCTCCCCGGGCACGATGCGAGTGCCGGCGCCTCCAGTTCACTCCGGCACCGGCACCCGAACCCGCTCCAGAATGAAATCGATGAACGTGCGGATCGCCCGCGTGTGCTGGCGGTTCGGCATGTAGAGCATGAACATCTGCGTGCCGAAGATGCTCAGGCGCCAGTCGTCGAGCGTGGTCACGACGTCGCCTTTGCGCACGTCTTCCTGCACCACGTAGTCGGGCACGAGACCGATGCCCAGCCCCGCGAGGATGGCCTGGCGCAGGAACAGGAAGTTTTCCGAGATCAGCGTCGGCTCCAGGATCACTTCGCGCCGCGTCTCACCTTGGTAGGCCGACACGCGCAGTTGCCGCCCGATGACGGCAGCGGTGACCACGGGTGCGCCCTGCAGCGCGTCTAGCTGCACCGGCAGCGGGTTCTTCGCCGCGTAGTCGGTTGAAGCACACGCCACATAGCGCACCGGCCCCATCTCGCGCGCCACCAGGTTCTGCGGCGGCTCGGGAATCACGCGTATCGCGATGTCGACTTCGTCGCGCAGCAGGTCCTCGATGCGGTTCTCGAACACCACGTCGAGCACGATGCCGGGGTACTGGCGCTTGAAGTCGATCAGCCAGTCGGCCATCACGAGCTGGCCGTAGCCGCTGGGCACGCTCAGGCGCACGCGGCCCTGCAGGCCCTGCCCCAGCGTCGTTACCGATTCGCGCGCCGCCAGCAGTTCGCCCTGGATGGCAACGCCGTGCTGGTAAAGCCGCAGGCCGATTTCGGTCGGCTCGGCGCGCCGGGTGGTGCGCCGCACCAGCTGCGCGCCGACTGAGCGCTCCAACTGGTTCAGGTGGTAGCTGACGTTGGCGCGGCTCATCTTGAGCCGGCGGGCAGCAGCACTCAGGTTGCCGGCGTCAAGAATTTCCACCAACAAAGTGAGCGACTGGAGGTCCATGGGCCGATTGTGTCAAAAATTCTTTGACAGTCTGTCAACCGCCTATGCAATTGTCAAAGCGGCGCAGCGGGCAAAGAATGCTGGGTTCACCCCCAGAGCCTCGAACCTCAGCACGGTTCGCAACGCAAAGAGACAAGCAAGCACATGGCCACCACAACTCCCAGCCCTTCCACGTCCAACGGTCCCGTCACCTTCCAGCGTCGAGGCGACGTGTTCGTGGTGACCATCGACAACCCGCCCGTCAATGCCCTGGGCGTGGATGTGCGCCGCGGCCTCGTGGCCGCCATCGACGCCGCGGAGGCCGACAGCGGCGCCAAGGCGGTGCTGATCGTCGGCGCGGGCCGCAACTTCATCGCGGGCGCGGACATTCGCGAGTTCGGCAAGACGCCGCAGCCGCCGTCGCTGCCCGAGGTCTGCCTGAAGATCGAGAACTGCTCCAAGCCGGTTGTCGCCGCCATCCACGGCGCCGCACTGGGTGGCGGGCTCGAAGTGGCGCTGTCGGCGCACTACCGCCTCGCCTCGCCTACCGCGAAGCTGGGCCTGCCTGAAGTGGCACTGGGCCTCTTGCCCGGCTCGGGCGGCACGCAGCGTGCGCCGCGCCTCATCGGCGTGAAGCCCGCGCTCGAACTGATGCTCAGCGGCCGCCATGCGGGCGCGAAGGAAGCGCTGCCGCTCGGCCTCGTCGACCGCCTCGGCACCGATGCCGACGCGCTGGCCGAAGGCCTCGCCTACGCGCAAGAGCTGGTCGCAGCCAAGGCCCCGGTGCGCCGCACGCGCGAAGCCGGCGCATTGGCCGACAAGGAAGCCAGCCGCGCAGCCCTCGAAGCCGCGCGCGCCGACACCGCGAAGAAGAGCCGCGGCCTGTTCTCGCCGATGAAGATCATCGAAGCCGTCGAAGGCGCGCTCACGCTGCCCTTCGACGAAGGCATGGCGCTGGAGCGCAAGCTGTTCCTGCAGTGCATCGACAGCCCGCAGCGCGCCGGCCTGATCCACGCCTTCTTCGCCGAACGTGAAGTGCTGAAGGCGCCCGAGACCAAGAGCGCGAAGCCGCGCGCGCTGGAGTCGGCCGGCATCATCGGCGGCGGCACCATGGGTGCGGGCATTGCGGTGGCGATGCTCGACGCCGGCATGCCCGTGACCATGATCGAGCGCGACGACACCCAGCTCGCGCGCGGCCGCGCCAACGTGGAGAAGGTGTACGACAGCCTCATCGCCAAGGGCCGCATGACGCCTGAGGCCAAGACCGCCGTCATGGCCCGCTTCTCGGGCTCCACGTCTTATGACGCGCTCGCTCAGGTCGACATCGTGGTCGAGGCCGTGTTCGAGGAAATGGGCGTCAAGAAGGCCGTGTTCGCCGAACTCGACCGCGTGTGCAAGCGCGGCGCCGTGATCGCCACCAACACCTCGTACCTCGACATCGACCAGATCGCTGACAGCATCTCGCGCCCGCAGGACGTGGTGGGCCTGCACTTCTTCTCGCCCGCCAACATCATGAAGCTGCTGGAGATCGTGGTGCCCGCCAAGGTGAGCGCCGACGTGGTCGCCACCGGCTTCGAGCTTGCGAAAAAGCTCAAGAAGGTGCCGGTGCGCGCAGGCGTGTGCGACGGCTTCATCGGCAACCGCATCCTGGCCGTGTACCGCCAGGCCGCCGACCACATGATGGAAGACGGTGCCTCGCCCTACGACATCGACGCGGCCGTGCGCAACTTCGGCTATCCGATGGGCCCGTTCCAGGTGTCCGACCTGGCCGGCGGCGACATCGGCTGGGCCACGCGCAAGCGCAAGGCCGCCACGCGCGATCCGCAGGCGCGCTACGTACAGGTGGCCGACCGCATCTGCGAGCGCGGCTGGTTCGGCCAGAAGACGCAGCGAGGCTACTACCTGTACCCCGAAGGCGCACGCACTGGCCAGCCCGACCCCGAGGTGCTGGCCATCATCGACGCCGAGCGCGAACGCGCGGGAATCAAGCCGCGCACCTTCACCGAGGAAGAAATCATGCGCCGCTACATGGCCGCGATGATCAACGAGGGCGCCAATGTCGTGCTCCAGCGCATCGCGCTGCGCCCACTCGACGTGGACGTGACTTTCCTCTACGGCTACGGCTTCCCGCGCCACCGCGGCGGCCCCATGAAATACGCCGACACCGTGGGCCTGCCCAAGGTGCTGGCCGACATCCGCGAGTTTGCGAAGGAAGACCCGATCTTCTGGAAGCCCTCGCCGCTGCTGGTCGAATTGGTCGCGCAAGGCGCCGATTTCGCCAGCCTCAATCAATCCGAGTAATCAGAGTCCACCTCAGTCAGCCGTCCAGGAGACATTCCCATGCGTGAAGCCGTCATCGTTTCCACTGCCCGCACCCCGCTCACCAAGGCGCACCGCGGCGAATTCAACATCACCCCCGGCCCCACGCTGGCGGCCTTCGCCGTGAAGGCTGCGGTCGAGCGCTCGGGCCTCGACGCTGCGCTGATCGAGGACGCGATCCTCGGCTGCGGCTACCCCGAAGGCACCACCGGCCGCAACATCGCGCGCCAGGCCGTCATCCGCGCGGGCTTGCCCATCAGCATCGCCGGCACCACGGTCAACCGCTTCTGCGCCTCGGGCCTGCAGGCGATTGCGATGGCCGCGGGCCGTATCGTGGTGGACGGCGCGCCGGCCATGATCGCGGGCGGCGTCGAAAGCATCTCGCAGATCCGCTCGCGCAGCGCCACCGACAGTGGCGACAGCGGCATGGACCCGTGGATCGTCGAGCACAAGCCCGCGCTGTACATGGCGATGATCGAGACCGCCGACATCGTGGCCAAGCGCTACGGCATTACCCGCGAAGCACAGGACCGCTTCTCCGCCGAGAGCCAGCGCCGTACCGAAGAAGCGCAACTCGCCGGCCGCTACAAAGACGAGATCGTCGCCTGCACCACCACGATGGCCGTGACCGACAAGGACACGAAGGAAGTCACCTACCGCGAAGTCACCGCCACCGAAGACAACTGCAATCGCCGCGGCACCACCTACGAGGCGCTTGCCAAGCTGAAGCCGGTGATGGGCGAAGACAAGTTCGTGACCGCAGGCAACGCCTCGCAGTTGTCGGACGGCGCATCGGCCTGCGTGCTGATGGAAGCCAAGGACGCCGAGCGCGCCAACATCAAGCCGCTGGGCGCCTTCCGCGGCCTCGCAGTGGCCGGCTGCGAACCCGACGAGATGGGCATCGGCCCGGTGTTCGCCGTGCCCAAGCTGCTCGCGCGCCACGGCCTCAAGGTGCAAGACATCGGCCTGTGGGAGCTCAACGAAGCCTTCGCCTCGCAGTCGATCTACTGCCAGGACAAGCTGGGCATTCCGTCGGAGCTTCTGAACGTGAACGGCGGCGCGATCTCCATCGGCCACCCCTTCGGCATGACCGGCGCGCGCCTCACGGGTCACGTGCTCATCGAAGGCAAGCGCCGCGGCGCGAAGTACGCCGTGGTCACGATGTGCATCGCCGGCGGCATGGGCGCGGCCGGCCTGTTCGAAATCTATTGAGGAGCCTGCGATGGACCTGAACTTCACGACCGAAGAAGAAGCCTTCCGCAGCGATGTGCGCGCCTTCCTGGCCGACAAACTGCCCGTGCGGCTGTCCGAGAAAGTGCGCAGCGGCAAGATCCTCGAGAAGGCCGACATGCAGGAATGGCACGCCATCCTCAACGAGCGCGGCTGGCTCGCCAACCACTGGCCCGAGCAGTACGGCGGCCCGGGCTGGACGGCAGTCGAGAAGTTCATCTTCGAGCACGAATGCGCGCTGGCCTTTGCGCCGCGCATCGTGCCCTTCGGCGTGAACATGCTCGGCCCGGTGCTCATCAAGTACGGCAACGAGGCGCAGAAAAGCTACTGGCTGCCGCGCATCCTGAACGGCGCCGACTGGTGGTGCCAGGGCTATTCGGAACCCGGCGCGGGCTCCGACCTGGCAGCGGTGAAGACATCGGCCGTGCGCGGCATCGACGCGCAGGGCGACCACTACATCGTGAACGGCCAGAAGACCTGGACCACGCTGGGCCAGCACGCCAACATGATCTTCTGCCTGGTGCGCACCAATCGCGAGGCGAAGAAGCAGGAAGGCATCAGCTTCCTGCTGATCGACATGGACTCGCCCGGCGTGGAAGTGCGCCCGATCATCACGCTCGACGGCGAGCATGAAGTCAACGAGGTGTTCTTCTCCGACGTGCGCGTGCCCGCCGAGAACCTCGTGGGCGAGGAGAACAAGGGCTGGACCTGCGCCAAGTACCTGCTGACCTACGAGCGCACCAACATCGCGGGCGTGGGCTTCTCGGTGGCCGCGCTCGAACAGCTCAAGGGCATTGCAGCTACGCAGACGAAAAACGGCAAGCCCCTGGCCGAAGACCCGGCCTTTGCGGCACGCATGGCGCGTGTCGAGATCGACCTGGAGAACATGAAGACCACCAACCTGCGCGTGATCGCGGCGGTGGCCGGCGGCGGCGTGCCCGGCGCGGAAAGCTCGATGCTGAAGATCCGCGGCACCGAGATCCGCCAGGAGATTTCTTCGCTGGCCCGCCGCGCGATGGGTGTGTACGGCCGCCCCTTCATCGCAGAGGCGCTGAAGGATGGTTTCACAGGCGAGACCTTCGGCCCCGACTACGCCTCGGCTGCCGCCTCGCGCTACTTCAACAACCGCAAGCTGTCGATCTTCGGCGGCTCGAACGAAATCCAGAAGAACATCATCAGCAAGATGATTCTTGGCCTGTAAAGGAGACATGCAATGAACTTCGAACACACCGAAGACCGGCGCATGCTCGCCGACAGCCTGAACCGCTTCATCGCCGAGCAGTACGCGTTCGACGCGCGCGACCGCATCGCAAAATCGGAGCACGGGTTCAGCAAGGAAATCTTCCAGCAGTTCGCCGAACTGGGCGTGATCGGTGCGCTGTTCAGCGAGGCCGATGGCGGCTTCGGCGGCGGCGGCTTCGACATCGCCGTGGTCTTCGAGGCACTGGGCCGCGGCCTCGTGATCGAGCCGCTGCTGGGCGCCGTGATGGTCGGCGAGGCAATCAGCGCCGCGGGCACCGATGCGCAGAAAGAGAAGCTCGGCGACATCATCAACGGCGTGACGGTTGCGGCCTTCGCGCACGACGAGGCCGACACGCACTACGAACGCACCCGCGTGGCAACCAAGGCCGAGCGCAGCGGCGATGGCTGGGTGCTCCACGGCACCAAGGCTGTCGTGCCGCAAGGCGAGCAGGCCGACCTGTTCCTGGTCTCGGCCCGCACCTCGGGTGCCATCGACGACGAAGCCGGCATCTCGCTGTTCCTCGTGCCCGCGAAGACTGCCAGCCTCACGGTGCGCGGCTGCCCCGCCATCGACGGCGGCCGTGTCGCCGAGCTCTCGTTCGACGGCGTGAAGCTGGGCGCCGATGCACTGCTCGGAACCGAAGGCCAGGGCCATGCCACGCTGGAACGCGCCATCGGCCGCGGCGTGCTCGCGCTGTGCGCCGAAGCGCTGGGCGCGATGGAAGCAGCCAAGACCGCCACGCTGGAATACCTGCGCACGCGCAAGCAGTTCGGCACGCTGATCGGCAGCTTCCAGGCACTGCAGCACCGCATGGCCGACCTGCTGCTCGAAATCGAGCAGGCCCGCTCGGCAGTCATCAACGCCGCAGCAGCCATCGACACCGGCGACCGCGTGACGCGCGAGCGCGCGCTGTCGGCCGCCAAGTTCAGCATCGGCCGCATCGGCGCGCTGGTGGCGGAAGAAAGCATCCAGATGCACGGCGGCATCGGCATGACGTGGGAGCTGCCGATGCCCCACTACGCCAAGCGCCTCGTGATGATCGACCACCAGCTCGGCGACGAAGACCACCACCTGCAGCGCTACATCGCGCTCGGTAAGGAGGTCGTGGCATGACGGACAAGACGGTTCTGATCTCGCAGGAGGGTGCGGTCCGCGTCCTCACCAACAGCAACCCCGGCGCGCGCAACGCGATCACGCCGACGCTGTACGCCGAACTCTCTGCCGCGCTCGCCGACGCCGAGAACGACCCTGAAGTCGGCGCCATCGTCTTCACCGGCGCGGGCGATTTCTTCTGCTCCGGCGGCGACCTCAACCTGCTGGCCAAGCGCCGCGAACTGCCCGCCTCGGAGCGCCGCGAAAAGCTCGAAGGCCTGCATGACCTGATCCGCGCGATCCGCGATTGCGGCAAGCCCGTGATCGCGGCGGTCGAAGGTGGTGCAGCCGGCGCCGGCCTGTCGATGGCGCTGGCCTGCGACATGCTGGTGTCGGCACGCGACGCCTTCTACACCGTGGCCTATGTCAAGGTCGGCCTCACGCCGGACGGTGGCGCCACGGCGTTCCTCTCGGAGTTCGTCTCGCGCCAGGTGCTGACCGAGATGTGCCTGACCGGCGACCGCATGCCGGCCGAGCGCCTGCACGCGCTGGGCGCGGTCAACCGCCTGACCGACAAGGGCGCAGCACTGGCCGAAGCCATCGCGCTCGCAGCCAAGGTGGCAAGCGGCCCGCAGCGCGCGAGCGCACGCATCAAGACGCTGTGCCGCCAGGCACACCGTGCCACGCTGGAAGAGCAGCTCGACGCCGAGGCCGTGTTCATGGTCGAGTCGCAGGCGGATGCCGAAGCGGCCGAAGGCATCGGCGCCTTCCTCGGCAAGCGCAAGGCCGACTTCGTCGCGCTGCGCCGACAGAAGCAGGACGCGTCCTGACACGCGCCGTGCTCACCCTTCCAACCTCTTGCACGCAGGTGCAGAGGTTTTTCGTCTTTCTGGAGCTGCCATGTCTTCGCTGAATTCCTCGCTGCCGCTTGCCGGCGTGCGCGTCCTCGATCTGTCCCGCATCCTCGCGGGCCCCTGGTGCGGCATGGTGCTGGCCGACATGGGCGCCGAAGTCATCAAGGTGGAGCACCCGGGCCGCGGCGACGACACGCGCGACTGGGGCCTGCGCGTCGGCAAGACCGAGACCGCCTACTTCAACAGCGTGAACCGCAACAAGCGCTCGGTCACGCTCGACCTGCAGACGCCCGAAGGCCAGCAGATCGCACGCGACCTCGCCAAGCAGTGCGACGTGGTGATCCAGAACTTCAAGTTCGGCGGCATCGACAAGCTGGGCCTGGGCTACGAGCAACTGAGCAAGGAGCAGCCCGGCCTCATCTACTGCTCGATCTCGGGCTACGACCGCACCGGCCCCGAAGCCACACGCCCGGGCTACGACCTCGTCGTTCAAGGCGAGGCCGGCCTGATGGCGCTGAACGGCGAAGCCAACCAGCCGCCGCTGAAGTTCGGCGTGGCCGCCGTCGACCTGTTCACCGGCATGTACTCGGCACAAGCCATCCTGGCCGCGCTGTACCAGCGCGAGAAGACCGGCAAGGGCCGGCATGTCGAGATGGCGCTGTTCGACTGCGGCCTGATGATCACCGCCTACTACGGCCTCGAAGCGCTGCTGATGGGCGAAGACCCGCCGCGCTACGGCAACTCGCACCCGTCGATCGTGCCCTACGGCGTGTTCGATGCGGCCGATGGTCCGCTGGTCATCACGGTGGGCAACAACGCGCAGTTCGCACGCTTCTGCACCGACGTGATCGAGCGGCCCGACCTCGCTGCCGACGAACGCTTCAAGACCAACATCCTGCGTTCGGCAAACCGCGCGGTGCTGCTGCCCGAGCTGCACGCCGAGCTGGCGAAGCGCCAACGCACCGACCTGCTCGCGAAGCTCACTGCCTCGGGCATTCCGTGCGGCGAGGTGCTGGGCCTGCTCGAAGCGCTGCAATCGAAGCGCGCGACCGATGCCGGCCTCGTGACCACGCAGCCGCATCCGGTGGCCGGCACTGTCAACGTGCTGGCGCCGCCCTACCGTTTCGATGGCGAGCGCCTGCCCGTGCGCAGCGCGCCGCCCACACTGGGCGAAGGCACGCACGACGTGCTGCAGTCCCTGCTCGGCCTGTCGGATGAAAAGCTGGCCGCGCTTAAAACGAGTGGCGTCGTCTGAAGAAGACAGACGCCCGCATTTCCAAAGTAGACAAACCCAATGGCATCCCTTTCTTCCCTTCGCAGTCCCGTTCGCCGCGCCCTTCTCGCACTCGCCCTGCCCCTGGTGGCCGGCACCGCCTTCGCGCAGGCCTGGCCCGCCAAGCCGATCACGCTGATCGTGCCCTTCCCGCCCGGCGGCCCGACCGACGTGGCCTCGCGCATCGTGGCGCAGAAGATGTCGGTCGCGCTCAAGCAGAACATCGTGATCGACAACCGTAGCGGCGCCTCGGGCACCGTGGGCGCAGCCGCCGCGGCCCGCGCCGCGCCCGATGGCTACACCTTCGTGATGCTGGCCACGCCCACGCTGCTGGCCTCGCACCTGTACGGCCCCACCGGCTACGACATCTTCAAGAACTTCACGCCCGTGGGCTCGGTGTATGACCTGCCGATCGTGCTGGTGGTCAACCCCAAGTCGCTGCCCGACGTGACCGGCGTGCAGGGCCTGATCGCCAAGGCCAAGGCCGAAGGCGGCAAGCTCAACTACACGAGCGCGGGCGCCGGCAGCTTCGGCCACCTGACGACCGAGCAGCTGAAAAACATCGGCAAGTTCGACATGCAGCACGTGCCCTACCGCGGCAGCGCGCCAGCCGTGACCGACCTGATCGGCGGCCAAGTGCCCGCGATGTTCTCTGACCTTGTGGGCGTGCTGCCGCACATCAAGGCCGGCAAGCTGCGCGCCATCGCGGTCGGCTCGGGCCAGCGCGTGAGCCTGCTGCCCGATGTGAAGACGGTGGCTGAGCAAGGATTCCCCGGCTTCGATGCAACCTCGTGGGGCGGCCTGCTGGCACCGGCCGGCACGCCCAAGGACGTGATCGACCGCATGAGCGCCGAACTGAAGACCGCGCTGGCCGACAAGGAAGTGCAGGACAAGCTCCAGAGCGTCGGCACCTTCTCGGCCTACCGCACGCCCGAGCAGACGGGCGTGCGCATGCGCGAGGACTTCGAGCGCTGGGGCAAGGTCATTCGAGACAACCACATCACGAACCAGTAAAACGGCCGGGCCGGCAGGGCGACAACACCAAGGAGACAAGACATGACAGAGAAGTACGACAACAACTACAGCACCCCCGTCGGCGCGCCATTCCGCCCCGCCCTTCCGGTTCGCAGCCTCGCCGACATCCGCAAGCTCGAGGAGACGCCGCTGGAGCAGGCGCTCACGGTGCGCAGCACCTACGAGATCTTCCGCAACGCGGGCCATGCCTTCGGCAACAAGACGGCGCTGACCTTCCTGCGCACCGGCAACCCGGCCGACGAGCCCATCCGCTGGTCGTACGCCGAACTGCTCGCGCGCATCCACCAGACCGCGAACATGCTGCACACGCTGGGCGTGGGGCCGGGCGACGCGGTGGCGGTGCTGCTGCCCGGTTGCCTGGAGTACCACCTCGCGCTGTGGGGTGGCGAGGCGACCGGCATCGTGCAGCCGCTGAACCCGCTGCTCACCGACGAGAAGCTGGTCGCACTGATGACCGCGGGCCGCGCGAAGGTGCTGATCGCCTATGGCTCGGACAGCGAATCGGGCATGTGGTCGAAGGCAATGCGCCTGCGCGGCCAGGTGCCGACGCTGACCACGGTGCTGCGCGTGGCACCGCACGACGAAGCGCCCGGCGCAGCCGGTGCACTGCCCGAAGGAGTCGCCGAGTTCGACGTGCTGCGCGCCGCGCAACCCGACGACCGCCTCGTGAGCGGCCGCGACATCGCGCCTTCCGACATCGCCGCCTACTTCCACACCGGCGGCACCACGGGTGCTCCGAAGCTTGCGCGCCACAGCCATGGCGCACAGGTGTTCACGGCCTGGGCCAGCGTGCAGGTCGCGGGCATGAACGAGAACGGCATCTCCATCAACGGCTATCCGCTGTTCCATGTGGCGGGCGTGCTGCCGGCCTCGCTGTCGTCGCTGTCGGCCGGTGTGGAAGTGATCATTCCCACGCCCTCGCTGCTGCGCAACAAGGAGGTGCTGGCCAACTACTGGAAGCTGGTGGCGAAGTACCGCCCGACCTCGCTGTCGGCCGTGCCCACCGTGCTCGCGGCGCTGGCCAATGTGCCGCTGGACGGTGCGGACATTTCATCGATCACCTACTGCCGCACCGGCGCCGCCGTGCTCGCGCCCGAGCTGGCCGCGCGCTTCGAACGCCTGTTCGGCCTGCATGTGCACGAGAGTCTGGGCATGACGGAGATGGCCGGCATCTCGACCATCACGCCGCCGGGCGTGGACGGGCCCGCGGGCTGCGTGGGCTTTCGCCTGCCGTACATGCAGATGCGCGTGGTGGCGCTCGACGAGAACGGCAACGCCAGCGACCGCGAAGTGGCGCCCGGCGAACAGGGCATGGTGCTGTTCAAGTCACCCAATGTGTTCTCCGGCTTCGTGGACCCGGCCGACAACGCCAAGGCCTTCACGGCCGACAGCTGGCTCGCGACCGGCGACCTGGGCTGGATCGACAGCGAGGAGCGGCTCAACCTCACGGGCCGCTCGAAGGACCTGATCATCCGCAGCGGCCACAACATCGACCCCAAGACCATCGAGGACGCGCTGGGCGCGCACCCGGCCGTGCAGCTGTGCGCCGCTGTCGGTGCGCCCGATGCGTATGCGGGCGAACTGCCGGTGATCTTCGCGACGCTGGTACCCGGCGCCTCGGCAACGGAAGAAGAGCTGCTGGCCTTCACCGCCGAGCGCGTGGACGAAGCACCCGCAAAGCCCAAGTGGGTGTCGGTGATCGAGACCATGCCGATGACCAACGTCGGAAAGATCTACAAGCCCGAGCTGCGCGCGATGGCCGCGCGCCAGGTGGTGAGCGCGACAGTGGCGGAAGTGTGCGTGTC
Source organism: Variovorax paradoxus (assembly GCF_024734665.1). Classification (NCBI taxonomy): domain Bacteria; kingdom Pseudomonadati; phylum Pseudomonadota; class Betaproteobacteria; order Burkholderiales; family Comamonadaceae; genus Variovorax; species Variovorax paradoxus. The sequence continues at coordinate 5,837,593 of NZ_CP102931.1, forward strand.
GCTCGGCGTGCCCGATGCAGCGCGGCCCGTCGTGAAGACCGAAGGCGAAAGCCTCGTGCGCGTGCTGATCGACAACGCGGCGGCGGGCGCGCTGGCCGCTGCACTGCAAGAGCAGCTGCAGAAGGCGCTGGAGCCCCTGCCCTTCAAGACGCGCATCGCGGCGCAGTGACCCTTTTTGAAACCGAGACCGAGAAACAGAGACAAGCCATGACCTTCTTCCGCATCCAGACCCGCCGCGCCGTGCTGTGCACCGCCGCTTCCGTCGCCACGCTGTGCGCGCTGCCCGCAGCCAATGCCCAGACCGCTTACCCGAACAAGCCGATCCGCATGGTCGTGCCCTTCGCCGCCGGCGGCGCCACCGACGTGCTCGCGCGCGTGATCGGCCAGAAGATGTCGGCTGGCATGGGCCAGCCCGTCATCATCGACAACAAGCCCGGCGCGGCCGGCATCATCGGCACCGACGCGGTCGCCAAGGCTGCGCCCGATGGCTACACCATCGTGCTGGGGCTGAGCAATTCGCTGATGACCAACGAGTTCTTGTACGAGAAGTTGCCCTACGACACGCAGCGCGACCTCACGCTGGTCTACCAGATCGCGATGGCGCCGCTGGTGCTGGTGGTGCACCCGAGCGTTCCCGCGAAGACCGGCCCCGAGCTGCTGAAGTACGTCACCGCCAACAAGGGCAAGGTGGCCTACGGTTCGTACGGCGTGGGCGCATACCCGCACCTGGCCGGCGCGCACATGAGCCTGGCCACGCAGTCCGACATGAACCACGTCGCCTACAAGGGCGAGGCGCCGATGATGCAGGACCTGATCGGCGGCCAGATCCAGATGGCGTATGCGAGCGCGCTGGTGGCCAAGCCGCACATCGACTCCGGGAAGATCCGCGCCATCGGCGTGAGCGGCGAGCGCCGCATGAGCACGCTGCCCAACGTGCCCACGCTCGCCGAGCAGGGCCTGAAGGACGAGGCCTACCGCGTGACCGGCTGGCTCGCCATCGCGGCTCCTGCAAAGACACCGAAACCCATCGTGGACCGCATCGCTGAAGAAGTGCGCAAGGCCACGCAGCAGCCCGACGTGCGCGAACGCGTGGCAGCCATGGGCTTCGAGATCAAGGACAGCTCGCCCGAACTCTTCGCCACCGCCTGGAAGGCCGAGCGCCCGGTGTGGGAGCGCCTCATCAAGCAGTCGGGCGCCAAGCTCGAATAACCCATTCACTCACTCATTCATTTCTTCGTCATTCAAAGGAACAGCCATGAAGGTTCTTGTACCTGTCAAACGGGTCGTCGACTACAACGTGAAAGTGCGCGTCAAGAGCGACGGCACCGGAGTGGACATTGCCAACGTCAAGATGAGCATGAACCCCTTCGACGAGATCGCGGTTGAAGAGGCCGTTCGCCTGAAGGAAAAGGGCGTCGTGACCGAAGTCATCGCCGTCTCGTGCGGTGATGCCAAGTGCCAGGAAACCCTGCGCACCGCGATGGCCATCGGCGCTGATCGCGGCATCCTGGTCGAGACGACTGAAGAACTACAGCCCCTGGCTGTCGCCAAGCTGCTCAAGGCGCTGGTCGACAAGGAACAACCCCAGCTGATCATCCTCGGCAAGCAGGCCATCGACGACGACGCCAACCAGACCGGCCAGATGCTGGCTGCGCTGGCCGACCTGCCCCAAGCCACCTTCGCCTCCAAGGTCGAAGTCGCAGGCGACAAAGCCACCGTCACCCGCGAAGTCGACGGCGGCCTGGAAACCATCTCCCTGAGCCTGCCCGCTGTCATCACGACCGACCTGCGCCTGAACGAGCCGCGCTACGTGACGCTGCCCAACATCATGAAGGCCAAGAAGAAGCAGCTCGACGTCTTCAAGCCTGAAGACCTGGGTGTGGACGTCAAGCCCCGCCTAAAGACCCTGAAGGTCTCGGAGCCCCCGAAGCGCGGCGCCGGCATCAAGGTGCCTGACGTTGCAACGCTGGTGGACAAACTGAAGAACGAAGCGAAGGTGATCTGAACATGACCGCACTTGTTATTGCCGAACACGACCACGCGACCGTCAAGCCCGCGACCCTGAACACCGTGACTGCTGCACTCGCCTGCGGCGGCGATGTCCACGTGCTGGTGGCCGGTGCCAATGCCGCCGAGGCCGGCAAGGCCGCTGCACAGATCGCCGGAGTCTCCAAAGTCATCGTGGCCGACAGCCCCAGCCTGGCTGAGAACCTCGCAGAAAACGTTGCAGCCCAGGTGCTGGCGATCGCAGCCAACTACAGCCACATCCTGTTCCCCTCGACCGCCAACGGCAAGAACGTCGCTCCGCGCGTGGCTGCCAAGCTCGATGTGGCCCAGATCAGCGACATCACCAAGGTCGACAGCCCGGACACCTTTGAGCGCCCGATCTACGCCGGCAACGCGATTGCCACCGTGCAGAGCAGTGACGCTACCAAGGTGATCACGGTTCGCACGACCGGCTTCGACGCTGCAGCCGCCACCGGTGGCAGCGCGGCCGTCGAAACCGCCGAAGGCGTTGCAGACAGCGGCAAGAGCAGCTTCGTGGGCCGTGAAGTCACGAAGAGCGAACGCCCCGAGCTGACCGCCGCCAAGATCATCGTCTCGGGTGGCCGGGCGCTGGGTAGCGCAGAGAAGTTCACCGAAGTGATGGCTCCTCTGGCCGACAAGCTGAACGCAGGCCTGGGCGCCAGCCGCGCAGCCGTCGATGCAGGCTACGCCCCCAACGACTGGCAAGTCGGCCAGACCGGCAAGATTGTCGCGCCGCAGCTGTACATCGCAGCAGGCATCTCGGGCGCCATCCAGCACTTGGCCGGCATGAAGGACTCCAAGGTGATCGTGGCGATCAACAAGGACGAAGAGGCCCCGATCTTCTCGGTGGCCGACTACGGCCTCGTGGCCGACCTGTTCACGGCCGTGCCGGAACTGGTGAAGGCGCTGTAAGAAGAGGCAGCGACGATGAAGACCCGCATCACCGAACTGCTCGGCATCCGCTACCCGATCATCCAGGGCGGCATGCAATGGGTAGGCCGCGCCGAGCTGGCCGCGGCCGTGTCGAACGCCGGGGGCCTCGGCATCATCACCGCGCTGACGCAGCCCACGCCCGACGACCTGCGCAACGAAATCGCGCGCACCCGCACGCTGACCGACAAGCCCTTCGGCGTGAACCTCACGATCCTGCCGGCGGTGAAGCCGCCGCCATATGCGGAGTACGTGCAGGCCATCATCGACAGCGACATCAAGATCGTGGAGACCGCCGGCAACAGCCCGAAGGACTTCATCGAAGCGCTGAAGCGTCATGACGTGAAGATCGTGCACAAGTGCACCTCGGTGCGCCACGCGCTGTCGGCGGAACGCAATGGCGTCGATGCCGTGTCGGTCGACGGCTTCGAATGCGCGGGCCATCCGGGCGAGGACGACGTGCCCGGCCTGGTGCTGCTGCCGGTGGCGGCGCGCAAGCTGCGCATTCCGATCATCGCGTCGGGCGGCATCGCCGACGGGCGCGGCATGGCCGCCGCGCTGGCACTGGGTGCCGAGGGCATCAACATGGGCACGCGCTTCTGCGTGACGAAGGAAGCGCCGATCCACGACAACATCAAGCAGGCGCTGGTCGACGCAACCGAGCGCGACACGAAGCTGATGTTCCGCACCCTGCACAACACGGCGCGCGTGTTCCGCAACGCCATCTCCGAAGAGGTGGTGGCCACGGAGAACCGCCCGGGTGGCTGCGAGTTCGAGGACGTGCGACCGCTGGTGGCCGGCGCGCGTGGACGGGCGGCGCTGGAGTCTGGTGAGGTGCACAACGGCGTGGTCTCGGCCGGGCAGTGCATCGGGCTGATCGATGACATTCCGACTTGTGCCGAGTTGCTCGAGCGCATGGTGCGCGAGTGCCACGAGCATCTGGACCGGGCACGGTCCTGGATGAACTGAGTCTTTCTGCTCGCATCCGGGGCGACGATCACGCCGACGGGGTGATCGTTCAGAGCCGCTGCGGAAGCTGCATTTGTTGGCAGTCGCCGAGACTTCGTGCCGCATGAAACGGCTACTTCGCCGGGTTCTTCTCTAGAGTGGATGCCCCTGTCACTCGATACCCCAACAAGGGAAGAAGAAAGGCGCAACACACCAAAGCCACCGAGATGTTTGAAGGCTGCTTGCCTCGCGGCAGGTTGTCGGTGCGAAAGCAGCGATGCAAATGCGAGGTATCAAAAGGCGACGGCCGAGGTGTTACTAGCACCCCGACCGTCTAACCAAGTTCGTGCACTTACCTTGGAAGGAACGCACAAAAATGGCTACCAAGACTATAGCCCGGCCTCGCACGCCGGTAGCTTCCGAAGACAACGCCCAAGACCCGGCGGATCTTCTCGAAAACACCCTCTCTCAACTCGAAGCTCTACTGTGGGTTTGCCACGGTGAAGAAATCGACTGGTGCAGCGGTGACGGGCCTCGACAACTGGACAACCTGCTCTGGCTTGCGGCTGAACTTGCTCGCAAGGCCGGAGAGCTGTTCCAGATGAGCGAGAAGGCGCGATGTGGGGCGCCTGAGACTGGCGGTTAGTGGCTGGTCCGCGGGCTGCGGGTTCGCGGCCTGCTCGGCGAACTAGCGTTTTGGGGTACGGCGGCTGAAGCCTTCGTGATGGAGGGAATTCGGTTTGGTTGAGGCTGCTTGTGGGTAGGCCTCGGTGTCGGCGATGCGTTCCATGCTGATTGTCGACAGACAATGCGAGCATCCGCTTTGCAGCGGTTGCGACCAGTCACATCCTGACGCCGAGCTCACGGTCTCAGATCCAGTGCGGTCATTGAATCACCCGTCACGCAACGCCATCAATGCCAAGCATTTCCCCGTTACCTGGTTGAGAACCAGATAACGGGGTTTGCTTGCCCAAGGGGGGCGAAGGTGCGGCATCTCGGGATTGATATCGACGCCGCTCTGAACAACCGTACGCCGCTATTGCCCAGACCGCCACTAGGCCATCGCCACGACCTCTGAGTACAGACGTCGCAGATGCTGGTCTGACATGTCCAGGATTGGTTCGTACATAAACGAGTTCAGGTGGATGTTCTCGGGCGTCATAAGGAGTACGCGCTGAATGACGCCAAGGTTTTCGATTTCGGCAGGAAACTCGTTGCGGTAGCGCTTGAGCAGCGCCTGGGTCTGGTTGACGGTGATGCCTGCCAGCCAGGCAGCATCATTGATCTTGGCCGCCATGAACTTCTCCGCCTGCAACCGTGTGGCGATGGCCAAGACCACCTTGTTCTCGAAGTTAATTCCGTCAGCGGCCTGAAGACATGCCGCGACCTCGGTGGCCAGGACGTCAACGATAGGTGTCGCGCCGTTGCCTGACTGCCCGGTGGTCCCAAAGAGGTTGTTGTAAATCGCATCGAGGTCTGCGACCGTTATCTGAACCGTGCCCACTTTCCAGTGAAGCAGCGACGTCAAGCGCAGGTAGTCAGCATCGGCGTCACCTTTCGTGTACTCGATGAGATTACGCATGAAAGGGATGCAGCAAATCTTCTTCCGGTCGTCCGTGAAGAAATTCGGCTTCCAGACCTTACTGAAGATGTTGCGCACACCTTGGGCCGCTTCGAGCGTGATACCTGCGGTCGTCTTCGAAACCATGAAGCAGTTCTTCCGTGGAACAAGGCCTCTGCTCTCGATGGTTCGGTAGAAGTCGAAGTTGTGGGTAAGGATAAGCAGCTTGAAGTGCTGATCCTCCGCCAAGTCGGAGAGGTACTGGATGATGGCGTACTTGTTCTTGTAGTCGAACGAGTCGGCAATGTCGTCAACGATGAGAAGCGTCTCCTGGCCGGCGGCGCGGCGCACCTCGATGTCGAACAGCATGTTCAGGACGTGAAACGCCTTCTTCTCGCCGGTGCTGAGCGTCTGCAGCAAGGCGTCACGCTCAACTGAAGCATGGTCGTTGCCATCCTTGAAAACGAAACCCAAGCGTGGTGCCGTTTCCTTGCCGAGCACGACCTGAACCTTGTTTGCTACCTCCAGATGGAACGGGACAATGAAGCGGTTGTTGAAGATGTCGATGACCGCCTGCCACTGAGTCTGCTCCTGAGCAGCCTGCGCCTCAATCTCTGCTGAACGCACGGCTGCTTGGTCAACCTTGCTCAGAAGGTCGATGCACAAAGCGTGATTCGCCTTGAGGTATGACATCCAGAGCTTTTTCTTGAATGCCACCGGATCAGCAAGCTCTGGCAGCAACTCTTCATGACTCTGCAGGTAGGCCTCGAACTCACGGAGCTGTGCGTTCTTCTGAATCTGCTTTTCAAGCTCCTCGTACTTCTTACGAAGTACGGCGTCCTCAGATATCTTGGCCCGCTCCGCGTCAATGAGAGCTTGGAGTTCAGCCTCGGAGTTGACCTCTTGCTTCTCGTCACCATTCAGGCTCACAGAATGCTTGGCTTTGAAGAAGCCGCTGTTCTTCAACTCCTTCGCCACGTTGGTGGCCTCGTAGTAGTTGAAGCCGTCTTTCTTAAAGTACTTCGAGGCAGCGAGCAGCTCGTTGTACTTCTTCGTGTAGTCGTTGATCGCTGTGCGGAAGTCGCCGTTGGCCAAGAATGCCATGACCCGCTCGTCGTTCATGACGTCATAGGGCACATCCTTGAAGACCGGCTCCCAGTCTTTGTCCAGTTCGTCTTTCAGGCTCGCCAGCACCGCGTCGAACTCTCCTCCCGAAGGCATGAATGTCGACGCGACTTCGCGGTCCACAGTCCGCTTAGTTTTCGCTGTCGTCTTGAGCGCGCCTATCAAAGCCGCACGTGCGGATGTGACGCCTGCGTGCAGCGATTCATACTCCTGACGCAGCGCGGCATTTACCAACAGAGTCGCGGTGTCGTTGCCCTTACTAGAGAACTCCTCGTAAGGCCTCAGAACAAGCACCTTACCGGCGGCAAGGTCGACACCGTTTTCGTCCTGGACTACTCGCGTTGTGGAACGGTTCGGGAAGATCCGGTCTTGCGACTTTTTGTCATCTGCAATGTCTTGGAAGGTGTTGGCTAAAGAGCTTTTCATCGCACCGTTGGGCGCGTAGATGGCAACGGCGGAAGTGTCTGCATATTCCAGCACCACGTCTAACTTGCGAATGCCATAGCAATATTCCAGCTGCAGCTTCAGGTTATTCATCTTCCCTCCGTCTAAAGCAAATAAGCATACTTCCTGTTTAAGAAAACGTGCCTCGCAGTTTCACGCGACTCAGCTAGCTGTAGACCAGCCTGTCGCCAACCGTGGAGCCATTTCCCTCACGTCCATCTGCAATCCGCCGCAGCGGTCGAACCGCCAACGCTACAGCCGCACTCATCGTGCACAGGGCGTCGGGTGCTCCCCGCAGCGAAATAAAGGAGGAGGCCGAAGGCCGGGGGACATTCGCGGAGGGGAGTACCCGGCGGCCTGCGCACACGCCCTGAAAGCCGCTCTGCAAGCCCCGCAGCTAAGGAAACCCCCGATACATGAGTGGTCATCGACCACCTAGCATCGAAGGCTGTTCCCTGTCGAGGTGTACCGAACGCGTCCCGGCGTTCGTGCCTCACTGACCATCCTGCGATGACAACTCCACCCGAGTCCGGCCCCACGCTGGACGCTGCCAGCCCCCTCCCCCCCGAAATCGAAGCAGCAGACGAACCGACCAAGGTTCCCCTTGCCATCGAAGACTGGCTCACGGTCATCATCATGGGCGCGCTGGCGCTCATCACTTTTGCCAACGTCATCGTCCGCTACTTCACCGACTCGTCCTTCGCGTGGACCGAAGAGTTCTCGGTGTTCCTCATGATCATGCTGGCGCTGGTGGCCGGCTCGGCCGCTGTGGCGCGCGACCGGCACATCCGCATCGAATACTTTTCCGAAAGCGGCTCGATGGCGCGGCGCAAGCGGCTCGCGCAGTTCGGCGCGCTGATGATCGCCATTCTGTTCACGCTCATCGGCGCGCTCAGCATCCGCATGGTGTGGGACGACTATCGCTTCGAGGAAACGACGCCGGGCATCGGGCTGCCGGCGTGGTGGTATTCGATCTGGCTGCCGATCGTGTCGTTCGCCATCGCATTGCGCGCGGTGGGCCTCATGATCCGCCGCGGACGCAAGACGAACTACGGCTCGGACACCAAAGAGAGCAAGGACGACGCCAAGTGATCGCCACCCTGCTCTTCGTTGCCTTCGTCGTGATGATGCTGGTGGGCGTGCCAATCGGCGCGGCACTGGGCCTTGCGGGCGCCGCCTGCATCGCACTGGCCAACAGCGACGCCCAGTGGTTCGGCCTGCTCGCCGTGCCGCAGAACTTCTACGCCGGCCTCGGCAAATATCCGCTGCTGGCCATTCCGATGTTCGTGCTGGTCGGTTCCATCTTCGACCGCTCGGGCGTGGCGCTACGCCTCGTCAACTTTGCCGTCGCCATCGTGGGCCGCGGCCCCGGCATGCTGCCGCTGGTGGCGATTGCGGTGGCGATGTTTCTCGGCGGTATCTCGGGCTCGGGCCCAGCGAATGCGGCCGCAGTGGGCGCGGTGATGATCGCGGCCATGTCGCGCGCCGGCTACCCTGCCGCCTTCTCGGCCAGCGTGGTGGGTGCGGCGGCGGCCACAGACATTTTGATTCCGCCTTCGGTGGCGTTCATCGTGTACTCGGTGCTGGTGCCCGGTGCCTCGGTGCCGGCGCTGTTCGCGGCCGGCATGATCCCCGGCGTGATGGCCGGCCTGGCGCTGATGATTCCGGCCGTGATGCTGGCGCGCAAGCACAAGATGGGCGCGCTCGAAGCCACGCTGCCGCGCCCGCCGTTCTGGAAGAGCTTTCGCGAAGCGACCTGGGGGCTGGCCGCGCCAGTGCTCATCCTCGGCGGCATGCGCGCTGGCTGGTTCACGCCGACCGAGGCTGCGGTGGTGGCTGTGTTCTACGGCCTCTTCGTGGGCATGTGCATTCACCGGACCATCAAGGTGCGCGACCTGTTCGTGATCTTGCGCGAGTCGGGTGAGCTGTCGGCGGTGATCCTGCTGGTGGTGTCGCTGGCGGGCATCTTCGCGTATTCGCTCTCGACGCTGGGCGTGATCGATCCGGTGACACGCGCGATCGTGAATTCGGGCCTTGGCGAATACGGCATCCTGGCGCTGCTGATACTGCTGCTCATCACCGTGGGCATGTTCCTCGACGGCGTGTCGATCTTTTTGATCTTCGTGCCGCTGCTGTTGCCCATCGTGCAGTACTACAAGTGGGACCCGGTGTGGTTCGGCGTGATCCTCACGCTGAAGGTGGCGTTGGGCCAGTTCACGCCGCCGCTCGCGGTCAACCTGATGGTGTCGTGTCGCATCGCCAAAGTGCGCATGGAAGAAACCGTGCGCTGGGTGGGCTGGATGCTGTTCTCGATGTTCGTGGTGATGGTGCTGGTCATCATCTTTCCCGAACTCGCACTCTGGCTGCCGCGCAAGCTCGGCTACTGATTTTTGTCCCGTCTCAGAACCATAAGGAGAGCCCTCATCATGAAATTCCGCCGCACCCTTCTCGGCCTCGCCGCCGCAGCAACCGCCCTGGGCATGTTCTCGACCGGCGCCATGGCGCAAGCCGCCTACAAGCCCGAATACAAGATGTCGCTGGTGCTCGGCCCGCCCACCCCCTGGGGCCAGGCCGGAAAGATCTGGGCCGACATGGTGAAGGAGCGCACCCAGGGCCGCATCAACATCAAGCTGTACCCCGGCGTGTCGCTCATCCAGGGCGACCAGACGCGCGAGTTCAGCGCGCTGCGCCAGGGCGTGATCGACATGGCCGTGGGCTCGACCATCAACTGGTCGCCACAGGTCAAGCAGCTCAACCTGTTCTCCATGCCCTTCCTGATGCCTGACTACGCGGCCATCGACGCGCTCACGCAGGGCGAAGTCGGCAAAGAGATGTTCAAGACGCTCGAGAAGGCCGGCGTGGTGCCGCTCGCCTGGGGCGAGAACGGTTACCGCGAAATCACCAACTCGAAGAGAGCAATCAAGTCGCCGGCCGACGTCAAGGGCATGAAGATCCGCGTGGTCGGCTCGCCCATTTACTCCGACATGTTCACCGCGCTCGGCGCCAACCCCACGCAGATGAGCTGGGCCGACGCACAGCCCGCACTCGCGAGCGGCGCGGTCGACGGCCAGGAGAACCCGCTGTTCCTGTTCACCGTGCTCAAGATGCAGAACGTGGGCCAGAAATTCTTGACCGCCTGGGGCTATGTGGCCGACCCGCTGGTGTTCGTGGTGAACAAGGAAATCTGGGCCTCGTGGACGCCGGCCGACCAGGCCATCGTGCGCCAGGCCGCCATCGACGCGGGCAAGGAAGAAATCGTCATCGCACGCAAAGGTTTGATCGAAGCCGACAAGCCCCTGCTGAAGGAGATCGCGGGCATGGGCGTAACGGTGACCAGCCTCACACCAGCCGAACGCGATGCCTTCGTGAAGGCGACGCGGCCGGTGTACGACAAGTGGAAGCCGACTGTGGGTGCCGACCTGGTGGCGAAGGCCGAGCAGGCGATTGCCGCGCGCAAGAAGTAAGAGCAGGCACGGCGCCTTGCGGGCGCATCAGCCGCGATAGCGGCTCGGGTTCGCGCCCGCCATCTTCTTCATCAGACGTCGCAGTGCCGTGGCGTCCTGGTAACCCACGGCGCCTGCCACCTGCTCGACAGTCATTCGGCTCGACTCGAGCAGCGCGCGGGCGCGCCGCAAACGCACGCTCTGCACCAGCGCCTGCGTGCTCTTGCCTGTGGCCTTCTGGATGTGGCGCGACAGCGTGCGCTCCGACATGCAGAACTCGCGCGCCAGCACGCTGACCGCAGGCGGATCGGGCAATGCCGATTCGACGCGTGCGGCCAGCCGCGCCACAAGGTCGTTGCCGTTGGCCAGCACCTCCGGCACGATGAATGGCGCCTGCGCCTGACGTCCGTCGATCAGCAGCATGCGCGAGACCAGGTCGGTGAGCGCACTGCCGCAGCGCTCGCGCAGCAGGTGCAGCATCAGGTCGGTCTGCGCGAACGCGGCGCCAGCGGTGACCACAGGGCCGTCGGAGCACACCATGCGGTCGACGTCGACGGTGCAGCCAGGCGCCATCTGCTTGAGCAGCGCCGCGTACCACCAGGAGGTTGTCGCGCGCCGCCCCTGAAGCAGACCCGCAGCATTCAGCAGGAACACCGCCGAGCACGAGGCCGCGACCTGCCCTCCGGCCTTCGCATGACGCACGAGGCCCGCGATGGCCCTGGCCGCGTCATCGCTGTCGAGGCACCGCCGGATCTCGCCCGGCGTGTTGAGCCCGAGCCCCGGCACCACCCACGTCGAGCGGTCGTCACGCGCTCGCACGGGCAGGCGCGCGGTCTCCAGGCTCATGCCCGCTTGCAACTGCACCGGGCCGCCCTGCACAGAGCACAGCCTCCAGCGCGGCGGCGCCACGCCGGCACGAGCGGCCACGGCCTGGGCAGCGCCCAGGATGTCGAGCGTGACAGCGACGCTGGAGTTGAAGGCGCCGGGCAGCACCAGGACGGTGAAATCGTGCATGTCTGATTCAGCCCTGAAACGGTCAAATTTGACACTGCCATTCTGGCGACGCGGGCGGCCCAATACAAGCTCATCCGCTTTACCCGTGCCGTCCACGGCCGTACTCACATGACATCGACCCGCTCCCTGAACGAAGACGATCCGCTCGACGACTTCACCCCGCGCCAGATCACGCTCGATGGCATCGGGAAGAAGGTCTACCTGATGGGCCAGGGCCCCGCCGTGATCGTGATGACCGAGATGCCGGGCATCAGCCCGCACGTGGCGCGCTTTGCGCGCTGGGTGCGCGACGCGGGCTTCACCGTCTACATGCCTTCGCTGTTCGGCCGCGACGGCGCAGTGCCACAGGCCGAGGAAGGCGCCGCTGTGTTCAAGCGGGCCTGCGTGAGCGCGGAGTTTCGCGCCTTTGCGTCGAATGCATCGAGCCCCGTGACGCAATGGCTGCGCGCGCTCGCCCGACTGGCGCATGAGGAATGCGGCGGGCCCGGCGTGGGCGCGATCGGCATGTGCTTCACCGGCAACTTCGCGCTCTCGATGATGATGGAGCCGGCCATGCTCGCGCCGGTGGTGTGCCAGCCTTCGCTGCCGCTCGACGATCCGGCAGGCATGAACGTGGCGGCAGACGAACTCGCGACCGTGCGCCAACGCCTGGAGCGCGAGGACCTGAGCGTGATGGCCTATCGCTTCGACGGCGACAGGTTCTGCAAGGCCGAGCGCTTCGCTGCGTTCTCTCAAGCACTGGGCGAGCGTTTTGTCGCACGCGTGTTGCCCGACAGCGCAGCCAACCCGAACACGCCGCCCTTCTTCGCGCAGGTGGTGGCCAGCCCGCACAGCGTGGTGACGGCGCACCTGATCGATGAGGCGGGGCAACCGACGCTTGCTGCAAGGGACGAGATCCTGGCGTTCTTTGCGCTGCGGCTGCTGGATCGTCCGCGCTGAGCAGCGGCGTTTTCACAACAGGCGGCCGAGCTCTTCCTGCGCGTGTTTGCGCACTTTCCACTTCGGCCGCCCGCACGCGCTAACCCCTTGGTATGCGCACCGTTGCGAGCCCGTGCGTCGCCACCGACAATGCACCCGCGATCCGATGCCCGCGCTCGAGATGCTCTGGCAGACTGACTTGCACAGCGCACTTCTTCGCGCAGCAAGGAGCCTCCTTCATCATGCATCTCAGGTCCACGGCATCGACCGTCGCAACAACACGGCCATCGCGCTTCGCGATCTTTTCGGTTCTTCTCGCAGCACTTGTTTTCTTGACCACCAGCTTCATCACCCCGAAGGCCCACGCGGCCGACGCCACCGTGCACACGCTGATCATCGACACCGACCCTGGCGCCGACGACGTGATCGCGCTGCTGTTTGCCATGGCCTCGCCCGAGCAGTTGAAGATCCAGGCGCTGACCACCGTGGCAGGCAACGTGCAGCTCGCCAAGACCTCGCGCAATGCGCGTCTCGCTCGCGAGTGGGCGAAGCGGCCCGACATTCCGGTCTATGCCGGTGCGCCGCGGCCCCTGTTGCGCACGCCCATCTATGCAGCCGACATCCACGGCAGCGAAGGCATCACCGGCGTCAAGGTGCACGAGCCGAGCCAGCCGCTGGCTGATGGCAATGCGGTCGACTACCTGATCCGCACGCTGCGCGCGGCGCCCGAAAAAAGCGTGACGCTCGCCATGCTCGGGCCCGAGACCAACCTCGCGCTGGCACTGACGCAGGCTCCCGACATCACGCGCGGCCTGCGCGAGCTGGTGCTCATGGGCGGCGCGCATTTCAATGGCGGCAACATCACGCCGACCGCGGAGTTCAACGTGTTCGCCGATCCGCATGCGGCCGAGATCGTGCTCAAGAGCGGCGTACCGATCACCATGCTGCCGCTCGACCTCACGCACAAGGTGCTGACCAGCCCCGAGCGCATTGCCAGGCTGCGCGGCATCGGCAACCAGGCAGGCAAGACGGTGGCCGACATCCTCGATGCCTATGTGCAGCACGACATGCAGTACTACGGCCTGCCCGGCGGCCCGGTGCACGACGCCACCGTGATCGCCTACCTGCTGCAGCCCTCGCTGTTCAGGGGCCGGAAGGTGAACGTGGAAGTCGACAGCCGCGAAGGCCTGGGCTTTGGCCAGACGGTGGTCGACTGGTACGGCGGTTTGAAGAAGCCCGCCAACGTGAACTGGATTGCCGAGGGGGATGCGCAGGGGTTCTTCGATCTGCTGACGCAACGTATTTCCCGCCTGCCTTGAGCGGCAGCGCCCCAGAACGACGTTGACGGCGGTGGCATGCGGGGCCACCATGGTGCACCGTCGCCAATGCCCAACTAGGCGGCGGACTCGTCGGGGAGGCCTGCCCGCTCTGGAATAGGTGATCAAACGCGCCATTTCAGGGCTTTCGAGGAGGTCTCATGGCTGAAAGCGACAAGGTGTTCGCAGGCTCGATCCCGAAGTTCTACGACACGCTGATGGTCCCCCTCATCTTCGAGGCCTACGCCACCGACATGGCAGAGCTTGTTGCGGCTTCCTCGCCCGGCTCGGTGCTTGAAACGGCGGCCGGCAGCGGCGTGGTTACGCGGGCGCTTGCGCCAAAACTCGGCGCCGGCGCGCGCTACGTGGTGACCGACCTCAACCAGCCAATGCTCGACTATGCGGCCACCCGGCAAGGCGCCGATAGCCGTATCGAGTGGCAGCAGGCGGACGCGCTCGCCCTGCCGTTCGAAGATGCATCGTTCGACGTCGTTTGCTGCCAGTTCGGCGCGATGTTTTTCCCCAACCGGGTTACCGGCTATGCCGAGGCGCGTCGCGTGCTGAAGCCAGGCGGGCGCTTTGTCTTCAGCGTCTGGGACCGCATCGAAGAGAACGCCTTTGCCGACGACGTCACGAACGCCGTTGCCACGGTGTTTCCGCATGACCCTCCGCGATTTCTCGCCCGCACGCCGCACGGCTATCACGACACCGCACTGATCCGCGATGATTTGAGCCGCGCAGGGTTCACCAACATCGGGATCGAGACGCGCGAGAAGCTGAGCCGCGCCCCCTCGGCACACGACGTTGCCACCGCGTATTGCCAGGGAACGCCGCTGCGCAACGAAATCGAGGCGCGCGACGCCAGCCTGCTTCAGCTCGCTACGGAGCGCGCGACGGAGGCGATCGCCAGCCGCCATGGCAAAGAGGGCCCGGTGGCCGGCAAGATTCAGGCACATGTGATCGTGGCAGCGGGATAGCGGGGTTCCGGCGCGCGCTTCATCCGGTCATCTCGCGCCGCCTTTGGCGCACTTCATCGCATTCGCGTGGCAGTTGCGCCGCGGCGCGGCACTGGCAGGACGGGTCGTGAATGAAAAAAGCCACGCTGCAGAACAGCGTGGCTTTTGACTTTCTTGCGCAGCAGCAGCGGATCAGTGCTGCAGGATCTTGTTCAGGAAGTCCTTGGTACGCGGCTGACGGTTTTCCGGGTGGCTGAAGAACTCGTCCTTCGGGCAGTCTTCCAGGATCTTGCCGCCCACGTCGATGAAGATCACGCGGCTCGCGACCTTGCGGGCGAAGGCCATTTCGTGCGTGACCACCATCATGGTCATGCCTTCCTTGGCCAGGCTCACCATCACGTCGAGCACTTCGCCGACCATCTCGGGGTCGAGCGCCGAGGTGGGTTCGTCGAACAGCATCACGATCGGGTCCATCGACAGCGCACGGGCAATGGCCACGCGCTGCTGCTGGCCGCCCGACAGCTGACCCGGGAACTTGTCTTTATGCGCCATCAGGCCCACGCGGTCGAGCATCTTCAGGCCACGGGTCTTGGCTTCGTCGGGCGTGCGGCCCAGCACCTTGATCTGCGCGATCGTGAGGTTCTCGGTTACCGACAGGTGCGGGAACAGCTCGAAGTGCTGGAACACCATGCCGACCTTGGAGCGCAGCTTGGGCAGGTTGGTCTTGGGGTCGTGCAGCGGAATGCCGTTGACGGTGATCTCGCCCTTCTGGAAGGGCTCCAGCGCGTTCACGGTCTTGATGAGGGTGGACTTGCCCGAGCCCGAGGGCCCGCACACCACCACCACGTCGCCCTTGGAAATGCTCACCGAACAATCGTTGAGCACCTGCACCGGGCCATACCACTTGGATACGTTCTTGATTTCAATCATTTTTTCGGACATTTCTTTCTCTCCGGTTCAGCCACTCAAACAATCAGCGAATGATGGCGATCTTCTTGTGCAGGCGCTTGACCAGCCAAGAAAGGGCGTAGCACATGACGAAGTACACGACGGCTGCGAGCAGGTAGGCCTCGATCGGGCGGCCGAAGTTCTTGCCCGCGGTCTCGAAGCCCTTGAGCATGTCGTAGGCACCGATGGCGTAGACCAGCGACGTATCCTGGAACAGGATGATGGTCTGCGTGAGCAGCACCGGCAGCATGTTGCGGAAGGCCTGCGGCAGCACCACCAGGCGCATGTTCTGGCCGTAGGTCATGCCGACCGCCTGGCCGGCATTCACCTGGCCGCGCGGAATCGACTGGATACCGGCACGCATGATCTCGCTGAAGTACGCAGCCTCGAACGCCACGAAGGTGATCACGGCCGAGATTTCGGAGCGGTAGTTGGAGCCGACCGAGCCAAACAGCGAGTAGAACGACGCCGGCACGAGCAGGAAGAACCACAGGATCACCATCACCAGCGGGATGCTTCGCATGCCGTTGACGTAGATGGCCGCAGGCGTATCGAGCCACTTCTTGCCCGACAGGCGCATGAGCGCCAGGATGGTGCCGAAGATCACGCCGCCAATCGTGGCCACTATCGTCAGCATGATGCTGAAGTAGAAGCCCTTGACGACGAAGTTGCTGATGACGTCCCAGTTGTAGAAGGACAGGTCGAGATTCATCATGTCAGTGTCCTCCGCCGCCCGCGCTTGCAGACACGATGAAGCCCGGCACGCGGGTCTTCTTCTCGATGAATGCCATGAGGCGGTTGATGATGAGGGCCGAGATCACGTAGCACCCCGTCACCGCCAGGTAGACCTCGATGCCGCGCGAGGTTTCTTCCTGCGCCTGCATGGCGAACATGGTGAGTTCGGTGACCGACACGGCGAACGCAACGGACGAGTTCTTGAATATGTTCATCGTCTCGCTCGTGAGCGGCGGGATGATGATGCGGTAGGCCATCGGCAGGATCACGTAGCGGTAGTACTGCACCGTGGTGAAGCCCACCGCCATGCCCGCATAGCGCTGGCCCTTGGGCAGCGCCTGGATGCCCGAGCGCACCTGCTCGGCGATACGCGCGGAAGTGAAGAAGCCCAGCGCCAGCACCACGAGGATGAAGCTCGGCACGCCCTTCATGACGGGGATGAGCGCCGGGATCACGTGGTACCAGAGGAAGATCTGCACCAGCAGCGGAATGTTGCGGAACAGCTCGACCCAGGCATTGCCCAGCCGCACCAGCCACGGACTGTCGGGCAGCGTGCGGATGATGCCGATGAGCGAACCCAGCACCAGCGCCACGATCAACGCCAGCAGCGCGACCGACACGGTCCAGCCCCAGGCCGACAGCATCCATTGCAGGTAGGTCGGATAGTCCCCCCCGGGGTCTTGCAGGAATACCTGCCAATCCCAGTTGCCCATTTGTGTTTACTCCTTCTTCACCGTCTCTTCGAAAACCAGTCCCTTGAAAAGAAACGCCCACCGCGAAAGGTGGGCGTCATCACGCAGCGACGCGGCGCTTATTCCTTGGTGACGTAGTCTTCAGCAGGCTTGTCGTTCGGGTTGGCCCAAGCGTTCTTGGTGGCTTCGCCCAGCGGCAGGCCGATGGTCACGCCTGCCGGGGGAATCGGCTTGAGGAACCACTTGTCGTACAGCTTGGCGAGTTCGCCCGACTTGGCCTGTGCCTTGATGCTGTCGTCCACGGCCTTCTTGAAGGCGGCGTCGTCCTTGCGGATCATGATGGCGATGGGCTCGACGGCCAGCACGTCGGACAGGATCTTGTAGTCCTTGGGCGACTTCGACTTGGCGGCCAGGGCAGCCAGGATCGAGCCGTCCATCACGAAGGCGTCGGCACGGCCGGTTTCGAGCAGCAGGAAGCTGTCGGAGTGGTCCTTGCCGTAGACCTCCTTGAAGGTCAGGTTCTCGGCGCGCTTTTGCTTGCGCACGGTCTGCAGCGGCGTGGTGCCGGTGGTGGTTGCAACCGTCTTGTCCTTCAGGTCGGCCAGCGAGTTGATGCCCGAGTTGGCCTTGACGACGATCTTGGTTTCTTCGACGTAGGTGGTCACGCCGAAAGCCACGTCCTTCTGGCGGGTGGCGTTGTTGGTGGTCGAGCCGCACTCGATGTCCACGGTGCCGTTCTGCACGAGCGGAATGCGGTTCTGCGAGGTCACGGGCTGGAACTTGACTTCGAGCTTCTTGCCGGCGGCCTTCTCGAGGTCCTTGATGATGTTGGCGCAGACGTCGTAGTGAAAGCCCGTGTATTGGCCATTGCCCAGTGTGTACGACAGGCCCGACGATTCACGCACGCCTTCGGTGATGACGCCGGAAGCCTTGATCTTGGCCAGCGTGTCATTGGCTTGCGCCATCGCGCCGCCAGCGGCCAGTGCCGCGACTGCCAATGCCAATACTTGTTTTTTCATACGGAAAACTCCTGAGGGTGACTGAAACAGATACAACTAAATTCTAGACATTTACATTTTGCGTGATACCCGGACCAACCCGGTGCATACACACACACACTGCACCGGGCATGCGCATGGCAGCGCCAGCCTGGTGCGATCCTGCCTCCTGGCATTGTCTGACTTTCACTAAGCAGCCTTTATGCCCGAAGCCTGGCCCGAAGGCTCGGCAGCCGGCGGAACCGGCGCGGCCGACAGGCGCACCGGCTGCGTCAGGTTCTCGGGCACGAGCAGCGCCTCCATCTCGGCGCGCGTCATGATGCCCAGCGATTCGGCCACCAGGTCGATCGGCCCGCCGGTGGCGAGCGCGGTCTTGGCGATGAGCGCGGCCTTTTCGTAGCCGATGAGCGGGTTGAGCGCCGTGACCAGCGTGACCGATTCGCGCACCCTCTTGGCAAGGAACTCGCGGTTGGCCTCGATGCCGTCGACGCAGTTCACCTGCAGCGTGATGCAGGCCCGGCTCAGGTGCTGGATGCTCTTGAACAGGCTCCAGCCCATGATGGGCTCGAAGGCGTTGAGCTGCAGCTGGCCGGCTTCCGAAGCCATCGTCACGGTGACGTCGTTGCCGATGACCTCGAAGGCCACCTGGTTCATGACTTCCGGGATCACCGGATTGACCTTGCCCGGCATGATCGACGAGCCCGCCTGCCGCGCCGGCAGCCGGATTTCGCCGAAGCCGGCCTGCGGGCCGCTGGACAGCAGGCGCAGGTCGTTGCAGGTCTTGCTGAGCTTGGTCGCCACGCGCTTGAGCACGCCCGACAGCTGCACGAAGGCGCCCGTGTCCTGCGTGGCCTCGATGAGGTTGGCCGCCTGCTTGAGCGGCACGCCGGTCTGCTCGGCGAGGTACTGGCAGGCCAGGTTCGCGTAGCCGTGCGGCGCGTTGATGCCGGTGCCGATGGCGGTGGCGCCGAGGTTGATTTCTTCGATGAGCGCGCGGGCCTCGCCAAGGCGGGCCTCGTCTTCCCCGATCATGATCGCGTAGGTCAGGAACTCCTGGCCCAGCGTCATCGGCACCGCGTCTTGCAGCTGGGTGCGGCCGATCTTGAGGATGTCCTTGAACTCGAGCGCCTTGGCCTCGAAGCTGCGACGCAGGGTGGCCATCGATTCGAGCAGCCGGCCGATGGCGAACCACAGCGCCAGCCGCACTGCCGTGGGGTACACGTCGTTGGTGCTCTGCGAGGCGTTGACGTGGTCGTTGGGGTGCAGCACGTCGTAGCGCGCCTTCTCGTGGCCCAGCTTTTCGAGCGCGAGGTTGCAGATGACCTCGTTGGCGTTCATGTTGGTCGAGGTGCCCGCGCCGCCCTGGATGACGTCGACCACGAACTCGTCGAGCAGCTTGCCGTCGATGATGTCCTCGCAGGCCAGGATGATGGCCGCCGCGCGGTCTCGATCGATGGCGCCGAGGTCGGCATTGGCGCGCGTGGCGGCCTTCTTCACGTAGGCCAGCGCTCGCACCAGGTCGGGCATGGCCGAGATGCGCGTGCCGGAGATGGGGAAGTTCTCGACCGCACGCGCCGTGTGCACGCCCCAGTAGGCGACGGCAGGGATCTGCTTGTCGCCGAGGAAGTCGTGTTCAGTCCTGAAATTGGAGCTCATACAGGTTCCTCGGCTTAAAAAAAAGCACGCGTAGGGCGCGTGCCGGAGATGTTGCTGTGACAGCGACTAAAAGCAGCCGCGACTGTAGAGGCGCCGGGTTCGGGGCGCCAATGCCGTTTGCGGGGAGTCCTATGCGCGGCATTTATAGATTGTGCGGTGCACAAATCTCCGTTGTCAGCGGTGCGGCTGGGTGCCGACCAGGTAAGACCATAGCGCATCGGCGGTGCGTTTGGGTTGCAGGCTGTCAGCGGCTGCAGCCTTGCTGGCGGCACGGCTGGCGCCGGCCTTGACCGGCACCGGCGCGCCGGGCCGTTCGCGGTAGGCGCGGATTTCCATGGTCGCCTCCAGGCTGTCGATTTCGGGCGGCAGCGCGCTCACGAGCTTGCGGGCCTTGATCTCCTTGCGCACCGCACTCTGCGGCAGGAAGGCGATGCCGTGGCCTTCGAGCGCCATGACCTTCAGGCCTTCGGCCATGTCGGTCTCGTAGACCCGGTCGAGGTGGATGGCAGTGCCCGACTCCTTCAGCAACTGGTCGACCACGCGGCCCAGGTAGGCGCCTGGCGCATAGCCCAGGTAGGGCAGCGGCTGGCCGGGACGCCCCGGCAGCCGGTAGCGCGGCGCACCTTCGGCATCGGCCTTGACCCAGGGGGCCACGGTTTCCTCGCCGAGGCTGACCATCTCGTACTTGTTGGCATCGAGCTGCAGCGGCTGCGAGGGGTGGTGGTAGGCGATCAGCAGGTCGCAGCTGCCTTCGACCAGCCGCAGCACCGCGTCGTGCACGTTGAGCGCGATGAGGCGGCTCTTGATCGGCCCGAAGTGCTCGCGCAGGCTGGTCACCCACGAGGGGAAGAAGGTGAAGGCCAGCGTGTGCGGCACGGCGATCTCGATCACGTCCTGCCCGGCGGCCGAGTGCCCGCGCAGCATGGCCCGGGTGCTCTGCAGCGACTGCAGCATCTCGATGGCCTGGCTGTAGAGCGTCTGGCCCGCTGGCGTGAGCCGTGTGGGGTAGGAGCTGCGGTCGACCAGGTCAGTGCCGGCCCAGCCTTCGAGCGCCTGGATGCGGCGGGAAAACGCCGGCTGGGTCACATGCCTCAATTGAGCCGAGCGGCTGAAGCTGCGGGTTTCCGCCAAACTGATGAAGTCTTCGAGCCACTTGGTTTCCATACGCGGCGATTATGCGAGCGCCGCGCCATACTGGGCGCCCCCTCCTTTTCCCGCACTCGCCATGCCTTCAGCCGACCTGCTCGAACTCAGCGCCACCGAACTCTCCCGCCGCATCGCCGCGCGCGACGTGTCCTGCCGCGAGGTGATGCAGGCCTCGCTGGCCCGCATCGAGGCGCTGAACCCGCGCTTCAACGCCATCGTGTCGCTGCGCGATCCGGCGCAGTTGCTGGCGGAGGCCGACGAGCGCGACGCCGAACTGGCGCGCGGCGAACGGCGCGGCTGGATGCACGGCTTTCCGCTGGCGGTGAAAGACCTGAGCCACGCCGCCGGCCTGCCGACCTCCATGGGCTCGCCGCTGTCGCCGCGTTCGCCGGCGCGCACCGACAGCCTGCACGTGGCCCGCGCCAGGGCGGCCGGCACAGTCGTCATCGGCAAGACCAACACGCCCGAGTTCGGGCTCGGCTCGCACACCTACAACACGGTGTTCGGCATCACGCGCAACGCCTATGCACCCGAGCGCAGCGCGGGCGGCAGCAGCGGCGGTGCGGCCGTGGCGCTGGCCCTGGGCATGCTGCCCGTGGCGGACGGCAGCGACATGATGGGATCGCTGCGCAACCCGGCCGCCTTCAACAACGTGATCGGCATGCGGCCATCGCGCGGGCGTGTGCCGGGCAACCCCGACGAGGAACTGTTCTTCCAGCAGCTGGGCTGCGAAGGCCCGATGGCGCGCACGGTGGAAGACGCGGCGCGGCTGCTGGCCGTGCAGGCGGGCTTCGACACGCGCGTGCCGCTGTCGTCACCGCACGCCCTGCCCTCGCCCGATACGCTGCAGCTGGACGGCGACGGCAAGGGCCTGCGCATCGGCTGGCTCGGCAGCATCTGGCCTGACCTGCCGCTGGCCCCCGGCATCCGCGAGCTGGGCGAGAAGGCGCTCGGCACCTTCCGCACCATCGGCTGCGAGGTCGAGCCCTGCACGCTCGACGTGCCGCGCGAGCACAACTGGAGCGCGTGGCTGCGGTTGAGGCAACTGCTGGTGGGCGGCAAGCTCGGTGCCTACCTCAGCGACCCGAAGCTGTTCGGGCAGCTCAAGCCCGAGGCCCAATGGGAAATCGAGCAGAGCCGGCACCTCGATGCGGCTTCGCTGTACCAGGCATCGGTGTACCGCTCGAACGTGTACCGAGCATTCCTGAAGCTGTTCGAGCGTTTCGACTTCGTGCTGGCACCGACGGCGCAGGTGTTTCCGTTCGATGCCGAGTTGCACTGGCCGGCCGAGGTGGATGGCGTGAAGAGCGACACGTACCACCGCTGGATGGAGATCGTCACGCCGTTCACGCTGGCCGGGTTGCCGACGCTGAATGTGCGCGCCGGCTTCGGCGAAGGCGCGCTGCCGATGGGGCTGCAGCTGGCGGGGCCGATTCATGCGGACCTCGACGTGCTGCGGCTCGGGCATGCCTATGACCAGGCCTGCGGCTGGGCGGCGCACCGCCCCTCCGCATTGGGCTGAGGCCTCAGATCGGCGTCAACACGCCGCGCCCCGCGAAGTGCCCTTCGGCATTCGCGAGGAAATGGTCGACCGACTTCTGCGTCGCCTCGGGCGACCAGCCGGCCATGTGCGGCGTCAGCAGCACGTTGTCGAGGCCGACCAGCGGCTCGGGCCGCTTCGGTTCGCTCTCGTACACGTCGACGCCGGCCCCGGCGATGCGGTTCTCGCGCAATGCGGCCGCCAGTGCCTCGGTGTCGACCACGCTGCCGCGCCCGATGCTCACCAGGTAGCCCTGCGGCCCCAGCGCGTCGAGCACTTCGGCGTTGACCAGATGCTTGGTCGCCGGCCCGCCCGGTGCGGCCAGCACCAGGAAGTCGGCCCACGCGGCCAGCGACTTCAGGTCGTCGAAGTAGCGCTGCGTTGCGCCTTCGCGCGGCTTGCGGTTGTGATAGCCGACCTCCATGTCGAAGGCCGCCGCTCGCTTCGCGATCTTCTGGCCGATGGTGCCCAGCCCCAGGATGCCCAGCTTCTTGCCCGACACGTTCGGCGGCTGCGGAATGGCTTCGCGCCACACGCCCTCGCGGCACAGCCGGTCGAGCTTGCGGAACTCGCGCACGATGCTGATCAGCAGGCCGAAGGCGTGGTCGGCCACGCAGTCGTCGTTGGTGCCCGCGCCGTTGGCCGTCGCGATGCCGCGAGCGCGCGTCACTTCGAGCGGCACGCCTTCGTAGCCCGCGCCCATGCAGCAGATCAACTCCAGCGCCGGCATCGCCGCGATTTCCTCGGGCGTGATGCCGATGACGCCGATGGTCAGCACCGCGCGAAACTTCTTGCCGTGCTCGGCGATGGCGGCCGCGCGCAGGGCGGGGTCGAAGGCGTAGGTCATGTCATAGACCTCGGCAATCTGGGCCTGGTGGGCACTCGAAAGGCCGCTGAGCACCAGCAGGGGAATCTTGGTCGACACGTCTGAACTCCTGAAATCGATAAAAAGGAATGGATGATCGCGCTACATCAATGGAGTTGCTTC
This sequence comes from Variovorax paradoxus, assembly GCF_024734665.1. NCBI lineage: Bacteria > Pseudomonadati > Pseudomonadota > Betaproteobacteria > Burkholderiales > Comamonadaceae > Variovorax > Variovorax paradoxus. Next base: position 5,860,979 of record NZ_CP102931.1, read on the forward strand.
GCTCTTCTGCAAAGCCCACATCTGGGCGTAGCGGCCCTGCTTCGCGAGCAGCTCGGCATGCGTGCCGCGCTCGACGATCACGCCCGACTCCAGCACCAGGATCTCGTGCGCGTCGACCACCGTCGACAGGCGGTGCGCGATGACCAGCGTGGTCTTGTCCTGCGCGGCGCTCTTCAGCTCGGACTGGATGGCGCGCTCGTTGGCCGAGTCGAGCGCCGAGGTGGCCTCGTCGAAGATCACGATCGGCGGGTTCTTCAGCAGCGTGCGCGCAATGGCCACGCGCTGCTTCTCGCCGCCCGAGAGCTTCAGGCCGCGCTCGCCCACGGTCGTGTCGTAGCCCTTGGGCGTGGCCACGATGAAGTCGTGGATGCGCGCGGCGCGTGCCGCGGCCTCCACCTCTTCGCGGCTCGCCCCCGGGCGGCCGTAGGCGATGTTGTATTCGACCGTGTCGTTGAACAGCACCGTGTCCTGCGGGACGATGCCGATGGCGCGGCGCACGCTTGACTGAGTGACCTCGCGAATGTCTTCCCCGCCGATGGTGATGCGGCCGTGCTGCACGTCGTAGAAGCGGTACAGCAGCCGCGCCAGCGTGGACTTGCCCGAGCCCGAAGGCCCGACCACCGCCACCGTCTTGCCGGCGGGAATCTCGAAGCTCACGTGCTTGAGGATGGGCCGCGCGGCCTCGTAGGCAAAGCTCACATCCTCGAAGCGCACGGTGGCGTCGGTACCTGCCAGCGGCTGCGCGCCGGGCGCATCGCGCACCTCGCGCTCTTTTTCCATCAGCACGAACATCTTGTCGAGGTCGGTAAGGCTCTGCTTGATCTCGCGGTAGATCACGCCCAGGAAGTTCAGCGGAATGTAGAGCTGGATCATGAAGGCGTTGACCATCACCAGGTCGCCCAGCGTCATGCGCCCTTCGACCACGCCCGAGGTGGCGCGCCACAGCATCAGCACCAGGCTCACTGCAATCAGCAGTTGCTGCCCGGTGTTCAGCATGCTCAGCGTGCGCTGGCTCTTGATGGCGGCCTTGCGGTAGCGGTCGAGGCTGGCGTCGTAGCGGCCGGCCTCGAAGTCTTCGTTGTTGAAGTACTTGACGGTTTCGTAGTTCAGCAGCGAATCGACCGCGCGGCTTTGCGCCACCGAGTCGAGCTCGTTCATGGTCTTGCGGAACTGCGTACGCCATTCGGTCACCGTCACGGTGAAGGTGATGTACAGCACCAGCGCCGCCGCCGTGATCCAGACGAACAGCGAATCGAACTTCACGCCCAAGATGGTGAGCACCAGCACCAGCTCGATGATGGTCGGCACGATGCTGTAGAGCGACATCGAGATGAGCGAGTGCACGCCGCGCGTGCCGCGCTCGATGTCGCGCGTCATGCCGCCGGTCTGGCGCTCCAGGTGAAAGCGCAGGCTCAGTGCGTGCAGGTGGCGGAACACCTCCAGCGCAATCTGCCGGGCCGTGCCCTCGGTGGCCTTGGCGAAGATCAGCTCGCGCAGTTCGCCGAACAGAGAGGTCGAGAAGCGCAGCAGGCCATAGGCAAGCAGCAGGCCGATGGGCACGATGAGCAGTGCCTGGGCCAAGTCGGGAGCACCCGGCTTCGGCGTCATCGTGTCGACCAGGTTCTTCAGCAGCACCGGCACGCCGACGTTGGCCACCTTGGCGCCCACCATGAAGGCCAGCGCCGCGGCCACCCGCCACTTGTACTGCCAGAGATAGGGAAACAGGCGGCGCAGCGTCGCCCAGTCGGAACGGTCGCTGCGCGCCGGCGGGTGGCCGCCGGCTGTGTGAGGGGAAGGAAGGGCTTCGCCGCTTCGGCGCATGGGAGACAATCGTGGTTGCTTGTTTGTTCCAGATTGTGCCCATGTCAGATACTTCCAGTGCCGCCGCTGCTGCCACCCTCAAAAGCCTGCCCACCGACATGGAGCTGGTGCTCAAGGTCATCCCGATGCCGGCGGACTGCAACGCCAACGGCGACATCTTCGGCGGCTGGGTCATGGCGCAGTGCGACCTGGCCGGCTCGGTGATCCCGGCGCGCTACGCCAAGGGCCGCCAGGCCACGGTTGCCGTGAACGAATTCATCTTCAAGCAACCGGTGCGGCTGGGCGACATCCTGTCGTTCTATTCGAAGCTGGTGCGCATCGGGCGCACCTCGGTCACGGTCACGGTCGAGGTGTTCGCCGAGCGCTTCCGGGCGCAGGGCGAGTACATCAAGGTGACGCAGGCGACCTTCACCTACGTGGCCATCGACGACAACGGCCGCCCACGGCCGATCGAACAGCAGCCCTGAGCCACGCCCCTGGGCTCAGACGCCCGGGTCGCGCACCCGCTCGAAGCGCTCGAATTCGCGGTTGACCCAGCGCCCGTCGCGCCGCTCGACGCGGCGGATGTACACGGTCTGCACGATGTCGCGGGTGTGGGCGTCGATCTCTACCGGGCCGCGCGGGCTGTCGAGCTTCACACCCCGGAACGCATCCACCAGCCGCTCCCCGACCACGCCGCCGCGCGCCACGGGCGAGCTCATCGCCGCATCGATGGCGGCGAGCGCATCGTGGGCCGCGACCGCAAAGTAGCCCGGGCGCAGGTGGCTGCCGTACTCCTTCTCGAAGATGCCAGTGAAGCGGCGGTTGGCCGGCGACTCGTGCGCAAACGAATAGTGGTGGCTGGTGACGAGGCCGTCGGCCAGTTCGCCGATGCCTTCGAGGTAATGGTCGTCGGTGGCGTCGCCGGTTGCCAGCAGTCGGATGCCGGTGTCGGCCATGCCGCGGTCGCGCCAGAACTTGAGGAAAGTGGCCGGCATCTGCCCCGAGGGCAGGAAGAAGAACACCGCCTGCGGCTTGAGTTCGCGCAGCCGCAGCATGTAGGCCGAGTAGTCGAGCGTGTTCAGCGGCACCCGCAGCATCGCGCCGACCCGGCCGCCGCCCGCGGTGATGCCCGAGACAAAAGCGCTTTCGGCATCGACGCCCGAGGCGTAGTCGGCCACCACGGTGCAGACGTCGCGCAACCCCTGCTGCAGCGCCCATCGCGCCAGCGGCAGCGTGACCTGGCCGATGGTGAAAGACACCCGCACCGCGAACGGGCAGCGCGCCGTGATGCCCGAGGAGGCCGCGTTCATCACCACCAGAGGCAGCTTCGCCTGCGTGGCGACTGTGCCGACGGCGTAGGCGTTGGAGCTGAAGTCCAGGCCCGCCAGCAGATCGACGCGCTCGCTCTCCACGAGATCTTGCGCATGGCGGCGTGCCTGCTCGGGCGCGCTGCCGGGCACGTCGCGCCGCAGCAGTTCGACCGGCCGGCCCGCGATGTTCTGGTTGTGCGCCGCCAGCCAGACGGCCATGCCGGCATCGAACTGCCGACCGCCGCCCGCGTAGGGGCCGGACCATGAACCGATGACGCCGATGCGCAGCGGGCGCACGCGTGCCAAGGCCAGCGAAGGCGCTGCCAAGGCGCCTGCCAGCAAGCCGAAAGTACGCCGGCGCGTGAAGTTGGATGCTACTTTTTCAGTAGCATCATTCGCCCGCTGGCCGGGCGTTGTGAGCGTTCTTGTCTCTGAAACTTGCACGGCGGCCAGTGTACGCGTGCAAGCCCCGAAAACGCATCAGACCTTGGAGAAGTCCGGCTTGCGTTTCTCCATGAAAGCGCCGAAAGCTTCGCGTGCCGCCGGCTCGCGCAGCATGCGGCCGAAGCTCGCGCCCTCCTCGCCCATACGCTCGAGCACGGCGGGCATTTGCGCCTTCTTCAGCAGACGCTTGGTTTCCACCAGCGCGCTCAGCGGCTTGGCCGCCAGCTTGCGAGCCTGCGTCTGCGCGATGGCGTTCGCCTCGGTCGGCGGCACCACGCGGTTGACCAGGCCCACTTCGAGAGCGGCCTCGGCCATGAAGGGCTCGCCCAGCAGCAGAGCCTCGGCCGCGCGGTGGTAGCCCAGCATCTGCGGCACCAGCAGGCTCGATGCAGCCTCGGGGCACAGGCCCAGGTTCACGAAGGGCATCGAGAAGGCGGCGTTGTCGCCTGCATAAACCAGGTCGCAATGGAACAGCATCGTGGTGCCGATGCCCACGGCCGGGCCGCACACGGCCGCAACGATGGGCTTGGGGAAGGTCGCGATGCCGCGCAGGAAGCGAAACACCGGCGACTCTTCCGTCGACGGCGGGCCGTTGAGGAAGTCGCCGATGTCGTTGCCCGCGCTGAAGATCGTCGGGTCGCCCTGGATCAGCACGCAGCGCACGGCCGCTTCGCTCTCGGCCGTAGCCAACGCGTCAGCCAGCTCGGCATACATCGCGCTGGTGATCGAATTCTTCTTGTCGACTCGGTTGAAGGTGATGGTCATCACACCGGCTTCGGTGTGGACGAGGATGTCGCTCATGGGTAGTGTCCTTGGATGAAAAAGATTGGCACCGTGGTCAGGCGCAAAGGGCTTCGCGGACGAAATCGAGGCGGTCTTGCCCCCAGAACATCTCGCTGCCGACGAACATGGTGGGAGCGCCGAACACGCCGCGCTCCACGGCTTCCTGCGTGACGGCCTTGAGGCGGTCCTTGGTTTCCTGCGCGCCGGCCAGCGCAAGCAGGCCCGCGGCATCGAAGCCCGCATTTTGCAAGACGGCACCGACGGTCGCCGGGTCGTTGAGGTTCTTCGGATCGACCCACATCGCGTGGAAAACCGCATCGACGTACGCACCAAAGCGCGTCGGCTCTTTCATCTGGACACCGGTGGCGCCGCGCATCAGCAGCAGCGTGTTGATCGGGAAGTGGGGGTTGTGCACGAAGGGCACGCCGTAGCGCTTGGCAAAGCGCTTCAGGTCGGTCGTCATGTACGGGCCCTTGGGCTTGATCTCGGCGGGCGAATGATTGCCGGTGGCCTGGAACACGCCGCCCAGCAGCATGGGCTTCCACACCAGCTCGGCGCCTGTGTCGGCGCAGATGTGCGGCAGTTGCGTCGCGGCCAGGTAGGCGGCTGGGCTGCCGAAGTCGAAATAGAAGTTGACTTGTTTTGTCATTGGTGTCTCCTTGTTGGTGCTTCGGGGCGCTTGTTGTTCGGGGGGTGTGCGAATGACACCGGGTACTCCCCTCCGCGAATGTCCCCCGCCTTCGGCTCCTCCTTTATTTCGCTGCGGGGAGCACCCGATGCCACTCGCACATGGGCGCTGCGCTTATGCCGGCCGATCAACCACTGCGTCCATCGATCACGTCGATGGTGTGCTCTGCGCAGCGAAATAAAGGAGGAGGCCGCAGGCCGGGGGACATTCGCGGAGCAGAGCACGCCGTCGGCGTGAGCGCTCCCTGAACAGCAAGGCTTCATCTCAGAACTTCTCTGACCACGGCCGCAGATCGAGCTCATGTGTCCACGCGTCGCGCGGCTGCGAATGCAGCATCCAGTACGCATCGGCGATGTGCTCGGGATTCAGGATGCCGTCGCTTTCCTTCAGCGCGTAACGCTCCGGGAAATTGCTGCGGATGAACTCGGTATCGATAGCGCCATCGACCACCACGTGCGCGACGTGAATGCCTTGCGGCCCGAGTTCGCGCGCCATCGACTGCGCCAACGCACGCAAGGCCATCTTCGCGCCCGAGAAGGCCCCGAAGTTGGCCGCACCGCGCAGCGATGCCGTCGCGCCGGTGAAGATGATCGTGCCGCGATGCCCACCCTTCGGGATCTCACGCGCCACCATTCGCTTCGCCACTTCGCGCCCGTTGAGAAAGCCAGAGAAGCAGGCCATCTCCCACACCTTGAAGTACTTGCGCGCGGTCTCGCTCAGGATGCTCTCGGGCACGTTGGCGCCGATGTTGAACACCATCACCTCGATCGGCCCGATGGTCGACTCGATCTGCTCGATGAGCTCGACCACTTCTTCTTCCTTGCGCGCATCGCAGGCGAAGGCGTGCGCACGACCGCCGTCGGCCTCGATCTGCGCGACCAGCGGCTGCAGCTTGTCGAGACTGCGGCGCGTGACGCAGGTGGCGAAACCTTCGCGCGCGAAGCGGCGAGCAATGGCGCCGCCAGTGGCGTCACCAGCGCCGACGATGAGTGCGGCTTTTTGCGGAGTGGTCATGTCTCTTTATTCCTTGTAGTAGACGATCTGGTTCGAGGTGGCGAGCAACACGCCTTTCTCGCTCCACAGATGCGCCGTCTGGTCGAAGAAACCGTTGAAGAACTGCTGCCCCGCCGCGCGGCCCAGCAGATAGCCCGTGCCGACCTCGGCCAGCTGCGCCGGCCCGACGTGAAAGTAAGTGGTGATCGACACCGTGCCCGCGGGCACGTGCTTCGCGCGGCGCAGCCACACACGCGGATAGAACATGTCGCTCATCGCGGCGAGCGATGCAAAGTCGAGCGGCCGCGGCTGTGCATCTCGCAGCCAGATTCGGGTTTCGCTGTGGTGCAGGCTCTCGTCCCACTTCGCGGGAATACCGCCGCTGAAGGGGCGCATCTCGTACTGGTTGATCCACGCCACGCCGGAGGGGCCGATGCTCATGCGGTCGACCGTCTCAGGCCTTGGCGCCTCGGGCATCGGCATGTCGCTCTCGCCCCAGGTATCGCGGCGCGCGGCCGTTACCACTGTGGCGGTGGTCGTCATGTTGGGCGCGCCGCTGGGGCCAGCCTGCGTGATCTGCACAGTCCAGTGCTGCGTCGAGCGGTTGGTGCGCACGGCAGTGGCCTGGATGTCGAACGCGCCGGCTTCGATCGCCGCCGCGTAGTTGACGGTGAGCGCGATGGGCGTGCCCAGCACGTCGGGGTGCTGCATCACCGACTGCAGCACCAGGGCCGCAGTGGTGCCGCCGAAGGGCCCGACCATGTTCCAGTAGTCGGGGCTGGTCATGCCTGTGAAGTGCCCCACGCGGATGTCGCTGTGGTGGATCGTCAGGGCTTTGTCGAAGGGGTGCTGCTGCGTGCTCATGATCGGCAGTGTGCATCCGGAGGCTGGCGTCACGCAGTCGTGTGCGGGACGTTGGCGTGCTGCACCGCAGTAAGCGCGGCCAGCCGGTGCAGCTTGTCGACCGTGCTCGGCCACAGGCTCTGGCTGAACTGCTCGCGGAAGAATCCGAAGTGACCGATGCGTCGGGCCTGCACGTCCGCCGGCGCGATGCGCTCCACCGCGCTCGGTGCGCCTGCATAGAAGCTCACCAGGCTTTCGGTGCCTGCGAGCGTCATGAGTTCGTCGTCGGTGATCGACAGCGCGAGCACCGGGAAGCGCACGCGGTTGTAGCTCTGCGATGCAAGCTCGCCCTCGGCGCCCACGCTGTAGCGCGGGTTGAGGCACCAGCGCCGCCATTGCAGGATCACGCCGCGCGGCAAGTCGCCGACCTTCTTCAGCTTGCGACCCGGAAAGTAGCCGAACAGCCGCGTGACCAGCGGCACGAGCACAAACCAGAAGTAGAGGATGCTGCGCCTGAGCTTCGGCGCGTTCTCGCGCCAGTAGCCGCTGCCGGCTGCGATGCTGACGAGGCCGTCGACTTGTTCCGGGCGCTGCAGGAAGCCCGGCAGTTGCGCGCCGAGACTGTGGCCCAACAAATAAAGCGGCTGGTCGGGCAGCGCGGCCTTGGCGCTGTCGATCACCGCTTCATAGTCGCGCGCCCAGTCGAACAGGTCGGCCTTGAAGCCGCGCAGCGACGCGTCGCCGCGCGAATCGCCCGAGCCCCGGTAGTCGAAGGTCCAGACGCGCAGGCCCTGCTGGTCTGCAAGCCACTGCGCGAAGGGTTCGTAGAACGACTGGCGCACGCCCATCGCGCCGCCGATCACGATGCTGGCGCGCGGTGCGTCGGCGGGTTCGTAGCAACGCACCGCCAGTTGCGTGCCACCGTCGACTGGGAGCTGCTGCGTCTGCATGGAGTTACGCAGTTCAGACGCGTTCAAAAATCCCTGCGGCGCCCTGGCCCATGCCCACGCACATCGTGACCATGCCGTACTTCAGGTTCTCGCGGCGCAGCGCATGCACCACGGTCGCCGAGCGGATGGCGCCCGTAGCGCCGAGCGGATGACCCAGCGCAATCGCGCCGCCCATCGGGTTGACCTTCGACGGATCGAGCCCCAGCGTGTTGATGACTGCGAGCGATTGCGCGGCAAAGGCTTCGTTGAGCTCGAACCAGTCGATGTCCTCGTGCTTCAGGCCGGCATAGCGCAGCGCGGCCGGAATCGCCTCGATCGGGCCAATGCCCATGATGTGCGGCGGCACGCCCTTGCTGGCGAAGCTCACGAAGCGCGCGAGCGGCGTGAGGCCGTACTGCTTCACGGCCTTTTCGCTGGCCAGGATCAGCGCGCCCGCGCCGTCCGAGGTCTGCGAGCTGTTGCCGGCCGTGACCGTGCCGCGCGCGGCGAACACGGTGCGCAGCTTGGCGAGGCCTTCGATGCTGGTGTCAGGGCGCGCGCCTTCGTCGAGGTTGACGGTGCGCGTCTTGGCAATCGACTCGCCTGTCTCCAGGTTCGGCGTGCGGTCGGTCACTTCGATGGGCGTGATCTCGTCGGCGAACTTGCCAGCCTTCTGCGCGGCCAGCGCCTTCTGGTGCGAGGCGAGCGCGAACTCGTCCTGCGCCTCGCGGCTCACCTTCCACTGCTGCGCGACCTTCTCGGCCGTGAGGCCCATGCCGTAGGCAATGCCCACGTCGCCTTCGCGCTCGAAGATCGAGGGCGACAGCGAGGGCGAGTTGCCCATCATCGGCACCATGCTCATGCTTTCGACACCGGCCGCGATCATCACGTCGGCCTCGCCAACGCGGATGCGGTCGGCCGCCATCTGCACGGCCGACAGGCCCGAAGCGCAGAAGCGGTTGACGGTGATGCCGCCGACGCTGGTCGGCAGGCCCGCCAACACCGCGCCGATGCGCGCGACGTTCAGGCCCTGCTGCGATTCGGGAATCGCGCAGCCACAGATGATGTCTTCGATGGCCTTCGGATCGAGGCTGGGCACGGCGGCCAGCGCGGCACGCAGCGTGGTGGCCAGCAGGTCGTCGGGGCGGTAGTTGCGGAAGTAGCCGCGGTGCGACTTGCCAATGGGGGTGCGGGTGGCGGAGACGATGTAGGCGTCTTGTACTTGCTTGCTCATGAAATCTGTCCTTAGTTGCGCACGGGCTTGCCGGTGCTGAGCATCCCCATGATCCGCTCCTGCGTCTTGGGGTGCACGATGAGCGAGCAGAACGCCTTGCGTTCCAGCGTCATCAGGTATTCCTCGGTCACGAGCGAGCCCGCGTCCACGTCGCCGCCGGTGACCACATTCGCGATCAGGCTGGCAATGTGGAAGTCGTGCGCGCTGATGAAGCCGCCGTCGCGCATGTTCACCAATTGGCCCTTGATGGTCGCGGCGCCGCTGCGGCCCGCCACGCGGAAGGTGCGGCGCAGCGGCGCGCGGTAGCCTGCGTCGGCCATGGCCTTGGCCTGCTGCAGCGCCACGTACAGGAGCTCGTCCTTGTTCGGCACGATCACGTCGCTGTCGAGCAGGTAGCCCAGCTTCTTCGAATCGAGCGCGCCAGTGCCGACCTTCGCCATCGCAGCGGCGGTGAAGCCTTCGGTCAGGAATGGCAGCAGGTCGGTGCCCGTCGAGGCCGAGGCGTTCTCCGCGGCGCGACGCGCAATGTAGGTCAGGCCGCCCGCGCCGGGGATCAGGCCCACGCCGACTTCGACCAGGCCGATGTAGCTTTCCATCGCCGCCACGCGCTTGGCCGAATGCACGGCCAGCTCGCAGCCGCCGCCCAATGCCATGCCGCGCACGGCCGAGATCACCGGCACGCTGGCGTAGCGGATCTTGAGCATCACGTTCTGCAGCTCTTCCTCGGCGCCTTCGACCGCGCCGATGCCCGCGACCACGAAGGCCGGCAGCATTGCCTGCAGGTCGGCGCCGACCGAGAACACTTCGTCGGGCGACCAGATCACCAGGCCCTTGTATTCGGCCTCGGCCAGCTCGACCGCGGCGCCAAGCGCCTCGGCCACGTCTGGGCTGATGGCATGCATCTTCGAATGGATGCTTGCGATGAGCACTTCACCATCGAGCGTCCACACGCGCACGTCGCCTTCGTCGCTGATGGTGGTGCCGGCGGTGTTGGCGTCAGCCGCGTTCGCGCCGAGCACGCTCTCGGGGAACAGCTGGCGGTCATGCACCGGCAGCCTGCGCTGCAGCACGAACTTGTTCTGCGATGCGCTCCACGAGCCTTCGGGCGTGTGCACGCCGCCCGCTTCGGCCACCGGGCCTTCGAACACCCACTTGGGCAGCGGCGCGGTGCTCAGCGCCTTGCCGGCGTCGATGTCTTCCTGCACCCACTTGGCGACCTGCGCCCAGCCGGCTTCTTGCCACAGCTCGAACGGGCCTTGCTTCATGCCGAAGCCCCAGCGCATTGCGAAGTCGATGTCGCGCGCGCTCTCGGCGATGTCGCCCAGGTGCACGGCGGCGTAGTGGAAGCCGTCGCGCAGGATGGCCCAGAGGAACTGGCCCTGCGGCCCTTCGCTCTCGCGCAGCAGCTTCAGGCGTTCGCCCGCGGGCTTCTTCAGCATGCGGCCGTACACCTCGTCGGCCTTGGCGCCGGCGGGCACGTATTCACCGCTCTTCAGGTCGAAGCGCAGGATGTCGCGGCCAACCTTCTTGAAGAAGCCGGCCTTGGCCTTCTGCCCCAGGTTGCCCAGTTCGAGCAACTTTGCGAGCACCGGGGGCGTCGCGAAGTTGGCGTAGAACGGGTCGGTCTCGGCATTGAGGTTGTCCTGCAGCGTCTTCACGACGTGGGCCATTGTGTCGAGGCCCACCACGTCGGCGGTGCGGAAGGTGCCCGAGCTTGCGCGGCCCAGCTTCTTGCCGGTGAGGTCGTCCACCACGTCGGGCGTGAGACCGAACTTCTCGACTTCCTTCAGCGTGGCCAGCATGCCGGCGATGCCAACGCGGTTGGCAATGAAGTTGGGCGTGTCATGCGCGCGCACCACGCCCTTGCCCAGCGTGCTGGTGACGAAGGCTTCGAGGTCATCGAGCACCTGCGGCTGCGTGGTGGGCGTGTTGATCAGTTCCACCAGGAACATGTAGCGCGGCGGGTTGAAGAAGTGAATGCCGCAAAAGCGCGGCTTCAGTGCTTCAGGCAGCGCCTCACTGAGCTTGGTGATCGACAGGCCCGAGGTGTTCGAGGCCAGGATCGAATGCTTGGCCACATGGGGCGCGATCTTCTTGTACAGATCGAGCTTCCAGTCCATGCGCTCGGCAATGGCTTCGATGATGAGGTCGCACTCACCGAGCTTGGCGAGGTCGTCTTCGTAGTTGGCCTGTTCGATCAGGCCCGCGTCGGCCACGTCGCCGAGCGGCGCGGGCTTGAGCTTCTTGAGGTTGTCGATGGCGCGCGTGACGATGCCGTTCTTCGGGCCTTCTTTTGCGGCCAGATCGAACAGCACGACAGGCACGCGCACGTTGACGAGGTGGGCGGCAATTTGCGCGCCCATCACGCCGGCGCCGAGCACGGCGACCTTCTTCACTTGAAATCGGGACATGTTGCTTGGTATTTCTTGGATTGGTTGCGCGCAGGCTTGTTACTGCACGCGGTTCCAGGTTTGAGTGCGCCAGAAGGGGCCCAGATAGCCACGCACTTCGAGCTTCTTGCCGCCGTCGACGGGCGTGTAGCTCGCGCGGTATTCCTTGCCGTTCTCGGGGTCGAGGATCTTGCCGCCTTCCCAGACTTCCTTGCCTTCGGCCTTCTTGCCGCCGCGGATGATGTCCAGGCCCACCATGGGCTTGCCCTTGCGGTCGTCGCTGCATTCGTCGCAGGTGGCGCCGGGCTTGGCGTCCTTGCCCAGTGCCTTTTCGATGCGGCCGAGCAGTGCACCGTTGGTTTCATCGATGCGGATCTCGGCCTTGACCTCACCGGTCTTGTCGTCAACGTTGCGCCACAGGCCGACCGGCGTGACCTGGGCCATGGCCGAGGCTGCGGTGACTGCGAACAGAACGGCGGCGAATGTTTTCTTCATGCGTGTCTCCCGGCGAAGTGAAGGAAAAGGCAACGGGCTTGCTTCAGGCCAGTGCCGCGTCGGTGTCCATCAGCACCTTGCTGCCGGCGCGCGCGGTACGCATCAGCGTTGCAGTCTCGGGGAACAGCTTGGCGAAGTAGAAGCGCGCGGTCTGCAGCTTGGCGACGTAGAACGGGTCGGTGTTGCCGGCGGCGATTTCGCGCAGGGCCACTTGCGCCATGCGGGCGAACAGGTAGCCGAACACGAAGTGGCCGGCCACGCGCAGGTAGTCGACAGCAGCGGCGCCCACTTCGTCGGGGTTCTGGAAGCCCTTGAAACCGATCTCGGTCGTGAACTTGGTTAGCTGGTCGCCCAGCATCGCGATCGGGTTGATGAACTCGGCCATCTTCTCGTTGACGCCCTCTTCTTCCACCAGCTTCGCAACCAGCTTGCCGAACTTCTTCAGCGAGGCACCGTTGTTGCCCAGCACCTTGCGGCCCAGCAGGTCCAGCGACTGGATGGTGTTGGTACCTTCATAGATCATGTTGATGCGGTTGTCGCGCACGAACTGCTCCATGCCCCATTCCTTGATGAAGCCGTGGCCGCCGAACACCTGCATGCACGAGTTGGTCGCAATGTGGCCGTTGTCGGTGATGAAGGCCTTGACGATGGGGGTCAGCAGCGCGACCAGTTCGCCCGAGTCCTTGCGCACCTTTTCGTCGGGGTGGTTGTGTTCCTTGTCGAGCAGCAGCGTGCAGAAGATCTGCAGCGCGCGGCCGCCTTCGGCATACGCCTTGGCGGTGAGCAGCATCTTGCGCACGTCGGGGTGCACGATGATGGGGTCGGCTTCCTTGTCCTTGGCCTTCACGCCGGAGAGCGAGCGCATCTGGATGCGGTCCTTGGCGTAGGCCAGCGCGTTCTGGTAGGCCACTTCGGTCAGGCCCAGCGACTGGTTGCCCACGCCCAGGCGCGCGGCGTTCATCATCACGAACATCGCGGCCAGGCCCTTGTTGGGCTCGCCCACCAGCGTGCCGGTGGCGCCTTCGATCACGATCTGCGCGGTGGCGTTGCCGTGGATGCCCATCTTGTGCTCCAGGCCTGCACAGAAGATCGGGTTGCGCTCGCCGAGCGAGCCGTCGGCCTTGACCTTGAACTTCGGCACCACGAAGAGGCTGATGCCCTTGCTGCCCTTGGGCGCGTCGGGCAGGCGGGCCAGCACCAGGTGAATGATGTTGCTCGTCATGTCGTGCTCGCCAGCCGAGATGAAGATCTTGCTGCCGCTGATGCGGTAGGTGCCGTCCGCCTGCGGCTCGGCCTTGGTGCGCAGCAGGCCGAGGTCGGTGCCGCAATGGGGTTCGGTCAGGCACATGGTGCCGGTCCATTCGCCGCTCGTGAGCTTGGGCAGGTAGGTCTTCTTCTGCTCGTCGGTGCCGTGGGCCGCCAGCGCCTCGTAGGCGCCGTGCGAGAGGCCGGGGTACATGGTCCAGGCCTGGTTGGCGCTGTTGAGCATTTCGAACAGGCACTGGTTCACCACGAACGGCAGGCCCTGGCCGCCGAAGGCCGGGTCGCACGACAGCGCGGGCCAGCCGCCTTCGATGTACTTGGCGTAGGCGTCCTTGAAGCCCTTGGGCGTCTTGACTTCGTGCGTGGTCTTGTCGAGCGTGCAGCCCTCTTCGTCGCCGCTGATGTTCAGCGGGAAGGTCACTTCGGCGGCGAACTTGCCGGCCTCTTCGATCACCGCGTTGATGGTGTCGGCATCGGTCTCGGCATGGGCCGGAAGCGCCTTGAGTTCCTCGGCGACGTTGAGCACTTCGTGCAGCACGAACTGCATGTCGCGCACGGGTGGGTTGTAGGTAGGCATCCGGAACTCTCCTGGTCGAAGCTAGATAGAAAAAGAAAAAGGGGAAAACGAAAACGGGACGGGCCGCGCGCTTCTTCAGCGCACGGTCTTGAGGCGGCGGCCGGCCGGCGCAGCCGTGTCAGCCTTGGGCGCATCGGGCGTGGCGCTGCGCGCGAGGATGTTGTCGAAGCCGACGTTGGCGCGGCCGATGGAGCCGGGCACCTGCAGGAAGCGCGCTTCGTAGTGCAGCGCGAGGATCAGGCCGTGAATCTCGAACGCCACCTGGCGCTCGTCGGCATCGGCGCGCAGATGGCCTTCGCTCTGCGACTGCACGATGGCGCGCAGCACTGCCGCCTGCCAGATGCTGACCGACTCGACCAGCGCGTCGCGCACCGGGCCCGGGCGGTCGTCGAATTCGGAGGCGCCGCTGATGTAGATGCAGCCCGAGTCGATTTCGGTCGAGGTGCGCTTCATCCAGTTGGCGAACATGGCGCGCAGGCGCGGCAGGCCGCGCGGCGCCTTCAGGGCGGGAAAGAACACTTCCTGCTCGAAGCGCGCGTGGTATTCGCGCACCACCGAGATCTGCAGTTCTTCGCGCGAGCCGAAGTGAGCGAACACGCCCGATTTGCTCATCTTGGTGATTTCAGCCACCGCGCCGATCGACAGGCCCTCGAGCCCGATCTGCGCGGCCAGCGCCAGCGCGGCGTCGACGATGACGGCCTTGGTCTGCTGGCCCTTCTGGGCGGCACGAGCGGGCTTGGCGGGAACGGCTGCTGCGGTCATCGTGGAATTTCCATGCAAAAACGAACGGTCGTTCTATTTTGCAGGGCTTTACCACTTTCGCCCGCAAGAAACCTTCAGGTATTGAAGGTTAATTGATGCGGGACGGGGCGCAATCGGCCCCATCCCTACCCCTCCGGAAGCTCTCTTCAGAACTCCTGCGACACCGGCCGCAGCACGACTTCGTTGATGTCCACGTTGGCCGGCTGCTCCACCGCGTAGACGATGGCGCGCGCCACCGAATCGGACGGGATCTGGTTGGCGTCGTAGAACGCTTTCACGCCCGCAGCAGACTCGGCATCGCTGCTGCCGAACTTCAGCTCCGACTCGACCGCGCCGGGCGACACGATGGTCACGCGCACGCCGCTGTTGCCCACTTCCACGCGCAGGCCTTCGGAGATGGCGCGCACCGCGTGCTTGGTTGCGCTGTAGACGGTGCCGATGGGCGTGAACACCTTCAGCCCGGCAATGGATGCGACGTTGACGATGTGCCCGCTGCCCTGCGCCTGCATGCGCGGCAGCACGGCGGCAATGCCGTAGAGCACGCCCTTGATGTTGACGTCGATGGTGCGGTCCCACTCGTCGACCTTGAGCTTGTCGAGGGGCGACAGCGGCATCACGCCCGCGTTGTTGACCAGCACGTCGATGCGGCCGAAGGCCTCGACGGTGGCGGCGGCGAGCTTGTCGAGGTCGGCGCGCTTGGCCACGTCGGTGGCCACGGCGATGGCCTCGCCGCCGGCTTCGCGGATCTCGGCGACGACCTTGTCGAGCCGGTCGGTGCGGCGGGCGGCCAGCACTACCTTTGCACCGCGCGCGGCCAGGTGGCGCGCCGTCGATTCGCCGAGCCCGCTGCTCGCGCCGGTGACGATGGCGACCTTGCCTTTGATGTTGTCTTGAACGGATGTCATGGGAAATTCCTTTCGGGTGTGTGGAAGAAGTGCCTCCAGTGTGGAAAATCCTCGTGTTCCCGTAAATGAAACTCTGGCGACTTCAGAATTCCTGAAAGAGGAACCCTCAACACCATGTCCAACCGTCTCGAAGCCCTGCGCGTGTTCTGCGCCGCCGCCGATGCCGCCAACTTCCGCGACGCGGCGGCGCGGCTTTCGGTATCACCGCAGGTGGTGACGCGCGCGGTGCGCGAGCTGGAAGACGAGCTGGGCGAGCCCCTCTTCCACCGCAGCACGCGCGGCGTGCAGCTCACCGACTTCGGCCGGCAGCTCTCGGAGCGGGCGCGCACCGCCCTGAGCGGAGTCGACGAACTCTTCCATCGCACCGACCGCCGCGCACTGTCGCAGCACGAGGGCACGGTGCGGGTCACGGCGCCGGGCATCTTCGGGCGCCAGCTCATCCCGCGGGCACTGGCGCCGATGCTCGCCGCGCATCCGGGCCTGGTGCTCGACCTGCGCGTCTCGGAGTCGCATGCCGACGTGGTCGGCGAGCAGATCGACATCGGCGTGCGCGTGGGCCCGCTGCGCGATGCCCGCTTCGTCGCGCGGCCGGTCGGCCGGATGGCGCTGCACGTGGTGGCCGCGCCCTCGCTGATCGCGCGCACCGGCGTGCCGAAGAAGATCGAGGCGCTGGCCTCGCTGCCGCTCACCGCATTGATCGACCGCAAGTCGGGCCGTCCCTGGCCGATGATGTTCCGCAAGGAGCGCCAGCTGGCCGTGACCTCGCCAGCCTTCGTCACCGACGACTTCGACACCGAGTGCGCCGCGGTGCTCGCGGGCCTGGGCTTCGCCCAGCTGATCGGCTCGCTGGCCGAGCCCTGGATCGAGCGCGGCGCGCTGGTGTCGGTGCTGGAGGCCGAGGCGCCCGAGCCGTGGCCGATCTACGTGTACCGCTCGCAACGAGCGCCTGTGCCGGCGCGCGTGCGGCTGGTGTATGACGAGCTGATCCGCGTGTTGCGCTGAACGCTACGCCCGCTGCCAGGCGCCGGGCGTGAAACCGAAGTGGCGCGTGAAGATGCGCGTCATGTGGCTCTGGTCCGCGAAGCCGCTTGCAGCGGCGGTGTCCGCGAGGCTCGTGCCGCGGCGGATCAAGGCGCGTGCGCGTTCGGCACGCTGCAGCAACAGCCATGCGTGGGGCGGCACGCCGTAGGCCTTCTGGAAACGACGCAGCAGCTGGAACTTGCCGAGGCCGGCCATCGCGGCGAGTTCGTCGAGCGTGGGCGCAGCGAGCAGGTCGTCGGCGATGCGCTCGCGCACCAGCCGCACGTCGCCGTCGATCTCGGGCTGCGGCACGGCGGTGGAATGGCCTCCAAGCAGCAGGCCGCAGACTTCGACCAGCGACTCTTCGCAGGCGAGGGCTTCGGCGCTTGCAGAGGTGCTCGCGGCGCGGTTACGCCAATCGTCGAGATGGGTGAACAGACGGCGCAGTGTTTGGACCAGCCGCAAGTCCTTGAGCACGGGCCGTGTGAATTCAACGCTGCCGTCCATCGCAGCGCCGCCCAGCATGCCCGCCATCACTGACACATCGAAATACACCATGCGCCAACGCCGCGACGGGCCGCCGAGCGGTCGGCCGTCGTGCACTTCGCCAGGGTTGGTGGTGATCAGGTCGCCGGCATAGGCATCGACCTTGCCGCGACCGCTGGCCGAGCTTTGCGCGCCATGGTCGAGCAGGCCGACGCCGTAGGTCGAATGCCAGTGCCGGCCGTAGTGGCGGGCACTGTCCATCGCGGTGCCATGGACGCCCTCCCAGGGCGTTCCGAAAACCTGCGAGCGATGGTCCGGCGGCGTCTGCATCCGCCGGATGATCTCAGAGAACCGCGTTCAGAGCTTGAACGGAATCACTTCCTGGCGCTGCTCGCCCAGGCCTTCGATGCCCAGCGTCATCACGTCGCCCTTCTTGAGGAACAGCGGCGGCTTCATGCCCATGCCCACGCCGGGCGGCGTGCCGGTGGTGATGACATCGCCGGGCATCAGCGTCATGAACTGGCTCACGTAGCTCACGATCTTGGCCACGCTGAAGATCATGGTCTTGGTGCTGCCGGTCTGCACGCGCTGGCCGTTCAGGTCGAGCCACATCGAGAGCTTCTGCGGATTCTCGATTTCGTCGCGCGTCACCAGCCAGGGGCCGAGCGGGCCGAAGGTGTCGCAGCCCTTGCCCTTGTCCCAGGTGCCGCCGCGCTCGATCTGGTATTCGCGCTCGCTGATGTCGTTGATGGTGCAGTAGCCGGCCACGTAGTCGAGCGCGCTCTTTTGCGACACGTAGCGTGCGCGCGTGCCGATGACCACGCCGAGCTCGACTTCCCAGTCGGTCTTGACCGAGCCCTTGGGCAGCATCACCGGATCGTTCGGGCCCTGGATGCAGCTGTTGGCCTTGGTGAACACCACGGGCTCCTTGGGCACCGGCAGGCCGGATTCGGCCGCGTGGTCCGCATAGTTCAGGCCGATGGCGATGAACTTGCCGACGTTGGCCACGGGGCTGCCGAAGCGCGGCTTGCCCTTGACCAGCGGCAGCTTGTCGATCTTCTGCTTGCGCAGCTTGGCAATGGCAGCATCGCCCAGTTGCTCGGGGCCGATGTCCTTGACGACGGCGCTCAGGTCGCGCAGCTGGCCCTTGTCGTCGATGAGGCCGGGCTTTTCCTTGCCGGGGTTGCCATAGCGGACGAGTTTCATGCTTTCCTTTCAGTGCATTGAATTGAATTGATCAGTACGTGGAGCGGCCACCGGAGAGGTCGAACACAGCGCCGGTAGAGAACGAACAATCTTCGGTGCAGAGCCAGCCGACCATCGCAGCCACCTCCTCCACCGTGCCGAAGCGGCCCATGGGAATCTTCGAGAGCATGAAGGCGATGTGCTCGGGCGTCATCTGGTCGAAGATGGCCGTCTTCACCGCCGCGGGCGTCACGCAGTTCACGCGGATGCCGGTGTCGGCCAGTTCCTTGCCGAGCGACTTGGTCAAGCCGATGACGGCCGCCTTGCTCGCGCTGTAGGCGCTGGCGTTGGGGTTGCCGTCCTTGCCGGCCACCGAGGCGATGTTGACGATGCGGCCATAGCCACCGCTACCGCCGGTGCCCTGCTTGCGCATCTGCACAACCACCTCGCGGCAGCACAGGAACACGCCGTTGACGTTGACGTCCATCACCTGGCGCCAGTCGTCCACGGGGTAGTCCCACAGCTTGGTGTTGGGGCCTGTGATGCCGGCGCTGTTGATCAGCGCGTCGATGCGCGGCGCGTGCGCCAGCGTCGCGGCCACGGCCTTGGCGACAGAGGGCTGCTGCGACACGTCGACCTTCAGTGCAAAGGCCTTCTCGCCGAGTGACTCTGCCGCCTTCGCGGCGGCGTCTTCATCGCGGTCCCACAGCGTGACGCTGCCGCCCGAGGCCACGAGCCGCTGCGCAATGCCGAAGCCGAGCCCCGTGGCGCCGCCGGTGACGACCGCGTGGCGGCCCTTGAAGTCGAGCTGGTTCATATGGTAACGCCGCCGTCGACGGTGAAGGCCTGGCCCGTGGCGAAGACCGATTCGTCGCTGGCCAGGAACACCACCACCGGCGCGATTTCCTCGGCCTGCGCGAGCCGGCCCATGGGCTGGCGCGCGATGAAGGCCTTGCGCGCGGCTTCGGGGTCGGCATTGGCGTTGATGCGGTCGCCGAGCGAGGGCGTATCGACCGTGCCCGGGCACACGGCATTGCAGCGGATGCCCCGGGCCACGTAGTCGGCCGCCACGCTCTTGGTGAGGCCCAGCACCGCGGCCTTGGTGGTGCCGTAGACAAAGCGGTTGGGCAGGCCCTTCATGCTGGAGCACACGCTCGCCATGTTGATGATGCTGCCGCGCCCCGCCGCCAGCATGCCGGGCAGCACGGCCTGGATGGTCCACATCTGGGCGCGCACGTTGAGGCTGAAGGCGAAGAGCAGCTCGTCGTCGGTGGCCTGCTCGATGGTGCCGTTGTGCACCACGCCCGCGCAGTTGAAGAGGACGTCGAGCGCGGGCAGCTTCGCCACCACCGCGCCGATGGCGGCCTTGTCGAGCACGTCGAGCTTGAGCGCGGTGACGTTGGGCACGCCCGCGTAGCGTTCGAGCAGCTTCTCGTTGACGTCGGTGGCCCAGACCTGCGCGCCCTCGGCGGCCATGGCCAGCACGCTGGCGTAGCCGATGCCCTGGCCGGCGGCGGTGACCAGCGCGGTCTTTCCCTGCAATCTCATCGGTGTCTCCTCTGGTCGTGTCTTCGGGTTAGGCCCGATGATGGCGCGGGCGGTGTATCGTATTCTGAATTGGCCTTACCACTTGTCCAATTCAGGACAACCCTTAAGCCCCTCGACCTCCTTTTTTCGCTCCCGTGCCGATCCAGCCCCTCGAACCCCAGCGCCTCTACCGCCAGATTGCCGAACAGTTGCGCGAGCTCATCGGCAAGGGCGAGTTCGCGGTGGGCGCGCGCATTCCGGCCGAGCGCGATCTGGCCAAGCAGCTGGGCGTGAGCCGACCCTCGGTGCGCGAGGCGCTGATTGCGCTGGAGGTGGAAGGCTGGGTCGAGATCCGCACCGGCTCGGGCGTGTACGTGCTCGACCGCTCGCACCGCACGGCGCCGCCCGTCAACGGAGCGGCTGGCGCCGAGTGGGGGCCGCTCGAAATCATCCGCGCGCGCCGCCTGGTCGAAGGCGAGACCGCCGCCACGGCGGCCCAGTACGGCAAGCGCAAGGACGTGGACGCCATACGCCGCGCCATCCAGATGATGCGAGAGCTGGCCGCGCGCAGCGAAGTACCGCACGAGGGCGATCGCGCCTTCCACCTGGCCATCGTCAATGCCTGCGGCAACGTGGTGCTGACCGAGACGGTGCAGGGCTTCCTGGAGTCGCGCCACGGGCCGATCTTTGCGCGGATGATCGATTACTTCGAGACCATGGACTCGTGGCAGGCCGCCATCGGCGAGCACGAAGCCATCCTCGACGCCATCGCAGCGCGCGACCCGGCCGCGGCGCGCGAGGCAATGCACGAGCACATGGACAAGTTCCACCAGAGATTCAGCGCGAGCTGGCGCCGCGCGAAGACCTCCTGACAAACAAACAAGCGCCGACAGGCACCACGATGACCCCCTACATCCGACTCCACCCCGCCGATGACGTCGTCATCGCGCGCTCGCAACTGCTCGGCGGCACCGTCGTCGAAGGCGTGGCCGTGCGCGGCCTGATTCCGCCGGGCCACAAGATCGCGATGCGCGACATCGCCCAGGGCGAGCCGGTGCGGCGCTACAACCAGATCATCGGTTTCGCGAGCAAGCCCATCGCCGCCGGCGAGCACGTGCATACGCAGAACCTGAACATGGGCCCGGACAAGGGAGACTTCGAACGCGACTACGCCTTCGGCGCCGACGTGAAGCCCGCCCCCGCGAAGCGCGAAGCCACCTTCATGGGCATCAAGCGCGCCGACGGCCGCGTGGCCACGCGCAACTACATCGGCGTGCTGACCAGCGTGAACTGCTCGGCCACGGCCGCGCGCGCCATTGCGGACCACTTCTCGCGCAAGACCAATCCGCAAGCACTCGCGGCATTTCCGAACGTGGACGGCATCGTCGCGCTCACGCACGGCACCGGCTGCGGCATGGACACGCAGGGTATGGGCATGCAGATCCTGGAGCGCACGCTCACAGGTTACGCCACGCACCCCAACTTTGCGGGCGTGCTGGTGGTCGGGCTCGGCTGCGAGGCCAACCAGATCAACGCCTGGCTCGCGACCGGCCACCTGGCCGAGGGCGAGAACTTTCGCACCTTCAACATCCAGGACACGGGCGGCACCCGCAAGACGGTCGAAAAGGGCGTGGCACTCATCAACGAGATGCTGCCGCGCGCCAACGCGGCGAAGCGCGAGCCGTGCAGCGCGGCGCACATCACCATCGGGCTGCAGTGCGGCGGCTCCGACGGCTACTCGGGCATCAGCGCCAACCCGGCGCTTGGCGCAGCGGTCGACCTGCTGGTGGCGCATGGCGGCACGGCCATCCTCAGCGAGACGCCCGAGGTGTACGGTGCCGAGCACCTGCTGACGCGCCGCGCGGTGAAGCGCGAAGTGGGCCAGAAGCTGGTGGACCGCATCAAGTGGTGGGAGCACTACACCGCCATCAATGAAGGCGAGATGAACAACAACCCCTCGCCGGGCAACAAGGCGGGCGGGCTCACGACCATTCTCGAGAAGTCACTGGGCGCGGTGGCCAAGGGCGGCACCAGCAACCTCGAGGCGGTGTACGAATACGCAGAGCCCGTCACCGCGCATGGCTTCGTCTACATGGACACGCCGGGCTACGACCCGGTGAGCGCCACGGGCCAGGTGGCCGGCGGCGCCAACCTGATCTGCTTCACGACCGGGCGCGGCTCGGCGTATGGCTGCGCGCCCTCCCCCTCGCTCAAGCTCGCGACCAACTCCGCGCTGTGGCAGCGGCAGGAAGAAGACATGGACATCAACTGCGGCGAGATCGTGGACGGCACGGCGTCGATCCAGGAGATGGGCCAGCGCATCTTCGAGCTGGTGCTGGCCACCGCTTCGGGCGCGCAGTCGAAGAGCGAGCAGCATGGCTACGGGCAGAACGAGTTCGTGCCGTGGCAGGTCGGCGCGGTGATGTGACGTGATGTGAATCCATCGGCAAGGAACGACATGGCCAACCTCCCCTTCGGCTTTCTCGAGGGCACCGGCTTCGAGCACCGAGACCCTCGCTTCAAGTCTTGCATTCCCGGCCCCGAACGCGTGCAGCGGCTGTGGACCGGCGCGCGCTGGTGCGAAGGCCCCGCCTGGTTTGCGGCGCACCGCACGCTGGTGTGGTCGGACATTCCGAACAACCGCATGCTGCGCTACGACGAGGTCAACAGCACGGTCGGCGTGTTCCGCGAGCCGTCGAACAACACGAACGGCAACACGGTCGACCGCCAGGGCCGGCTCGTGAGCTGCGAGCACCTCACGCGACGCGTGACGCGCACCGAGCATGACGGCACGATCACCGTGCTGGCCTCGCAATGGCAGGGCAAGCGGCTCAATTCGCCAAACGACGTGGTCGTGCATTCGGACGGGGCCGTGTGGTTCACCGACCCGAGCTACGGCATCCTCTCCGACTACGAAGGTCTGAAGGCAGACAGCGAGATCGGTGCCTGCCATGTCTATCGCATCGACCCGGCGAGCGGCGAGGTCGAACGCATGGCCGACGATTTCGTGAAGCCCAACGGCCTGGCGTTCTCGCCCGACGAATCGACGCTGTACATCGCCGACACGGGTGCGAGCCACGCGGCGGACGGGCCGCGGCACATCCGCCGCTTCAGTGTCGGCCCCTATGCCAGGAGACTTGACGGCGGCGAGGTATTCGCCGAGTGCACCAACGGACTGTTCGACGGCTTCCGGCTCGACACCGAAGGCCGCATCTGGACCAGCGCGCTCGACGGCGTGCACGCCTACCACCCCGACGGCACGCTGCTCGGCAAGATCCTGATCCCCGAGCGCGTGGCCAACGTCTGCTTCGGCGGGCCCAAGCTCAACCGCCTTTTCATCTGCGCGACCACGTCGCTCTATGCCATCACGCTGAACGCGAAGGGAGTCTGATCCATGTCCAGAACACTGGAGGCCAACGGCCTGCAAGCCACCGTTGCCCGCATCCTCGAGGCCGCGGGCAGTTCGCCGGCCGAAGCGCAACAGGTGGCTGCCAACCTCGTGCTGGCGAACCTGAGCGGCCATGATTCGCACGGCGTGGGCATGTTGCCGCGCTACGTCGATGCAGTGGCCGAGGGCGGGCTGAAGCCGAATGCTGCCGTGCGCGTCAACCTCGACATCGGCACGCTGATGGGCCTGGACGGCCAGCACGGCTATGGGCAGATCGTCGGCGTGCAAGCGATGGAGCTCGGCATTGCGCGGGCGAAGCAGCACGGCAGCTGCATCTTCACGCTCTCGCACGCGCACCACCTGGGGCGCATCGGGCACTTCGCGGAAATGGCGACGGCCCAGGGGCTGGTGACCATGCACTTCGTCAACGTGCTGTCGCGCCCAGTGGTCGCGCCCTGGGGCGGCGGCGACGGGCGCTTTGGCACCAACCCGTGCTGCATCGGCATTCCACTGGCTGGCGCCGAACCCTTCGTGCTCGACTACGCAACCAGCCGCGTGGCACAGGGAAAGATGCGCGTGGCGCACAACAAGGGCGAGCGCGTGCCCGACGGCTACCTCATCGACGAGAACGGCGCGCCGACCAACGACCCGGGCGTGGTGGTGGTGCCGCAGGGCAACGGGCTCTTCGGCGCGCTCATGACTTTCGGTGAGCACAAGGGCTACGGGATGGCGGTGGCGTGCGAGCTGCTCGGCGGTGCGCTCACTGGCGGTGGCACGTGGCACCGGCCGGCGGACACGGCGCGCACGGTGTTGAACGGCATGCTGACTGTGCTGATCGACCCGGCGCGTCTGGGCACGCAGAAGTCCTTCGACGAAGAGGCGCGGGAGTTCGTCGACTGGCTGCGGCAGAGCCCGCCGATGCAAGGCTTCGACGAAGTGCAGATTGCCGGCGAACCGGAGCGCAAGGCGCGCGCGGCACGGCGCAAGGACGGGATCTGGGTGGACGACGCGACGTGGGGAGAAATCGTCGCGGCGGGAGCCAAGGTAGGCGTGGCCGTCGCGTAGGGCTTTGGCGCTGATAGCTATCGGCGGGCACTTCGCGACTTCTGGCTCAGCACCAGCGCGATGCCTCCCAGAATTGCCACCGAAGCAGCCGCCAGCCGCGGCGTGATCGCCTCCGACAGGAACAGCACGCCGCCGAACGCGGCCAGCAGCGGCACCGACAGCTGCACGGTGGCCGCGCGCATGGCCGAAAGGCGGCTCAGCGCCGCATACCAGACCACGTAGCCGAGGCCCGAAGTCAACGCGCCGGAAGCCACGGCAAGCACAAGGCCGGTCGCGTCCACGCGAGCGCTGGCAGCAAACACCAGGCTCAACGCCAAGGCAAGCGGTACGGCCCGCGTGAAGTTGCGTGCCGTGGCGGCCAGCGGGTCAGCCACCCCACGGCCACGCAAGGAATACACGCCCCACGCCACACCCGCGATCGCCATCAGCACGGCGCCGAGAAGCGGCGGCGCGGCGATGCCAGGAGACACCAGGTAGACGAGTCCGCTCGCCGCCAGGACGAAGCCGAACCACGCGAGAGCCCCGAAGCGCTCGCCGCCGGAGCGCAAGCCCACGCCGAACATCGTCAGCTGGACCGCGCTGAACAGGATCAGCGCGCCCGTGCCTGCGGGCAGGCTGAGGTAGGCGAAGGAAAAGAACGCGACATAGCCGAACAGCATGACGGCGGCCAGCCAGTCGACGCGGGCGGACGTGGCCGACGGCTGCGCCCTGAACCGCACGATGAGCCCCAGCATGAGCGCTCCCGCCACGAGCCTGACGCTGCCGAAGCTCGCTGCATCAATGCCTTTGTGCTGCAGCGCGAGCCGGCACAGCAGCGAATTGGCCGCGAACGCGAGCATGGCCACCGCCGTGAGGAGGATCGTCTGCAGCGTGGGCTGCCGGGTGTCGCGCGCGTCATCGGGCATGCGCCCTCCGTCGAGGAACTGCGCAAACATTGGCTTGCCACCGAGGCCCGGCGGCAAGGGGCGAGTTGATGCTACCCCGCTCGAAGACTCAAGGCGAGCCGGTCGACGCCCCCCGGAAGGGGCGAGGACGAATCAAACGATCAAGGCGATCGTGGCTTCGAGGTGTTCGGAAGGCGCGCGGCGGAAACCCGAGCGCGCAAAGCGCTGCAGCTGGCCCACCACGAAGGCCGTGAGCGCCGCTGCGCGCACCTGGGCGTCGACGCTGGGCGTGGCCGAGCCGTCGGCCGCGGCGGCCCCACGCAGCACCTGGCGCAGCGTGGCTTCGATCTTGTCGAAGAACTGGTTCATACGCTGCTGCAGGCGTTCGTTTTCGTAGACCAGCGCGTCGCCCACCATGACGCGGGTCATGCCGGGGTTGCGCTCGGCGAACTGGACCAGCAGCGTGAGGATCTTGGCGGCCTGCTGGGCACCGGTGGCGCCCTCGCGCTCGAGGATCTGGTTGACCAGCGTGAAGACGCTCTGCTCGATGAAATCGATCAGGCCCTCGAACATCTGGGCCTTGCTGGCGAAATGGCGATAAAGCGCGGCCTCGCTCACTTCGAGCCGGGCGGCCAGCGCGGCGGTGGTGACCCGCTCGGCACCGGGCTGCTCGAGCATGGCGGCGAGCGCCTGCAGGATCTGCACGCGCCGCTCACCCGGCTTCGGGCGCTTGCGCGCCGGGGGAGTGAGCGTGTCCGCGGGGGTCTCTACGCCGGAAGCACTGGTCGTCTCTTCGTTCTGCATGGGAGCGCGTGCAAAGATGTAATCAATTGATTCTCGCACAGCGCAGTGAGCACGCGCCCACCCGTTCAGCGGGCGCGGATCATCGTCCCGTAGGCCTGGTCGGTCAGGATCTCCAGCAGCATCGCGTGCGGCACCCGGCCGTCGATGATGTGCACCGCATTCACGCCGCTCTTGGCCGCGTCGAGCGCGCCTTCGATCTTGGGCAGCATGCCGCCTGAGATGGTGCCGTCGGCGAACAGGTCATCGATTTCTCGCGCGCTCAGGTTGGTGAGCAGCTTGCCGTTCTTGTCGAGCACGCCGGGCGTGTTGGTCAGGAGCATGAGCTTCTCGGCCTTGAGCACGGTGGCCAGCTTGCCAGCCACGACGTCGGCGTTGATGTTGTAGCTTTCGTTGTCCTCGCCGAAGCCGATGGGGCTTACGACGGGGATGAAGGCGTCGTCCTGCAGCGCCTTCACCACGCTGGGGTCGATGGAGACGATGTCGCCGACCTGGCCCACGTCATGGTGCACGTTGGGATCGGCGCGGTCGGCCAGCTTGAGCTTCTGCGCGCGGATCAGGCCGCCGTCGCGCCCCGTGAGGCCCACCGCCTTGCCGCCGGCCTGGTTGATCAGGCCCACGATGTCCTGCTGCACCTCACCGGCCAGCACCCATTCGACGACCTCCATGGTCTCGGCGTCGGTAACGCGCATGCCCTGGATGAAACTGCCCTTTTTGCCCAGGCGATTGAGCGCCGCCTCGATCTGCGGACCGCCGCCGTGCACCACCACCGGGTTCATGCCAACCAGCTTGAGCAGCACCACGTCTTCGGCAAAGTCGGCCTGCAGCGCCGGATCGGTCATGGCATTGCCGCCGTACTTGATGACGATGGTCTTGCCGTGGAACTTGCGGATGTACGGCAACGCCTGGGCCAGGATCTCGGCCTTGTCGCGCGGGGGGATGTTGAGGACGGGGTCGGTCATGGGCGGTCAGGCTCCAAAGCGAAGGACAGGGGAAATTCTCGCAAAGAAAGATGTCGTCAGGGGCGCAACCAGCGGGGCACCTTGAAGCGCACGATCATCAGGTATGCACCCACATAGGTGGTGACGAACAGCAGGCAGAAGAACATCAGCACGATCGTGTTGTTCCAGAACAGCACGGCCGGCACCACCGACAGCGCGGCAAACATCCAGAGGTACGGCGAGGTGCGGTTGTTGCGCGCCAGCAATTGCCGGGCCTCGTCGTCCGCGAAAGCCACGCGCACGATGCGGCGGAAGATCAGCTGGTGGAAATGCAGCGCATCGGCCGTGCCGGGCGACTGGCCACGCGCCAGCTTGCGGTAGATGGAGAACAGCGTTTCCCACACCGGGTAGATCAGCAGCAGCATCGGGAACCAGGGCGACACCACGCGGTGCCGCTGCACCAGCGTCACGCAGGCCACGGCAATCACCATGCCCCAGACGTAGGCCCCGCCGTCGCCGGCGAAGATCTTGCCGCGCGGGTAGTTCCAGACCAGGAAGCCGAAGGTGGCACCGACCAGGCAGATCACCATGGCCGCCAGTTGCCGGTCGCCCACCTGCAGCGCCACGTGGGAAATGGCCAGGCAGACCAGCACGGCGACCGTGCCCGCGAGCCCGTTGTAGCCGTCGATGATGTTGAAGGCATGCGGCAGGCCGCCGATGGCCAGGGCTGCGAACAGCACGGTGGCATAGGGAATCATCGCCAGCCAGCCGTCGACCGTCTCGAAGCCGGTGCGCGCCACGCCCAGCCCCAGCAGCCAGCACACGAGCAGCGCCGAGCCGATGGTGAGCCCCAGCCGGTAGCGCACCTTCACGTTCTGGGTGACGTCTTCGACAATGCCGCCCAGCACCGCCGGCGCGATGCACAGCAGCGTGAGCATCGAGGTCTTGACCGGCCACGACACGTTGAACGGATCGGTGCCGGTGATGCCGGCGGCCAGCCAGGCCACCCCCATGCCAAGCAGGATGCCCGCACCGCCCAGGCGCGGCACGTGGCCTTTGTGGAAGCGCTGGGGCATATCGGCGCCATAGAGGCGGGCATGCCTGCGCGCGCGGCGCATGAACAGCTGAACCGAGAAGGCAGCGACGAAGAAACTGATGACGATCAGAGCAATCATGTGTGGGGGTTGGGGAACCCTAGAATTCCCGAGCGAAATTAGACCATGCCCACGCCCCCCTCCCCCCGCCCCCCGATCACCATTTCAATCGTGAGCCACGGCCAGCTCGCGCTGGTGCTGCCGCTGCTCGAGCAGCTGGACCGGCACAGCCGCGAAGTCATCGACAAGGTTTTGCTCACATTGAACATTCCCGAGCCCGATGTGCTCGCTGGCCGCAACTGGGGCTTCGAGGTAGAGCGGATCGAGAACGCGAGCCCCAAGGGCTTCGGTGCCAATCACAACCAGGCCTTCGAGCGCTGCGGCACGCCGTGGTTCCTGGTGCTCAACCCGGACATCCGCTTCGACAGCGACGTGCTGACGCCGCTGCTCGCGCAGGCCGCGGCCGACGCCGGGCTGCTCACGCCGCGCATCCTGGAGCCCGGCAAGGCCGAGCCGGAGCCGCACCGGGCGATGCTCACGCCACTTGAAATCGTAGGAAGAAAGAAGCCCGGCTATGTGCGGCCGACGGTGCCGGCGTGGATTCCGGGGCTGTTCATGCTGTTTCGCAGCGAGGTCTACCGGCAGCTCGGGGGCTTCGACGAGAAATTCTTCATGTACGGCGAAGACTTCGACATCTGCGCCCGCACCCGGCTCGCGGGCTGGAAGCTGCAGGTCGGCGAAGACCTGGTCGCCCGGCACGACGCGCAACGAGAAAGCCACCGGAGCAAGAAATACCTGTACTGGCACGTGACCAGCCTGCTGAAGGTGTGGCTGTCGGGGTCGTTCTGGCGGTACTGGCGGCTTCGCAGCTGACTCAGCCGCGTTCGAGCAAGTCCTGCGCGATGGCGTGCCCGCCGCGGCCGAACCGCGCATAGCGGCCACGCGCCGCCTCGATCAGGATCGGCAGCAGACGCAGGGGGCGCGCCGCCGGAAGCTCGGCCCGGAACCGCTGGTGCGCGACCTTGGCGCGCTGCGCCTCCAGTAAAGCAGCCGGCACCCGGGCGCCGAGCTGCTGCAGGCGCTGCAGCAGCGCTTCGGCCCGGCGCAGCCGCGCTACGTGCTTGTCGCCGCGCTCGGCAAAGGCCTTGGCCATCTTCTCGGACAGCGAGAGCCGCCGTGCGCCGATCTGGTTGCTGGCGTGCTGGCGGTAGTCGATGGTCGGCTCGGGCAGCACATCCACGCGGCCGATGGCTGCCGCCACAGCGGCCAGCCATTCGTCGTGCACCCACTCCGGCGCGAACGGCAGCGCCGTGTCGAGCAGGGTCTTGCGGAACATCGTGGTGGCGCCGGTCACGAGGTTGCGGCGCAGCAGCACACCGAAGGCCTCGCCGTTCGCGATGGCTGCCAGTTCGGCCGGCTGCACTTCGAGCGCGTGGAAGAGCGTGGAGCCCAGGGGCTTGAGTTCGGCATCGACAAGGCGCGCGTCGGTGTGCAGCAGCAGCAAGTCGGGCCGCGCCTCGAACTGCGCCACCATTCGCGCGAGCCGGCCCGGGTGCCAGACGTCATCCTGGTCGCACAGTGCGATGAGGTCATGGCTGCAGGCACGCACGGCCTGCTCGAAGTTGCGCGTGACGCCCAGTGGAGGCGTGTTGTTGAACACGCGCAGCGCGACCTGGTCCGCCACGCCGCACTGCGCGAGGGTGTCGCGCACAACGGCCAGGGTGTTATCGGTGGAGCCGTCGTCGGACAGCACGATCTCCCGCGGCAACGGCGTCTGCGCGCAGATGCTTCTGACCTGCTCGGGGAGATAGCGCGCGCCATTGCGAGTGCAGAGCGCGACGGAAACGTCGAGGGCCATCAGACCGGAGGCAGGCGGGGCGGCCAGGCGTAGCTGAAGTCTTCGCGGGCCAGCATGAGATTGGGGCTGTAAGCCGGGTCGTTCTGGATGATGGCGCCCCAGCGTTGGTGCATGTAGGCGGCTTCTGCCTGGAACTGTGCCTGCTTCTGAGGCGAGACATCCTTGGCGCGGGTGGCGGACTCGTAGTGGAACAGCTCCGCGTAGGGCGTCCAGACGTTGCGCAGGCCCGCTTCGCGCAGCCGGAGGCAGAAGTCGATGTCGTTGAAGGATTCCTTCAGGTGCACCTCGTCGAGGCCGCCGACTTCGAGGTAATGACTCTTCTGAATCACGAGGCAGGCCGCGGTGACCGCGGAGAGCGTCTGGATCAGTGCCGCGCGGCCCGCGTAGCCTTCTCGACCCATCGGCATGCGGCGGTGCGAATGCGCGGCGATGCCCCCCACGCCCAGGATCACGCCGGCATGCTGCAGAGTCTTGTTGGGGAACCACAGCCGCGCCCCCACGGCGCCGACACCCGGCTGCAGCGCCAGGCTCACCATCTCGCTCAGCCAGTCCGGCGTGATGACTTCGATG
Organism: Variovorax paradoxus; assembly: GCF_024734665.1. NCBI lineage: Bacteria > Pseudomonadati > Pseudomonadota > Betaproteobacteria > Burkholderiales > Comamonadaceae > Variovorax > Variovorax paradoxus. Next base: position 5,891,217 of record NZ_CP102931.1, read on the forward strand.
TCGTTGTTGACCAGCGCCACCAGTTCACCGTTGGCCGAGGCAACCGCCCCGTTGTTCAGCGCCGCGTAGTTGAAATCGCGGTCGTCGCGGAGCACGCGGACATTCGGCTTCTCCGTGGCAATGCGCTTGAACCACGCCAGCGTGTCCGGATCGTCGGAGCCGTTGTCGACGATGATGATTTCGTAGTTCGAATAGCTGGTTTTCTCCAGGATCGATTCGACGCATTGCCGAGTCAGCCGCAAGGCATTGCGCGTCGGGATGATCACGGAAACCAACGGTAAGACATCGGGCAAGGCGTAATGCACGCGGTACCCGAAATCGAGGTGTTCGGCTGTGGCGCGCACGCCGGTGCGCATGAAATGCTCGTTCAGCGCGCGCTCGCCTGCGATGGCCGCATAGGGCTTGGCGCTCATCGAACGGGCCGTGCTCTCCACGTGCACGCGCCAGTGGTACAGCACGCGCGGAATGTGCTGGATCTGGCTGGGCTGTATCCGCTCCATGCAGCGCAGCACCAGGTCCCAGTCCTGCGAGCCTTCCATGCCCACGCGGAAGCCGTTGACTGAACGCATGAGTTCGGTCGAGAGCACGCCCAGATGGCTGAACATGTTCTGCGAGCGGAAGAGATCGACGTTCCAGTCGGACTTGAAGTAGGGCCCGAAACGGTGCCCCCCCTCGTCGACCTTGTCTTCGTCCGAGTAGATCAGCTTCACGTCAGGATGGGCCGCGATGCAATCGGCCACCCAGAAAAGCGCATGGCCCGGCAGCAGATCGTCGTGGTCCATGAGCGCAACCCAGGAGCCCGAGACCAGTTCCAGCGCACTGTTGGAAGCGGCCGAGATGTGACCATTTTTCGGGCGAAATACCACCTTGATGCGCGGGTCGCTCTCGCTGTACGACTTGAGGATCTCGCGCACCTCGGCCGAAGGCGATGCGTCGTCGGCGATGCAAAGCTCCCAGTTCGGATAGATCTGGCTGCGCACCGACTCGATAGCCTCGCGCAGCCACGCGGGGTTGGGGTTGTAGGTGGGCATCACGACCGAGATCAGCGGCCGGTCTTTCATGGCGGCCAGGCGCTGGGCGATCTTGTCGCGCAATTCGGGAGTAAGGGTGTCATAACGCTGCACCCACTTCGTATAGTCGTTGTAGCCGCCGAATCGCCTGCCCAGTTCCCAGCGAATGCCCGCCCAGCCCGACCTCTTGAACATTCGCCATGCCCGCTGCACGCGCCCCATCATTCCGGGGCCTTGCCAGAGTCCGGCCAGGCCGAGGATGAATCGATAGACAGATTTCATAGATTGCGCACCCGCGAGGCGGATGAGGCGGAGCTTGTGGGAGAAATGCCGGAAAAAGCGGCGCCGAAACAATGCGTCACCGGCCGCGCGGGAGGGGATTATCTTCGCAACCAGCCGCAACAAAGGACAGCGGCGCCCGTTTCACCTCCACGCCGGCCCTCGAAAGGCTGCCCGTAAAATTGACCGGTTAAAAAAGCTAAAGGAAAACAATGAGGCTACTCTCTGTGGTGCTCTCGGGAGGCGCCGGTTCCAGGCTCTGGCCTGCTTCGCGCCAGGCTTTCCCCAAGCCATTCATGAAGATCGGCAACTCCACGCTGCTCCAGCAGGCCGTCGAGCGCGGACAGGCTTGCGGGACCGGTGACCTGATGGTTGTGACCAACAAAGACCACCTGTTCCTCACGAAGGACGTGCTCGGGCAGATGAGCGACCCGCCAACCACTACCTTTCTCCTCGAGCCCAAAGGGCGCAACACCGGTCCGGCCATCGCGCTGGCAGCGCTTCAATGTGCGCGCCAGTTCAGCGGCGACACCGTCATGCTTGTTCTCTCGGCCGATCACTTGGTGCCTGACGTACATGCTTTCGTCGCCAGTGCGACCGAGGCCTTCCGCTTGGCGCAAGAGGGCAATCTCGTGGTTTTCGGCGTGAGCCCGACGAGCCCCGACACGGGCTTCGGCTACATCGAGGTCGAGCATGTCTCGCGCGAGAGCCAGGCAGTCAAGCGCTTCGTCGAGAAACCCGACCTCGAGACGGCGCAAAAGTACCTGGCCACCGGCCGCTACTACTGGAACAGCGGCATGTTCGCGTTCACTGCCGACACCATCATCGCGGCACTCGAAAAGCACGCCCCCGATGTGATCAGGGCGGCAAGGCATGCGCTCGAAACCGCCAAGACCTCCGGTGCCTCCGTCAACTTCGATCTGCATGCGTTCGGCCTCCAACCAGACATCAGCATCGACTATGCGGTGCTGGAGCGCGCCTCGAATGTCCATGTGGTGCCCGCCAAGTTCAGCTGGAGCGACGTGGGCTCGTGGCCCGCGGTGTCCAACGCGCTGACGCCAGACGCCAGCGGCAACACGCTTCCTGACGACGTCGTGGCCCTCGACACGACCGGCACCCACGTGCAGGTCGAAAGCTATGGCCCGAAGGTCGTTGCCACCGTTGGCGTTCACGACCTCGTGATCGTCGACACGCCCGACGCGCTGCTGGTCCTGCACAAGGACAGCGCACAAAAGGTGAAGAAGGTCGTCGACGTGCTCAAGGCCCGCAAGCACGACACGGTGCACCTGCCGCCGGTGGTCCACCGTCCCTGGGGCACATACGCCTCGCTCAAGGAAGAAGAAGGCTACAAGGTCAAGCGCATCACCGTGAGACCCGGCGAAGCGCTGTCCTTGCAATACCATCACCAGCGCGCAGAGCATTGGGTAGTCGTGCAGGGCCGCGGCATCGTGCAGATCGGAGAGACCGAGCATGAGACGCTTCCAGGCCAGTATCGCTACATTCCCCTGAAGGAAAAACACCGTCTGACCAATATTGGCGACGAGGAGCTCGTGCTCATCGAAGTCCAGTGCGGCGGCTACCTGGGCGAAGACGACATCGTCCGCCTCGCAGACACTTACGGCCGTACATGAGTCAAGTCCACTCCAATCTTCACCGAAGCGCCTTGTCCGACTGGTGGCAAGGCACCCGCCGCACCGATATCTGGTGGACCCTTGCCTGGTTCGACATCGTCCTGCGCTATCGCCGCTCCATGCTCGGCCCGATGTGGCTCACCCTGAGCATGGGCGTGATGATCGGTGGCATGGGGCCGCTGTACAGCTCGCTGTTCGGCACCGAGCTCTCGCGCTTCTTCCCGCACCTGGCACTGGGCATCATCTTCTGGGGCTTTTTCTCCAGCATCGTGACCGATGCCTGCAACGCCTTCGTCGGGTCGTCGAACTACCTCAAGCAGGGTTACTTCCCGATCAGCCTGTTCGTCTGGCGAAGCCTGGCGCGCAATCTGATCCAGTTTGCACACCAGATCGTGCTCTACATTCCAGTGGCGATCTGGGCCGGCATTTCGCTGTCCTGGTCGGTGCTGCTCGTGCTGCCGGCCTTCGCCATCCTGATCGTCAACGCGCATGCACTGGGCCTGTTGCTGGGGCTGATCTGCACCCGCTACCGCGACGTCACGCAGATCGTCACCAGTGTGATGCAGATGCTGATGTTCCTCACGCCAGTGTTTTGGCTACCCGAAAGTCTTCCTGGACGTGCCAAATACGTACTCTGGAACCCGTTTGCACAAATGCTGGACTTGCTTCGAACCCCATTGATGGGGGGAGTGGCGCACATCCACAGTTGGCTGGGCATCCTGTTCTGGACGGTCCTGTGCCTTGCCGCAGCCACACTCCTGTTCTCGAAGTACCGCCGTCGCGTCGTCTACTGGCTCTGATCCATGGCATTCATTTCACTCAAAAACGTCGCCGTCAACTTCCCGATCTATGGCGCTGGCGCCAACTCCCTAAAGAAAACGCTTGCAGCCTCCGTGACCGGTGGGCGCTTCGGCAAGGAAACCGGCGTGACAGTGGTGCAGGCGCTCAGCGGCATCAACCTCGAGCTCAAGAGCGGTGATCGGCTCGGTCTGGTGGGCCACAACGGCGCCGGCAAGTCGACATTGCTGCGTACGCTGGCCGGCGTCTATGAGCCGTCCTCGGGAGAGTTCGCGCGCCAAGGCTCGGTCGCCAGTCTGATCGACCCATCGCTGGGCATCGAGATGGACGCGACGGGCGTGGAGAACATCATGCTGCGCGGCCTTGTGATGGGCATGAGCAAAAGCCAGATCGACCGGCTCACACCTGACATCTGCGAGTTCAGCGGCCTGGGCGAGTATGTGAACATGCCCGTGCGCACCTACTCAACCGGCATGATGATGCGCTTGGCGTTCTCGATCTCGACCAGCGTCGAAGCCGATATCCTGCTGATGGACGAATGGCTGTCCGTCGGCGATGCCGCCTTTACAGAAAAGGCAGAAAAAAGGATGAAGGACGTGGTGGCCAAATCCGGCATTCTGGTGCTCGCCTCGCACTCGCCGGATCTGATCGCCAAGGAGTGCAACCGGGTGATCCACCTCGAGCATGGGCGGATAGTCGAACGATAGTCGTCACCCACGCGACGCACGCCGTCGAAGCGCCCCAATTTCATCAAGGCGCCCGGCAATACGACGTCCTGCCGCGTCGAGCGACAGATTGACTTCAGCGCTTTGCTTGCCGCGAGCCCCAATCTCGCGCGCCCATTGCTGATCATCGTACAAGCGGCGCATCAACCGGGCCGCATGTTCGACCGAAGGTTCGGCCCACTCCAGATCGGCGTCGTACGGTGGAATAGGCCGGCCGACCTTCACCCGCTCGTAGGGCACCAGAAGACTGTTCTCGTCGTTCATGAAGTCCATGTTTCCCGAGAAGGCCGTTGCAATTACGGGCTTTCCCATCAGCATCGCTTCAGCCATGGTCAACCCAAGTCCTTCGCTGCGATGGAGCGAAACATACGCATCACATGCATTCATGAGCGAAAGCACCTCGTCGGAACTCAAGACTTGGTCAATGATCTTGATCGTCGGGAAATCGGCGGCAGCATCGCACAACTCCTGAAACTGGACGGGATACCGATCCCCGAACGATGTCTTCAACACCAGCGTCACTGCCTCGTCGCCGCGAAACGCCATCTTGAATGCGCGAATGAGTCCGAGCGGGTTCTTGCGCTCCATCACACTCACCATGTGAAAAGTGAAGAGGAAGGTGAAGCGCCTCTCATCCAGGTTGAAGTACGCGCGATCACGAACCTGGAAGGGAGCCAGGGTCACGCCAGGAAAAAGTGTTCGCACGGGCACGGACAACTGCTCGCGCAGACCGCTTGCGATGAACTCCGTCGCAGTCCAGACCTCGTCGACCTGATCAGCGTGAGCACACCATGACTGCGGTATCGAATCGAATTCCCAGTACCAATAGGCGATGCGATAGGTGCGTGGCGTACGTTCAGCCAGGTCCGCCCTGGCGTAGGCTCGTGCAAAGAACGGCTCGGGCTGCACGTGGATGATCGTAATGTCGGCCGACTCAAGTCCAGTGAAGCGCACGTGGCGCGGATCATCGCGCGCATCCGTCCGGACATCGCGCAACGATGTCTGAATGCCCACCCGCGCCATAGCCTCGGTCATGGCCTCTACGGAAACACGCAACCCTGAGGGATAGCAGAAATGGCCAATGACATTGACTCCACCATGAACCAAGCCGGGGATCAGTGTGTCGATATCGAGCCCGGCACACCACGTGTGCGCCTCCGGCGCAATGGATCCCTCCGCGCCGGACGCGAGCCATTCGAGCAACGCCCGAGCGGCAGCGACGCTCGAAAATGCATCGGGATGTGCACGCTGCCATGCAGCTTGCGCCAAATACCCCATACGCACTTGCAGTGCTGGCTCCGGAAACCCAGAAATCTCGGTCGAGCCCGACGGAAACCGGTCAGCGCCATAGGTATTCGCAACCCAGGCCGAAAATCGGGTCCAGCCAAAAACTGTCAGTGCGTCAGGGAAGCGCTGCTGCCATCCCGGTGTAAACAGAAAGGCCCGCACCAACTCGGCTTGCGGGTTCTCCTGCGCCTGCAGGAACAGCCACCAGACTTCTTCGAGCGCCAAGTCACCAGTTTCCAACCCGTGCTGCATGAACCACCGAAAAAGACCACGTCGGCCCGACGGCATCAGCCCGTGTGGCATGACCGCGCGAACATCGTCATTCGACAGAAAAAACTGCCTCGCCCGCTCGGCAAAGTCGTCCGAAAGAAGTGCAACCAGATGCTGCATGCTCTCGGGGGTCAACTCCAGAGCCTGTTGTCCGTTGCGACTGTGCAGCCATTCGGCAAAGCCATTTCCGCCTGGGGCGGAGAACACGTAGGGAAAACGATCACGAAGATCCCCTCGCTGACGTAGCGTATCCATCAAGAAGCGCGCTGCACTCTTTCGATCTACGACTGACCGGGCGTTCGTCTGCGGCCAGAAAACCTGGTCTCGAGGCAAACCCGCGGCTTCGAGGACGTCGTCGGCACTATAAAGATCGAGGGCGGCAACGAAAGTCCCCCCTCCTTCCTGCTGCAGAGCCTTTTGGCGTGAGTGCTCCTCATCAAACAACAGCTTCAGAGACTGCGCTCTTGCCTCACGGATAGCGCGTTCCCGAAGAAACTGCAGTCGTTCCGGCATGCGCCAAGGCGTCATCAGCCAGTAAGCGGCCTTGGGAACCTTGCGCGCGGCTCGGCGCAGCACATCAAGCCTTCGCATAGCGGCACAGCAATTTCGCTAACAAACGTAACTTCATCATGGCGGGTCTTATTCGAGTGCGGTCATCATGCTAATGATCACCTGTTTCCGCCTCGTAAAATGGCGGTATGCGCGAAAGCATGCATTTCCCTGGGAGGACCATCGGCTCAGCCGCAAGTCGCACATGACTCAAAACAACAGTTCCAAGGTTTTTACTTCGTACGCACAGAACTTCGAGGACGTAATGCTCTGGCGGGCGCTGAAGCATGTGCCTGCGGGCGTCTACGTCGACATCGGTGCCCAGCACCCCGTGGTGGACTCCGTCAGCAAGGCTTTCTATGAGCAGGGGTGGCGCGGCGTGCACGTCGAACCTGTTCCGCGCTATGCGGAATTGCTGAGGCAGGACAGGCCCGACGAGGTCGTCCTGCAGGTTGCGCTTTCTGACGCGGCGGGCATCCTTGAACTCCACGTGATCGAGGATACGGGTCTCAGTACGGGTGTGAAGGCCTATGCCGACATCCATCAAGCCGAGCATGGCTTTGCATACAAGACAGTACCGACACCCATGCTGCCGATGAAGACCGCCTTGGCATCGCTGGACGGCCGTCCTGTGCATTGGCTGAAGATCGACGTCGAGGGGCTGGAGGAAGAGGTGCTTCGAGGTTGGGACAGCAAGACGCTGCGGCCCTGGATCATCGTGATCGAGGCCACCGTGCCGATGTCGACCGAACTCCGCTACGACGGCGCTGAACGTATTCTGGTCGACGCAGGCTATCAATTCGCCTACTTCGATGGGCTCAATCGCTTCTACGTGGCTGTGGAACATGCGAATCTGCTGCCAGCACTGAAGATCCCGCCCAACGTGTTCGATTACGCCGAACTCAGCGGGCAATCCGGAACGTGGTGCAACGGCCTCATCGCGCGCCACAAGGAAGAATTGCGCGTGTGTGCGGCTCAGCTCGAAGCCGAGCGTGCCGAACGGGTACAACTCGAACTGAGATTCCACGCCGAACTCCATAGCGCACGCACAGCGCTCGAGGATGCAAAGAATCGGGCCCACGAAGCAGCCATGCGCACCGTCAAGGCCGAGGCGCGGGCAACCATTGCTGAAGCAAGTGCCACCCATGCAAACGAGCGGGCCCTCGATGCCGAGGCGCGCGCGTCGCTAGCGGCGACGACACCGCTGCGGCGGCTGGCTTCCGCTGCGATGGAAGGCCGCATTACCAGTGGCATCAAGCGTCGCATCAAGACTGCCCTTCGCGTTGTGGCGATTACGGTAGGCCGCCACCCTCAGCTCAAGCGAGCGGCAATACTCACCTTAAGCTGTGTCCCACCGCTGAGGCGGCGCCTGCAAGCGATGCTCGCGCCCCCCCCTTCTTCTGCATCGCATAGCCCGTTGGAGAAACCTCTGTCCATGTCTCCCGACACCGCCCTGGTGTACCGGCAGCTGCGTCAAAGCCAGCAAAGTTCGGGGCACGCCTGATGCGGATCCTCATTGACCTTCAGGGCGCCCAATCCACCGGCAACAGACATCGCGGCATTGGACGTTACTCCCTGTCTCTGGCGCAGTCGATGGCGCGGCAAGCGGGAAAGCACGAGCTTCTGCTTGCGTTGAATGGACGTTTCCCAGAAGCGGTGGACGACATCCGAACCGCCTTCAACGGGCTGATCGATCCGGCGAACATCAAGGTTTGGTACCCAGCCGCGCAGTCAGGCGCCGGCGCCCGGGCGCCGAGCGAAGTACTTGCCGACGAGAAACTCTACGAAGCATTCCTGGCCAGCCTTAAGCCCGACGCGGTGCATGTGTCGAGCCTGTTCGAAGGCTTGGGCGATGCCACGGTCACCAGCGTAGGCCGCTTCACACGCACACCCACGGCCGTCACGCTCTACGACCTCATCCCGCTGATCAACCCGCAACCCTACCTCGACAATCCGGTCATGCGCGACTGGTACATGGGCAAGGTGGAGGCGATGCGCAAGGCGAACCTCTGGCTCGCCATTTCGGAGTCGTCGAGACAGGAAGGCCTTTCCCACCTGGACCTGGACGCGACACGCTGCGTCAATGTGTCCACGGCCGCGGGCGGCCATTTCAGGAAGCTCGACGTGGCTCCCGAGCGCGCACATGCATTACGTGCCCGGTACAACCTTCACAAGCCGTTCGTGATGTACACAGGCGGTATCGACCATCGCAAGAACATTGATGGGCTGATCCGGGCGTTCGCGTTGCTTCCTCCTGAATTGCGTTCTGAGCACCAACTCGCGGTGGTGTGTTCAGCGCGACCCGAGGACCGCGAGGCGTTGATGGCGCTGGCCCGCCAGCAAGGGCTGGCTAAAGAAGACGTCGCAGTCACGGGGTTTGTGCCGGAAGAAGACCTGGTCGGCCTCTACAACCTGTGCGCGCTGTTCGTTTTTCCATCGTGGCACGAAGGGTTCGGGCTGCCGGCGCTCGAAGCGATGTTATGCGGTGCCCCCGTGATCGGTGCCAACACGTCCAGCCTGCCTGAAGTCATCGGGTGGGAAGACGCGATGTTCGATCCGCGAGACGACAAATCCATTGCAGCAAAGATGTCGCAAGCGCTCAGTGATGACGCTTTCCGACGCACCCTGGTCGCGCACGGCGAGCAGCAAAGCAAGAAGTTCTCGTGGGATGAGTCGGGACGGCGCGCGCTGCGGGCCTTCGAGCAGTTGCACGATTCGACACACACTGCGAAGCCCGGTGCCATGGGCACTCCAGCCGGTGCAGCGCGCCCTCGTTTGGCGTATGTGTCGCCGTTGCCACCTGAGCGCAGTGGCATCTCGAACTACAGCGCCGAGCTGTTGCCGGAGCTTGCCAAGTTCTACGACATCGAACTGGTGACCGACCTCAAGGCCATCGACAGGCGCGAACTGAGCAAGTCGTTTCCGCTGCGCAGCGTCGAATGGTTCCGCCACAACGCATCCGCTTTCGATCGGGTCCTCTATCACTTCGGGAATTCCGAGTTTCACCAGCACATGTTTTCGCTGCTGGAAGAGATTCCCGGGACCGTTGTGCTGCATGATTTTTATCTGAGCGGAATCCAGGCACACAGAGAGAGCGTCGGCGGCGAAGCGTTTGCATGGACACGCGCACTCTACGAGTCCCACGGGTATGGTGCCGTCGCCGAGCGTGCAAAGGCAGCAGACACGGCGGACGTGATCTTCAAATACCCGTGCAACTTCGACGTGCTGCGGCTTGCGTCGGGTGTCATCGTTCATTCGCCCTACTCGCTGGAGCTTGCAAGGCAATGGTTCGGCAGCAAGAGCACGGACAACTGGACACTGATTCCCCTGCTGCGTGTGATGCCTGAATCGATCGACGAGGCAAGACGTCGCGCACGCACGGAATTGGGCCTGGACGACTACCAGTTCATGGTTTGCGCATTTGGCCTGCTCGGGCCGACCAAGTTGAACCACCGCCTGCTCGACGCATGGCTGCAATCGTCCCTGGCCACGGACCCAAAATGCCGGCTCGTGTTTGTCGGAGAGAACGACAAGGGACGCTACGGGGCGCAGCTCGAGCAGGTCGTTGCCCGTCGCGACCGAGCCGCGCAGGTGAGCATCACCGGCTGGGTTGACTCCGCAACATTCCAGCGCTACCTGAGTTCGACAGATGTCGCGGTTCAACTGCGAACACTTTCGCGCGGCGAAACCTCGGCCGCCGTCCTGGATGCCTTGGGTCGAGGCGTTGCCACGGTGGTCAACGCCAACGGATCGATGGCATATCTGCCGTCCGACGCAGTCGTGATGCTGCCTGAAGAGTTCAGCGACGAAGCGCTGATCAAGGCACTGGAAAATCTACGCCAATCGCCTCCCACCGCGCGCGCTCTTGGAGAGAAGGGCAAGGAGTTGATCAGCACGGCGCATGCGCCGGCCGATTGTGCTCGGCAGTATGCCCAGGCGATCGAGTTGTTCGCATCGCGCGCGAAGTATGCACGCACGGGGCTGATCAAGTCGATCGGGGCAGACACTTCGCTATCCGACGAAAGCTTGACCGAAGCCGCGCAGAGCATTGCACGGGCCCTGCCAATGCCAGCCGCGAAGCGCCAATTCTTTGTCGATGTGTCGGAGTTGGTGCAACGCGACTGGCAAAGCGGCATTCAACGGTTGGTTAGGTCATTGCTCCGATCGTTATTCGACAGCCCGCCGGAGGGCTATCGGATAGAACCGGTCTACGCCTTGAAGGGCGAACCAGGATACAACTACGCACGGAAATTCTCGTTGCGTTTTCTCGGTTGCTCGCCACAGGGCCTCGATGACGCGCCCATCGACGCGCGAGATGGCGACATCTTTGTAGGCTTGGATCTGCAACCACACATCGTCCCGGAGCAAGCCGATTTCTACAAGGCACTGAGGCAACAGGGAGTCCGTGTCGAATTCGTGGTGTACGACCTGTTACCGGTCTTGTTGAGTCATCGATTTTTCCAGGACGCAAAGGCTGTGCACGAGCGTTGGTTGAAAGTGATTGCCGAGAGCGATGGTGTTCTTGCGATCTCCAACGCAGTCGCGGACGAGTTCACGGCATGGGCTTCCGAGAACGCGCCAGAACGTATCGGGGCAGGTCTCAAGGTGCGTGCCTTCCACTTGGGCGCGGACATTTCGTACTCGTTGCCGACGAGCGGTCTGCCGCTCGCTGCCAAGTCAACGCTGGCCCAGATCGCGGCTGCGCCGGCCTTCCTGATGGTCGGCACAGTCGAGCCTCGCAAGGGGCATGCACAAACGCTCGATGCGTTCGAACAGCTCTGGCGCAACGGCATCAACGTCAATCTCGTGGTTGTAGGCAAGACAGGCTGGATGGTCGAGGAAGTCATCGAGCGGCTGCAACAACACCCGCAGCGGGGCCGACGGCTGTTCTGGCTCGAAGGGATCAGCGACGAATACCTGGAGCAGCTCTACGACGACAGCGCTTGCCTGATCCTGGCCTCCGAGGGCGAGGGCTTCGGACTACCGTTGATCGAAGCCGCTATCCACAAGCTGCCGATCCTCGCGAGGGATCTACCCGTCTTCAGGGAGGTCGCAGCAGACCACGCACTTTACTTCGACGGCATGAAGGGCGAAGACATTGCAGCAGCCGTGATGCGATGGCTCGAACTATTTAAGTTGGACCAGCATCCGCGCTCGGAGACAATGCCGTTCCTGACTTGGCAGCAGAGTGCAGAACAGTTCAAGGCTGCTCTTTTTGACCAGTCTTGCCCCCGGACTGCGCCACAACGGTCCAATTGATTTCAATCAGAGGTGCATTGCGCAGATCTTGAATCGGCATCCAAGAGATGTCGCCCCAGGCTGCTCATGCACAACCCAGTCATTCAGTTAGAAAAGGAAAGAGGACTTCGATGAAAAAGCGCGCTGTTGTAACAGGCATCACAGGCCAGGATGGTGCCTATCTGGCGGAATTGTTGTTGACCAAGGGCTACGTGGTCTACGGAACCTATCGCCGCACGAGTTCCGTCAACTTCTGGCGCATTGAAGAACTCGGAATTCAAGGCAATCCCGATCTTCACCTCGTGGAATACGACCTGACTGATTTGGGCAGTTCGATCACGCTGATCAAGGATGCGAATCCTGACGAGATCTACAACCTCGCCGCACAGAGCTTCGTTGGCGTGAGCTTCAACCAGCCTGCCGCAACCGCCCAGATCACCGGCGTCGGCGCACTCCATCTGCTTGAGGCCATTCGCCTAGTCAACCCGAAGATTCGTTTCTATCAGGCATCGACCTCCGAGATGTTCGGCAAGGTTCAGGCCATTCCACAGATCGAGAGCACGCCGTTCTATCCGCGCAGCCCCTACGGCGTGGCAAAGCTCTACGCTCACTGGATGACGATCAACTACCGCGAGAGCTACGACATCTTCGGCGCCAGCGGTATCCTGTTCAATCACGAGAGCCCGCTGCGCGGCCGCGAGTTCGTCACGCGCAAGATCACCGACAGCGTCGCCAAGATCAAGCTCGGCGAGCTCGACGTGCTTGAGCTCGGCAACCTCGACGCCAAGCGCGACTGGGGCTTTGCCAAAGAATACGTCGAAGGCATGTGGCGCATGCTGCAGGCCGACGAACCCGACACCTTCGTGCTGGCCACCAACCGCACCGAGACCGTGCGCGACTTCGTCAAGCTCGCGTTCAAGGGCGCGGGCATCGATGTCGAGTTCAAGGGCGCCGCGGAATCCGAGATCGCGGTCGACACCGCCTCCGGCAAGACCGTGATGCGCGTGAATCCCAAGTTCTACCGGCCGGCGGAGGTCGAGCTGCTCATCGGCGACCCCGCCAAGGCCAAGGCCAAGCTGGGCTGGGCGCCGGCCACCACGCTGGAACAACTGTGCCAGATGATGGTCGAGGCCGATCTGCGGCGCAACGCCCAAGGCTTCTCGTTTTGAAGATCCTGCTGACCGGGGCGGAAGGGTTTACCGGTCGCCTGTTTGCCGAGCATGCAACCGCGGCGGGCCACACCGTGGTCGCGCTGCAGGCCAACCTGACGAACGCGGACGCCCTGCGTGACGAAGTCCTGGCCACCGCGCCGGATGCCGTCGTGCATCTTGCCGCGATCAGTTTCGTCGGCCATGCCCACGACGAAGCGTTCTATGCCGTCAACGTGATCGGCACGACCAACCTGCTCAACGCGCTGGTGCAGCTACCGGTTCGCCCGCGGCGCGTGCTGCTAGCCAGCAGCGCCAACATCTACGGCAATACGGCCGAGTCGCCCATTGGCGAGACGCACGCACCGGCACCTGTCAACCACTACGGCATGAGCAAGCTCGCCATGGAGTACATGGCGCGAACGTATGCCGACCGGCTGGATCTCGTGATCACGCGCCCGTTCAATTACACGGGGCCCGGCCAGGACGACCATTTCCTGATTCCCAAGCTTGCGATGCACTTCGCGGCCCGCGAGCCTTCCATCGCGCTGGGCAACCTGGACGTGGAGCGCGAGTTCAACGATGTGCAAATGGTCTGCGACGCGTACCTGCTGCTGCTTTCGCACGGCGAGCCCGGCGAAACCTACAACATCTGCTCCGGCCAGCCCTACGCACTGCGTTTCGTCATCGACACCTTTGCGCGTCTGACGGGATATTCGCCGCGCATCGAGGTGAACCCCGCGTTCGTCCGGGCCAATGAGGTGCACCGGCTTTGCGGCAGTGCGACGAAGCTGCAGGCACTTTTTGCAACGCACGGCGTCACGCTGCTCAGTCCGCCGCTGGAGGAAACGCTGCAGCGAATGCTGCAGGCGGCCGGATCCGGCAAGGCTACTTGAACGTCAGCATCCGGTGGCCGAAGTAGCTCGTGACGACCGGCACGAGAACACCGATCAGGTGCGCCACGGCCTCGGCATGCTCGACGATGCCCAGCTTCGGAAACACCCAGCGGGCAAGAACGAGGCTGATAGCCAGCGTCTGCAGCACAGCGAGCACATTCACGCCGACGAACTTCATGATCTGCGGGCCGAGCGCGCTCTTCTTTGCGTCAAACACATGCTGGCGCATCAGCACGAAGGCGACCACCATCCCCACCAGGTAGGCCAGGACAATGGCCGTGCCGTAGCCCAGCCAAAAACTGAACAGGAAGCGCGACCCATAGTTTGCGGCGGCGGCAATGCCGCCGGCCATAAGAAACCGGAGGAACTGCGGCGTCAGCAACGCGCTATTCATCGGGTTTGCGCGGCCGCGGCCGACTTCGCCAGTTCGCGTCCGAATCCGATGCTCTCCGAGATGCCTCGGTCTTCGGGGTAGTAGTACGACGTATCCGCCACCCACAAACCCTGTACCGGCAAGGCGGCAGGCGGAAGGCGATCCAGATAGCCCGGGTCACAGATCGGCTGCGCGTAACGGTAGCGGCTGGCGCGCATGTCGATGAAGTCGTCTTCCGTCAGCGCCGGATTGATCTTCATGCAGTACCGGCGAACCTTGGCCAGGAAGACTTCGTCCGCGTCCTGGAACTTCGGATGCTCACCCGGCATGTAAAACGGAACGTACAAGACATGAGGGTCCAGGGGCCGCAAATTGCTGTACTCCACCAACCCCGGAATGTCCATCTCGGGGTCGTTAATGTTTAGCCAGAAATTCTCGGTCAGGGGCTTGCGCAGCTTGGCGATGACGCAGACCACGGCGATGTTCTTCAGTGCGGCAAAAGCTTGCAACGTCTGCGCCGGCAGCTCCGGCATCAGGCGCGGCACATAGGGCAAGGGAACGGTGCTGACGATCTTGTCGAAGACCTCCATCCCCGCCGCCGTTTGCACCCCCTTCACGGCGCCATCTTCGATCACCACCTTGGAGGCAGGAGACGCGAGACGGACCTCGCCGCCCTTGGCCTCGATCGCCGCCTTCAGCGCATCCAGCAACGTTTGCGATCCGCCGTCCAGGTAGCCGAGCTTTTCCTTGAACAGGCTGTAGCGGGAACGCCCGATGCGGCGAATGCGGCTCCAGATCCACGCGGCCGACAGGTTGGAGCTGTGCTCGTAGAACTTGTAGTCGAACAGACGCTTCCACAGCACCTCGTAGGCTTCGGCACCGACCCATCGCTTGATCCAGCCGGTGGCCTCGACGTGGTCGAGCGGCTTCCAGTCGTTTCGCTTGGTTGAAAGAAAAGCGTGCAGGCCGTAGCGGAACTTGGCGACCAACCCCAAGCCTTTGAACGTCAGCAAGGCCATCGGATTTCCCCATGGCTGAAGACGGTTCTGGTACCAGTAGCCCATCTTCGTGGCCACCCAGTGCATCTTCGAGGAGAGGCCGAGTTCTTCGAGCATCTGGAAAAAGGCCGTGTCCGAGGTGCAATGAAAATGGTAGTAGCGCTCGATCCGCAGCCCGCCGAAATCAAAGGCCGCGGTCATTCCGCCCACGCGGTCGTCGGCTTCGAACACGACGGGCCGATGCCCGTCGAGGGCCAGTTGGTAGGCGACAGCCAGACCCATAGGGCCGGCTCCCAGAACGGCGATGCGTTGCCCGTGCGGCGAGCCCGGAGCGACAAGGTTCGATTCCGCCACGTCAGAACTCCAGTGCGATCTTGCTGTAGACCGGATGATTGAACGTCTCCTCGACAGCCTCATTGAACGGCGTGCTGCGCACACCGAAGATTCCGGGCCAGTCGATCACCTCGAACTCGTCGCGCGCCACCAGAGCCTGGAGCTGCTGTGTGGTGAACGGCGGATTGCGATCGAACAACGACCAAGTCCACAGCAAGCCGTAGAACAAGCCATAAGGAATCTTGACGATCCGAGCCTTCGCCTTGGTGGCGCGCTTGATCTCGCGAATGATGTCGATGTAGTCGACCTGCTGATGCCCGGTGATGTTGAAGATTCCGGTGCGGACGGTGTTTTCGATGCAACTGATGATCACGTTGCAGAAGTCGCCGACGTACAGCGGCTGGCGCATGAACTTGCCGTTTCCCGGCACGGGAAACACGGGCACCTTCGCCATGAAACGCGACAGCCATCCGAGATGCTTTCGATCAAACCAGCCGAACATCAGGGTCGGTCGCAGGATCGGGCATTCGATGCCGCTGTCCAGGACCATGCGCTCCTGGTCCTTCTTGCTGCGGGTATAAAAATCGTCGGCCACGGACTCCACCACCGACGAGCTGATATGGACCAACTGGGGCACCCTGTTCTTCTTGACGGCCTCGAGGATGAGTTCCGTGGAAGTCACGTTGTTGTCCACGAATTCCTGGTAATCGATGCCGCCGATCTGCGCTTGCAGCATGACCACCACGTCAGCACCTTCGAAATGCGCAAGCCAGTCGCCGCGCTTGGAAACATCCGCGTATTCTGCAACCACGTCGGGATGCGCTCGCGCCAGCACCTCGAGGTTGGGACGGTGCTTGTCCAGCACGACGATCTGCGTGAATTTTTCGCGATTCAGGCGGGCAACCAGGTTTTGCCCGACGAGACCGGCCCCTCCAGGAAGAATTATTTTCATACCGAAACCCTAACAAACAAAATGAGGCACATGCTATTGCGCGTAGCGAACGCCAACGCCGAGCAATCCGATGGAGAGGCGCCGGTCGTCGCCGGAAAGACCCAGCTCTTTGGGAGACTGCTTTCCATCGAGCTTCAGCACGACCGTCGTGATGGGAGATCTGTTCCACAGCGACGGGGCGACGCTCACATGCACGACGCCCTGACCTGAAACTTCCTCGCTGCCGATTTCCTCGCCATTGACAAGTACACCCACGTGCTGCGACTTGATCTTTCCGTTGCCCAGATAAGGAAAGACCTCAAAGCTCAGGTCGACCGGCTTCGACGCGCTCTTTGACTTGAATTGCAACGCGATCATGTTGGTAGACAACCATTCCCATTCGTCCGGCTTGCCAGGACGCGGGGACGGTGCAGCAACGATTTCGCATTTCGCTTTCAGTGGATTGAATTTTTCGATCTCGCCGCGGGTGTCCAGGGTCGGCGAATCGTCACGGATCCGGCAATAGTCGCTTTCGGTGAACTCGGGAGGAAGATGGTCCACCTTCGCGGTCCAGATTTCCATCGAGTTGTTCTTGTTTATCAAGCGCTCTTCGGTGTAGCCGGTTCCCCAGCCGAAGACATAGGTCCAGTCGTTCGGGACGAAGTAGGGAACGTTCGATCGGGTCAAGCGCACGGCCAAGCCTGTATTGATGCCCCAATCCTGTCCGTCGATCTGGTTGATGGCGATCCGGCTGCCGGGATTCTCAAGATGAACCGACTCGCTGCCGCCCAGCATCGTCGAGTGCTTGCTGAAAACCTCGAAGTTCGCGTTGTACCGCGGCACGATGAAAAAGGCGGCCACGATCCAGAGAAGCGAAAAAACCAGCAACACCGGGCGAGGCAGCCGCGCGATGAGGCAGTAGACGACCAGCAATCCCAGCAGGCCGACGATCGAGTACACGAAGAAGGAGTTGAATTCGTAGAGCGGCCCCGTGATCCGAAGCGCCCACAGCGTCGAGAACGCCAAGGCCAGAATGCAGAACAGGGCCAGGCGCTGCAGTTCGACCCTCGACGCCCTCAGGTTCAGCAGCCACTTCGTCGGAAGCACGAGTGCGGCGGCCACCATGAGCAGTTCGAAAAGAACCTTGAGGCTGCCCAGCTTCACGTCTCGGGCAGTGTCCAGCCACTCCGGCTTTCTGTCGAAGATGAAATAAGAAGCGACGTAGTTCATCGCCTGGTTGAATTTGGGCGTCTGACCATGGTTCGACTTCATGTACGTCAGGACTCGCACCGCGTTGCAATCCGGGCAACGGGTCAGGTCGATGATGATGGGAATCAGGAAGATGCCCATGATCACGAACGAGGCAGCAAAAACCCCTGTGCGCTTGCGGCCGGAAGTCCACGCAGGATCGATCACCTGCCGCGCCTTCGCCGCCCATGCAAAGCTCAGGATTGCGGCAAGAAAAACCGGGAACGTGAGCACCGGCTGCGCGATGTGCCCGTGGCACAGGACGCAGACACAGAAGACGCACACGGGCAGGAAGCGGAACCAGCCCAGGCTCAGCGCCGCCGAAGAAATCAGGAGCAGCAGATACGGGCCGAACAGCACATGCGGCGCCCAGATGCTCGATACCGCGATGTAGCCAATGCCCGCGCCCAGGCACGCCACCAGAATCCAAGCGAGAAGAATTCTCTTGTCGCGCACCAGAAACAATGAAATGGCGACCGAACTCGCAATGAATCCGCTCTGGAGAATGATGCCGAAGAACACATGCGCCTGATGCGGCGAGGGAACGAAATGCAAGAGGTCGACCAGAACCATCTCGCCGAAGGCATACACATAGAAGAAGAACGGGCCCGGATGGTTGAACTGCCATCTCGAGTAGTTCCCGTAGATCTCATGGAAACTCTTGGCGCGGATGATGTTCAGTGCATTGGCCGCAAAATCGCCCGCCTCCAACCTGTAGGGGCCGAAGACGAAGCCAGCCGCAGTTGCCAGGACGATCGCAAAAACGGCAAGAAATACGATCCACCAATATCGCCATTCGACACGGGCTGCAGCATTGCTTCGAACTGACTCACTCATCAGGTTATCCCTCACCCTTACAGCCCAAGTTTCTTGAAAATGAATGTCGGAATCATCTTGATGATCGTCATGATGATTTGCCAGAACCAGGGCACGTAGATGACGGCCTTCCTTGCGCTCACCGCATCGACGATCGTGCGGGCCACGCGCTCCGGCGTCGCAGTCAACTTCTTGGGCAGATCGAGCCCGGCCGTCATGGGCGTGGCAACGAAGCCCGGCTTGATCAGCAACAGGTTGACGCCGCGCTTGAAAAGCCTTCCCCGCATGCCGGAAGCAAAAGCCTCCACGCTGCTCTTTGCGGCGCCATAAAGGAAGTTGCTCGGCCGGCCGCGATCTCCGGCCACGGAGCCGATCACCGCCAGCGTGCCCCTTCCTTGCGTTTCGAACCGAGGCGCCAGCGCGAGCATGCAGATGATCGCGCTTTCGCCGTTGGTACGGAACTGCTCGATGGCGTAGTCGAGGTCTACTGCCGCACGCGCCTGATCGGGCAGCGTGCCGTGGGCAATCAGCGCCACGTCGACCTCGCCGAGGTCGCGCCATGCGCGCTCGACGACATCGGGGAACTGCTTTGGCTCGGCCGCGTCCCACACATAGCTGAACATCCCCGTGGCGCCACGGGCGCTCAGGTCGCTTGCGACGACCTCGAGTTTGTCCTGTGCGCGCGCCACAAGCGCAAAGGTACAGCCTTCGGCGGCATATTGCCGCGCCACGGCCTCGGCGATACCGGAGGTCGCACCGACGATGAGGATCTTTTTTCTTGTTGACATGGAATGGGTCTCAGGGAGTTACACGGTTCCAGAACCGCGATTTCAGGTGCGGGTCGCGAAGCGCTTCGACTTGGGGCCAGGCCGGGTAGGCTTGCTGAAAATGCACCGCGCTCATGTGCGCGTCCTTCGCCGGGTAGAGGCGTCCTCCGGCCTCGTGAATCAATGCATCGAGCTTGGCGAACAACCGTGCGTTGGCAATGTCGCGCTGCGCAAAGTCGAGCGCCAGCGAGACGCCCGGCAAGGGGAAGGACAGAAGTCCGGGCGACGGAACATCGCCGCACCGCTTGAGCACCGCGAGGAAAGAGCCGCTGCCGCTGCGCGCGATCTCTGCGAGCACCGCACGAATCGCGTCCCGCGAACTGGCGAATGGCACAACGCACTGGTATTGCTGAAACCCGGCTCGCCCGTACATCCGGTTCCAGTGCAGCAGCTTGTCGAGCGGATAGAAGAACGGGTCATAGCCGACCGTCGCGTGGACCTGCCTGGCTTGCTGCCGGTGGTAGTAGAGCGTGTTGAAGACCCGCAGGCTGGCTGCATTGACGAGCGACACAGGAGGATCGACCGGCATGCTCTTGGGCTTTGCGGAAGAGACCTGCAAGCCACCTTCCTGTGCATGGTTGCCCACGATGTAGTGCCCTCGCCCCGCCTGCCGGCCGGTGGCGAGGCAGTCGACCCAGGCCACGGCATATTCGTGCTGCGCATCGAGCTGCTCGGACAGGTCGAAAAACTCGTCCAGTCCACCGAACTTGATTGAGCGCTGCGCCATGTAGGCAGAAGGCACGCGACGCAGCTGGATTTCAACCGACAGCACAATGCCGGTCAGGCCCAACCCCCCGACGCTCGCACGGAACAGCTCGGCGTTGTCCTGCGGCGAGCAGTCGACCACCCCGTCCTGCGTCCTGAACAGCGCCAGCCGCCTGATGTGGCAACCGAAGGTGCCCATCACATGGTGATTCTTGCCGTGCACGTCGTTGGCCACGGCGCCGCCGAGCGTGACGAACTTGGTTCCCGGTGTGACCGGCAGGAACCAGCCCCGAGGCAGCGCGATGTCGATGAGCGCTCCCAGGGTGAGGCCGGCTTGTGCGACGACCACGCCGGTTTCCCAGTCCGCTGCGATCACGCGGTCCATGCCTGCCATCGCCACGACATGGTCGGACGCCGCCATACAGGAGTCGCCGTAGCTGCGCCCCATGCCGAACGCGAGCGTGCCACCGCTGCCTTGCGCCAGCGCGGATGCGGCAGCGCCTTCGACCTCGGACGGCCAATGAACGGCGTGCGCCGTTTGCGGGTGGTGGGGATACCGCCCCCACGACAGGCGTGCGGACGAGTTCAAAATGCGGCTGCAACAAAAGTGGCGGCGAACGCAATGCCGATCCAGCGGCTGACACGGTCACGCAGTGCGAAGACGATCGGATCGTCATTCATGCGCCCCCGGTGCGCGATCAACCAGACCCGGCTCAACCAGAACAACAGCAACGGGCACGCCACCCACAGCACCTTCGGGTGTCCATACAGGTGCAGCGAGGCCACGTCGTTGATGTAGAGGGCGAGCACGAGCACCGACAGATACCCCGACGACCCGCCCAGGGACGCCAGAAGCTCGAAATCCTGGACCTCGTAGCCTCGCCCCGGTGCGGCGTCGTCCCGCCCTTGCTCCCTGGCTTCATAGAGTTCGGTGTACCGCTTGACGAAGGCCAGGCTCAGAAACATGAAAATGCAGAACGCCAGGATCCAGAACGTCAACGGCGCGACGATCGCGGCGGCGCCGGCGACGACGCGCACCGTGTACAGCATCGCCAGCGTAACCACGTCGAGCATGACCACGCGCTTGATCCAGAGCGAATACGCCAGCGTCAGGAGGTAGTACACCCCGAGGACCACCGCGAATCTCGCTGGCAGCCACAGCAGCGACGCACCGAACGCGAACACCAGCAGCGCGGGCATCCAGACCATGGCGTGGAAGACCGGAAATGTCCCGGCCGCCAGCGGCCGATTGCACTTCGTGCGGTGCCTTCGGTCGTCCTTGAGGTCGAGCAGGTCGTTCAGCAGGTACACGCTGGAGGCACAAGCACCGAAGCACAGGAACGCGAGCACACAATCGCCCAGCAGTTGCCAGTGGCTCAACTTGTGCGTTGCCAGCAATGGTACAAACACGAGAAGGTTCTTGGCCCATTGGTGCAGCCGCAGCGCCTTGCGCAACACACGCAGGTATCCCACGCGATCGTCGAACACCTCGCCCAAGCGTCCGAGACGGCGCGCGCGCGCCAACACATTGAACTCGGGGTTCACCACGTGGGCGACGTTCGCGGAACGCCAGACGTCCAGGTCGGCGGTCGAATTGCCGACATATTCGAAGCGCTGTTCGCCGTAGCGGGAAACCAGGGCATCCCGCTTGTGTGCAGAAGCAAGGTTCTTCGCCTCGGTGCCGAGCACCTCGTCGAAGATACCCAGATGGTCGGCCACCTGGCGTGCAAGCCGCGCGTCGGAAGCCGTTGCGAGCACCAGATGCACGTCGCCCAGGGTTTTCTGGCTCTCGAGCCAGGCCACCAGAGGCTTGTTGTAGGGAAGCGTGGCGATGACCGGCGTTGCCACGTCGGCGACGCGCCGCTTGAAATAGGCTTTTCCCTTCAACAGCCAGAACAGCGCCTTCAGGAACAGCAGGGGCTGGTAGCGCAGCATCAGGAAGACGCTCTCGACCAGCAGGTCCGATCGAATCAGCGTTCCGTCGAGGTCGACCGCGATAACCCGGCGGCCCGCAGTGGCGCGGCCCGATCGTGTATCGCCCAGGCTCATCGTTTGCTCAAACGCAGTCATGGGAACAGATCGGCCTTTTCCAGCGAAACGCCGGCGGCATCCTTGGCGGACAGTTGAGGGGACATGTCAGGCCAGGCGATGTTCAAGGTCGGATCATTCCACGCGATGCAGCGCTCGTATGCCGGCGCGTAGTAATCGGTGGTCTTGTAGAGAAACTCGGCCGTGTCGCTCAACACCAGGAACGCATGGGCAAACCCGGCAGGCACCCAGAGCTGCTTGTGGTTTTCGTCCGTCAACTCCACGCCCACCCAGCGCCCAAAGGTCGGAGACGACTTGCGGATGTCGACGGCGACATCGAACACCGCCCCGCGCACGACACGCACCAGCTTGCCCTGCGGCTGTTGGATCTGATAGTGAAGACCGCGCAGCACGCCCTTGGCCGAGCGCGAATGGTTGTCCTGGACGAACTCGACGTGCTTCCCGACGGCCTCGTCGAAGGCCTTGCCGTTGAAACTCTCGAAGAAGAAGCCGCGCGCGTCACCGAAGACCTTGGGCTCGATCACCAGCACGTCGGGTATGGCGGTCGGTGTTGCTTTCATGATTTGTCCAAAACTCAAATGGGTCAGGCCACGCGGCGAAGGTAGCCGTCCGGGGCCACGCTGACGAGAAGCTTGTTGTCGATGGCCCGGTCGATCTCGAACGCATGCGCATGCGTTTTGAGGAATTCGTGAACCGCTGTCTTCGGATTGTCGCCGGGGCCCCATGGGCGGTCGGGAAACAGGCTGTCGGGCAGATCTTCCACGATGGTGTCGAACACGACGCAGTAGCTGCCGACGCTCACCAGCGGCGCGTAGGCGCGTAGTTCGTCGAGCACGTGGGCATGGGTGTGGTTGCTGTCAAGGCAGACCAGGACGGACTGCTTGTCCGAAGCCGCGGCCTTGACCTTGTCGATCACGTCCTGCGCGATGCTCGAGCCTTCGATCATGGAAATGCGCTTCATCATGGGATGCGCCTCGATGGCCTTGCGATTGTGCGAACGGATGTCGATGTCGATACCCAGCACCCGTGCATCGGCCGGGCCGCCGCACGCCGCATTCAGCTCCAGCATCGCCGCGGAGAAGATCAGCGAGCCGCCGTGCGCGATGCCCGTCTCGATGATCAGGTCAGGCTGCACACGCCAGATGAGCTCCTGCATTGCCACGATGTCCTGCGGATACTGGATGATGGGGCGCCCCATCCAGGAGAAGTTGTAGGAATAGCCTGCGCGGATGGAGGAGCCGATCAGCGCCTTGGCGTCCGCCTGCAAGGTCGAATTGGTTTCGTTGGCCGCAACGCGTGCGGCCACTTCATCGTCAAACGTCATTTTTTGTCTACCTTTACGAGTCGAAATCTGCCGCAGGACTGTGCCACGATCTCTTCGAAATAATTGGAGTTCATCACGAACACGTGCGCGCCCGGCGGCAGCGACTCGAGCGCGCGATCGGGAGAGACGATGGCCAGCCCCGTGCCGGCCAAGTACTTGCCTTGCTTGACCGGGTTGATGTCGATCGCCACGTCGAATTTCACGCCTGCGGCGCGAAGGTGGTGCGAAAAGATGACGCCCTTGGAAGAGGCACCCCAGATCGCCATGGGCCCGGAATCGGCGAGCGCAAGGGCCTTGCACTGTTCGACACCGGCCATGAAGTCGGCCGGCAACGCGATCGACTCGCGCGGCGGCGCCACAGCCTGCCGCAACGATGCGAGGTCTGCGACGACATAGAGATACTGGCCGCCGAACACGTGTCCCGCCTCATGGATGCATTCGAACATCCTCTCGAAGTCCGTCGCGCGAAAGTAGTTGACGTGCTCGTAGAAGATGTCGAACCAGGCACCGTGCCGGCAGATCCAGTCGAAGCACGGCACCTCGATGTATATCTTGCCCTGCCCCCCATTGGCGTCGGCGATCTCCTTCAGGAATTCGAAGGGTCGCGGAATGTGCTCGAGCACGTGGCGAAGCACGATGGCGTCCGCGGACAGCCCGAGTGCTCGCGAGAAGGGAGCGGCAACGACATGCGGGCTCTCACCCTCGAAGGCGGGGTCGATGCCGGTCGCTTCGTAGCCGGCTTCGCGCAGGTGGTTCAGAAAGTAGCCCTTGCCGCAGCCGACCTCGATCAGCGACGGCGTCTGAAAGTGACGCCTGATGATGCTCAGCACGGCGTCCAGGTGCTCTCGGAAGACCGACGAGCATGCCTGCTCGTTCTGGTAGTCGGCGTCATAGGTCAGCAGCGCCGGGTCGAATGCCTCGTTGAAGACAAGCCCCGTGACCTCGTCCCGCACCAGGACCATGTCGCCCCGGGCCGAGCCGATGCCCGCCTCGACGCTGTCGAACACGCGGTTCTGCAGGACGGGCAGCCCCTCGATGCGCAAGAGTTCACGATGCATCGGCCACCTCCCGCGTCAGTCGAATCAGTTTTGCATTGCTGCCCCAGAACGCCATCGGCTCGTAACTCGGATAGGGAAAGTGTCCCAGGGCGAGCTCGATCGGCGAGCCAAGGGAATCGCGCCAGCCCTCGACGAGCGAGCGCACCGAGGTGGGCCGGCCCGAGCAGATATTGACGATCCCGTGCGCCGCGTGGCCGAGGGCCAGGGCCACGAGGTGCTGCGCCACGTCGGCCACGGGCAGGAAATCGCGCAACTGCTCGCCGCCAGACATCCGGAACTCGGCATCGCCACGCCCGGCGGCCGCCATGAACTGGGTGTACAACGCGCCCGGCGCCTGCCCTTCGCCGTACATGTAGAACAGCCGCGCCCACGTCAGGCGAACCTGGCTGTCCGCGGCCAGGAACTCGAGCTCCCGACGCAATGCATCCTTCGCGAAGCCGTAGGGGTTGCGAGGATCCGTCGGAAGCGATTCGTCGAGCTCGCCGGATTGCATGCCGTATTCGAAGCAGGTGCCGGCACACACCAGCGTTGACAGCCCGGCCTTCACGAGCTGTTCGAGAAAACGGTACTGCTCGCCCAGGTGCGTGTCGAAATGATGCCGCGATTGGTAGTTCGGCAAGCCGCTCCACGCCAGATGAATGAGTGCATCGGGCCGCCCCAGCCATTCGAAGGCGCCTTCGGAAGCCGCGCTCATGTCGGCCGCCACATGCGCGACGCCCTCCGGCAGCCAGGCACCCGCGCCGCGCCTCGACACGGCGACGACGTGGACGCCGGGCAGCAAGGACAACCGGCGAACCACGTGCCGGCCGATGAAACCGCTGGCACCGGTGACTGCGACCTTCATAGGACTTCCAGGCCGGGCACGGCGCAGACAAATTGCCCACCCCACTCGCGGATGTAGGCCAGCTGGCTCATCACTTCCGCCTTGAGGTTCCAGGGAAGGATCAGCACGTAGTCGGGCTTTTCGCGCTGAAGGCGCGCCTCGTCCACGATCGGAATGCGGCTGCCGGGCATGTACTGGCCCTGCTTGGCGGGATTCCTGTCGACGACCCAGGGCAGCAGGCCGGACCGAATGCCGGCGTAGTTGAGCAAGGTGTTGCCCTTGGCCGCGGCGCCATAGGCGCCGACGCGCTTGCCGGCCCTGCGGGCCTCGATCAGGAAGGTGACGAGGCCGTCGCGCACGTCGTCGGCCCGCGACTGGAAGCCTTCGTAGTAGGCCGGGGTCGTCAGTCCGGCATTCAATTCGACGGCCAGCAGGCGCGCCACGGTTGCCTCGACCGCATGCTCGCCCGTGTCGCGACGTTGCGCGAAGACCCGCAGGCTGCCGCCATGCGTGGCGAGTTCCTCGACGTCGAAGACGCACAAGCCATTGGCCTCGAACAGTCGATGCACCGCGCTCAGGGACAGGTAGGAAAAATGCTCGTGATAGATGGTGTCGAACTGACAGTCGGCCACCAGCCGCATCAGGTGCGGAAACTCGAAGGTGGCCACGCCATGCGGCTTCAGCAGCTCAGCAAAGCCGGCCACAAAGTCGTTGATGTCCGGCACGTGGGCCAGCACATTGTTGGCAGCGATTAGGTCCGCGGCCTTACCCTCGGCAACAAGTTGCCGGGCCAGTGCCACGCCGAAGAACGCCTCGACCACGCTCAGGCCCTTCTCGCGCGCAGCGCGTGCAGTGCTGGCCGTCGGTTCGATGCCTGTGCAGGGGATACCGGCCTGCTGCACATACTGGAGCAGGTAGCCGTCGTTGGCAGCCACCTCGACCACGTGCGATGCTGGTGACAGTGCAAAACGCCGCACGACCTCATCGACGTAGCGCTTGCTGTGCGCGAGCCAACTCGTCGAATACGAACTGAAGTAGGCGTAGTCACTGGAGAAGAGCTCCGCGTAGTGCGCGTAGTCCTCGGTCTGGACGAGCCAGCATTGGGAACAGGCAAGCACGCGCAACGGATACCACTTTTCGGGTGCTGCGAGTTGCGCGGCGCCCAGGTAGGCATTCGAAGGCGGGGATGAGCCCAGGTCCATGAGTTGCAGCGACAGTTCTGCGTGGCAATGGCGGCACTTCATGTCAGACACCGCGGAAGTCGGAAGGGATGAAAGGGTGCGCGGCATCGCGTGCGGACAGGTCTGCGAACGCGAGCGGCCAGGCGATAGCAAGCGCGGGGTCTGCGGGGTTCAGCCCGCCTTCGGCGCCTTGCACGTAGGGAGTGGTATGTAAATACAGCAATTCGGTGTCGTCGGCGAGTGTCTGGAAGCCGTGTGCGAATCCCTTGGGGATGAACAGGCTGCGCGCGTTCTCGGCGCTCAATTCTTCGGCGTGCCAGGCCAGGAAGGTCGGCGAATCCCTGCGCAGATCGACGGCAACGTCGAAGACCTTGCCGCGCAGGCAACTGACCAGCTTGTCCTCGGCATGCGGCGGGTACTGGAAATGCAGCCCGCGCACAGATCCGCGCCGGTGCGTCAAGGTGTGATTCATCTGGGCGACCGGCTGCGAAAACCCCGCAGAGGCCAGTTCCTCGGCACAGAAGAAGCGGCTGAAGAACCCGCGCGAGTCCTCCAGCTTGTGCCGCTGTATCAGCTTGAGCCCGCTGAGGCGGGTGGCGGTGACGTCAAACCGCGACATGCGCTGCCCCGCGTTCGTGCGCCGCGATCTGCCCCAGGCTGATCGCCTGCATGTCTTCACCCGCACGCCAGGCGCGATCCCATTCGACGATCCTGTCGAGCGCCTCGTCGAGCCTCCAGCGGGGATGCCATCCCAGTTCGCTGCGTGCCCTGCTGCTGTCGAGCTTGAGGTAGCCGGCCTCGTGCACGGTCTTGGCATGCGTTTCCCGCCACTGCGTGCCTGGCACCTTGCCGACCAGGCGGTCCAAGAGCTGGCGCACGGGGATGGCGTCCTCGTCGGCGGGGCCGAAGTTCCAGGCGGAGGCCGCCAGCGCGTCGCCCTGGACGAGGCGCTCGGCCAGCATCAGATAACCCGAGAGCGGCTCCAGCACATGCTGCCAGGGTCGGATGGCACCGGCATAACGCACATCGAGCGCACGTTGTGCCTGGAGAGCGCGGAAGAAATCGGGAACGAGTCGATCGTCGGCCCAGTCGCCGCCGCCGATCACGTTGCCGGCCCGTGCTGTGGCGACCGCCACGCCGGCCTGCGCGAGGAAAGAAGTCCGGTAGGCAGCTGTCACCAGCTCGGCGCACGCCTTGCTGCTCGAATAGGGGTCGGCCCCGCCAAGCGCTTCGCTTTCCCGGTAGCCCCAAAGCCACTCGCGGTTGTCGTAGCACTTGTCGGTCGTGACATTCAAGACCGCGCGCACGCCCTCGCAGGCGCGGACAGCCTCCAGCAGGTTGACGGTGCCCATCACGTTGGTGGCATAGGTCTCGGCCGGTTCCTGGTAGGAGTACCGAACCAGGGGCTGCGCGGCCAGATGAAAAACGATCTCCGGCATCGCCTCGCGAACGGCATGTTTGAGCGCTTGGCCGTCGCGCACGTCCGCAATCGCATGGCTCTGCAGCAGATCGGCGACGCGTGCCTGCGTGAACAGGTTGGTCGGCGTTGGCGGCGGCAGCGAGAAGCCGTGGACTTCGGCACCGAGCGCATGCAGCCACATCGCCAGCCAACTTCCCTTGAAGCCGGTATGCCCGGTTACCAACACGCGGCGGCCCTGCCAGAACGAGGGGGTCACGGCCACACCTTCCACGGCGCCGAATGGGTGGACCAGAGCTGCTCCAGGTGGTTCTTGTCGCGCAGCGTGTCCATCGGCTGCCAGAAGCCGGCGTGTTCGAAGGCCATCAGCTGGCCCTCCCCGGAGATGCGGGCCAGCGGTTGCCCTTCCCAACTGGACTGGTCACCTTCGATGTAGTCAAGGCATCGGGGCGACAGGACGAAGAACCCGCCGTTGATCCAGCCGCCGTCGCCGCGCGGCTTCTCGATGAACCCCCGCACGACATCGCCATCGCGTTCGATCGCGCCATAGCGCCCGGCGGGCTGCACCGCCGTGACCGTGGCCAGGCGCCCGTGGGCGCGATGAAAGTCGATCAGCTTGTCGATTCGCAGATCGGCCACGCCGTCGCCATAGGTGAAGCAGAAGGCATCGTCGTCCTTGAGGTATTCGCCGACGCGCTTAAGGCGTCCACCCGTCATAGTCTCGTCGCCGGTGTCGACGAGCGTGACTTTCCAGGGTTCGGCCTTGCGCTGGTGAACGTGCATTTCGTTGCTGCGCATGTCGAAGGTCACGTCGGACATGTGCAGGAAGTAGTTGGCGAAGTACTCCTTGATGACGTAGCCCTTGTAGCCGCAACAGATAATGAAGTCGTGGATGCCGTAGGCCGAGTACAGCTTCATGATGTGCCACAGCATGGGCTTGGCACCGATCTCGATCATGGGCTTCGGCTTGAGATGCGTCTCTTCGGAAATGCGCGTACCCAGGCCGCCCGCCAAAATGACTGCTTTCATGCGACTAAGACCCTTTGCGTTCTTGCAACTAAAGAAGCCTCAGCTTCTTTCCGATTTTTACGAAGATGCGTCCGTTTAGCTCGTTCAATTGCCGTTCAGCTGCCAAGCGCCCCTGCTCAGCCCCCTCGGACAACGAGAAAGCGGCGCGCTCCCGATTCCTTGATGCAGAAAGTTCCGCAACCAACTCATCATGCTGACGTGACAGTCGAAGGATCTCGTTAGAAAGCTCTGCATGCATATCCGATCTTTGCTGTGCAGCCACGCCGATCTCTCGCTCCAGAAGCTCTGCGTTCTGAGCGGCCGATTTCATCCAGGCAATGACCGATTCGATCAAGTCTGCTGGCTTGTCCGCCGTGCCAGCCAGTTGAGTTGGCATTTTGCGACCGGCAGCGGGAAACCGGAAAACATCGCTGCCCGTCGAGGTGAACTCAGTTCGCTCGGCGTCAATCAATGAAAAAGCCGTGTCCCAATCACCGAGTCGAAATCCAACGGCCGATGCAGCAGAGCTTCGCTCCTTGGCAGATAGCTCAATTTTTGCGGGTGCTCGCCAAGCACCCCGATACCGTTCCTCAAGCAGCTTTCGAAGTGGCAGATACTCCTCTAGCGTGAAGATCTTTCGCCGACTGATCTCTCGGTCCAGTCGTTGAAACAACAAAGCCCAGGAATGGATGTGAGAAACGTCAAAATCGTGACTAGCTTGGCCCGCGTGGATCAAATAAACAGCGCCTGGCCGTTTGCACAAGTAGACTGGATATTGACAAAAAATCTGAACCTGAAAATCAACATCGCTTGGCAGTCCCGTACATAGATACGGGTGCCCCACGCTGGCCAAGGCTTCTCTGCGCCATAGGACAGAACTCCATCCGTAGTGAAGATGAGTCATCCAATCGGTCAGATGCTCGCGCGGCTGCAACAAGCCAAAGTGCAACTTGTCGAGAGGCGCAGGATAGGTGTGAAGAAGCGCGCCAGTCCCATCCCGTGCCTCCGTCACGAATACGGCAGCCCCAGCCTCCCGATACTCCTCAAGGATTTGGTAGGCATCATGCAAAAAATCGGGCAGCAACCAGTCGTCGTCCGCCAAGGGTACGAAATAGGCCGTCGAAACATGCGCCAGCGCGTCCTGGTAGTTACCGGTGGAGCCGATATTCTCGGGCCGCCTCAGGTAGCGTACGCGAGGGTCCTGCGCCATGAGAGAACACACGTACGCCTCGGTTTCGTCCGTCGAGGCGTTGTCGAACACGTGCACCAGCACCGGCACACGGCGTTCCTGCAGGACGCTTTCAATTGCCTTCTGCAGCTGCACCCGCCGATTGAAGGTGGGAATGATGACCGTGATTGTGTGAGTTGACTCCTTGGTCAGCAACTCATGACCGCTCACGAACGCACCTTGTCCGTCAACAGGTGCCTCAGGTATTTGCCATACCCGCTCTTCTCAAGCGGCGCGGCGAGCTTCTCGAGCTGGGCACTATCAATGAATCCATTGCGCCACGCGATCTCTTCCGGGCAGGCAATCTTCAACCCCTGCCGATGCTCCAGCGTCGCAATGAACTGCCCCGCTTCCAGCAGACTGTCGTGCGTGCCTGTATCCAGCCATGCGTAGCCTCGCTGCATGATCTGCACATTCAACTGGTCGCGGTCGAGATAGGCTTGGTTCACTGCGGTGATCTCCAACTCGCCTCGCGCGCTGGGCTTCACGGCCTTGGCAATATCCACCACATGGTTGTCGTAGAAGTACAGCCCCGTGACAGCGTAGTTGCTCTTGGGCTTGAGTGGTTTTTCCTCGATGCTGCTGGCCTTGCCATTGGCATCGAACGCGACCACGCCATAGCGCTCAGGGTCCTGCACGTGGTACGCAAACACGGTGGCACCGCTCTGCTTGGTATCGGCGTCCGACAGCAGATGCGCGAAGTCGTGCCCGTAGAAGATGTTGTCCCCCAGCACGAGCGCACTGGGATCGTTGCCCACGAACTTGTCCCCGATGATGAACGCCTGCGCCAGGCCATCGGGGCTGGGCTGCACCGCGTACTGCAGGTTGATGCCCCACTGGCTCCCGTCCCCCAGCAGTTGCTGGAACCGCGGCGTGTCCTGCGGCGTGCTGATGATCAGGATGTCGCGCATGCCGCCCAGCATCAAGGTGCTCAGCGGGTAATAGATCATCGGCTTGTCGTACACCGGCAGCAGCTGCTTGCTGAGTGCCAGCGTGGCGGGGTGCAGGCGGGTGCCCGAGCCCCCAGCGAGGATGATGCCTTTGCGTTGCGTCGTCTTGGTCATGTTCTTTTTCTCGTGAAAGTTCAAAGAATCTCGCGCAGCATGCGCGCAACGCCTTCCTGCCAAGGCGGCAGGCGCAGGCCGAACGTGGCCTGCAGCTTGGTGGTGTCCAGGCGCGAGTTGTGCGGGCGCTTGGCCGGGGTCGGGAAGGCGCTGGTCGGCACGGCCTCGACGGCCTCCGGCCCGGCCTTGAGTTCGACACCCGCCGCCTTGGCTTGCTCGAGCACGAAGCGCGCGTAGCCATGCCATGTCGTTTCACCGCCGGCAATCGCGTGATACAGCCCCGCCTTCCCAGGGTCCCGCAGCGTCGCCCGGATGGCATGCGCCGTCACGTCAGCCAACAGCTCTGCACCCGTAGGCGCGCCGAACTGATCGTCGATGACGGTCAGCTTGTCGCGCTCCTTCGCCAGCCGCAGCATCGTCTTGGCGAAGTTGCCCCCGCGCGCGGCGTACACCCAGCTGGTGCGGAAGATCAGGTGCTTGGCGCAGTTCTGGGCCACCAGTTGCTCGCCTTCGAGCTTGGTGCGCCCGTACACGCTGAGCGGGCCGGTCGCATCGTCTTCCTTCCAGGGCTTCGTGCCGCTGCCGTCAAAGACGTAATCAGTCGAGTAGTGAACCATCAGCGCGCCGATCTGCTGGGCCGCCTCGGCCACGATTCCCGGCGAGGTGGCGTTGAGCTTGCGCGCAAACTCGGGCTCGCTCTCGGCCTTGTCGACGGCCGTATGCGCCGCCGCATTGACGATCACGTCGGGGCGAACCTTCAATACTGTCTCGGCCAGTTGCTCGGGGCGGCTGAAGTCGGCGTTGAAATCGGTGCTGTCGAAGTCGAGCGCGACCAGTTCACCCAGGGGCGCCAGGCTGCGCTGCAGCTCCCAGCCGACCTGTCCGCCCTTGCCCAGCAGCAGCAACTTCATGCCGCGGCCTTCGCAGGTGCTGCGTCGTATTGCTTCTCGACCCACTCGCGGTAGGCGCCGCTTTGCACATTGCGCACCCACTCGCCATTGGCCAGATACCACTCGACGGTCTTGCGGATGCCGGTGTCGAAGGTCTCGGCGGGCTTCCAGCCGAGCTCGGCCTCGAGCTTGCGCGCGTCGATGGCGTAGCGGCGGTCGTGGCCGGGGCGGTCGGTGACGTAGGTGATCTGTTCCTTGTAGGGCTTGCCGTCAGCCCTGGGGCGCAGCTCGTCGAGCAGCGCACACACGGTGTTGACGATCTCGATGTTGGGCTTCTCGTTCCAGCCGCCCACGTTGTAGGTCTCACCGAGCTTGCCGGCTTCGAGCACGCGGCGGATGGCGCTGCAGTGGTCCTTCACGTAGAGCCAGTCGCGCACCTGCATGCCGTCGCCGTACACGGGCAGGCTCTTGCCGGCCAGCGCGTTGACGATCATCAGCGGGATGAGCTTCTCGGGAAAGTGGAAGGGGCCGTAGTTGTTGGAGCAGTTGGTGGTCAGCACCGGCAGGCCGTAGGTGTGGTGCCAGGCGCGCACGAGGTGGTCGCTGGCGGCCTTGCTGGCCGAGTAGGGGCTGTTGGGTTCGTACTTGTTCTCTTCGGTGAAGGCGGGGTCGGTCTTGGAGAGCGAGCCGTAGACCTCGTCGGTGGACACGTGCAGGAAGCGGAAGGCGGTCTTCTGCTCGGCCGGCAGCGCGCTCCAGTGGCCGCGCACGGATTCGAGCAGGCGGAAGGTGCCCAGCACGTTGGTCTGCACGAAGTCTTCGGGGCCGTGGATGGAGCGGTCCACGTGCGATTCGGCGGCAAAGTTCACGACTGCACGCGGCTTGTGCTCGGCCAGCAGGCGGTCGACCAAAGCGCTGTCGCCGATGTCGCCCTGCACGAAGATGTGCCTCGGGTTGTTCTTGAGCGACGCGAGTGTCTCGAGGTTGCCTGCGTAGGTCAGCTTGTCGAGGTTCACGACCGGCTCGTCGCCGTTGGCGATCCAGTCGAGTACGAAATTGGCGCCGATGAAGCCGGCGCCGCCAGTAACCAGGATCATGAAGTCCCCTGCTGATATATGGAACGATCGCCTTGCGGCAAATCAACAGGCGATTATCCCATCGGGCCAGAGGAGAGAAATCAAAGGTTGGCGCCCGCGCAGGCCCCGCCTACAATCGCCCCACTGCAGGAGAGCGGGCCACCCCGGTGGCCCCACCGAAGGCGCAAACTCCCATAAACGCTCAGGTCGGTCCGAACAAGGGACCTGTACTGCACCAACTGAAACGCCGTCTGGAGAGCCATCACACCGCCCAACGTGGTCGTGATGCACCGAAGGAGCAAACCCTCTGCGGGCGCAGCGGGTGAATCTCTCAGGTACCGAGGACAGGGGGAGCGGCAACTTGGACTACGGTCGTCCGGTTGCTTTGCTATTCATTCAATAGCACACCACGCCCGTCGCTCAAGCGCTGCAACCTCAAAGGTACTTGAAATGCGCGTGATCGTTCTTGGCGCCGGCCTGCTCGGCGTGACCTCGGCTTACTACCTCCAGCAACTCGGCCACGAAGTGACCGTGATCGACCGGCAGGCCACCCCGGCCGCCGAAACCAGCTTCGCCAACGGTGGGCAGATCTCCGTCAGCCACGCCGAGCCCTGGGCCAACCCCAGCGCACCGCTCAAGGTGCTGCAATGGCTGGGCAAGGAAGACGCCCCGCTGCTCTTCCGCATCCGCGCCGACATGCGCCAATGGCTCTGGGGCCTTCAGTTCCTGCGCGAATGCACGCCAGCGCGCACCCGTCACAACATCGAGCAGATCGTGCGTCTCGGAACATACAGCCGCTCGATGTTGCAACAGTTGCGCCGCGACACCGGCCTCAACTACGACCAGCGCACGCAGGGCATCCTGCACTTCTACACGACGCAAAAAGAGTTCGACGGCGCCCTCGCGCCCGCCGAGCAGATGCGTGCCCTGGGCTGCGAGCGCCAGGTCATCTCGGCCGACGAGGCCGTAAAGATCGAGCCCGCCCTCGCCCACATCCGCCCGCAGCTGGCCGGCGCCACCTACACGGCCGAGGACGAGTCCGGCGACGCCAACCGCTTCGCGCGTGAGCTTGTGGGCCTGGCCACTGCGGCGGGCGTGAAGTTCCTGATGAGCCACACCGTGACCGCGCTGCGCGAGGCCGGCGGCAGCATCGACCACGTCGAAGCCACCGACAGCGAAGGCCGCTTCCAGCGTATTCGCGGCGATGCCTTCGTGCTGGCGATGGGTTCGCTGAGTCCGCTGTATGCGGCGCCGCTGGGCATCCGCCTGCCGATCTACCCGGCCAAGGGCTATTCGGTGACGCTGCCGGTCAAGGACGCATCGAAGGCCCACCAGGTCTCGCTGACCGACGACGAATTCAAGCTCGTGTTCTCGCGCTACACCTCGGAGTCGGGCGACCGCCTGCGCATTGCCGGCACGGCCGAACTCAACGGCTACGACCGCGACCTGAACCGCGTGCGTTGCGAAGCCATCGTGCGCCGCGTCGAAGAACTGTTCCCCGGCGCCGGCGACACCACGCAAGCCCAGTTCTGGACCGGCCTGCGCCCCGCCACGCCGAGCAACGTGCCCCTGATCGGCAAGACAAAACTGCCGAACCTGTTCCTCAATACGGGCCACGGCACGCTCGGCTGGACGCATGCCTGTGGCTCGGGCAAGTCGATTGCGCGGATCGTGAGCGGGCTGGCGCCGGAGGTCGATTTCACCTTTACGGGAATGCCGGCGCCCGCGCCGCGAACGCTGCAACCGGCCTGACCGCGTTCAATCGTTGGCAGTGAACACCGTCAACACCCCGGTATAGCCATACAGATGGTGTCGGGCAATCTCGCCCGCAGCGAAGAACCCGACCAGCGGCACATCGCCCAGCGCATGCCGCACGATCTGCAATTCGGCGCCCGGTGCGCCGAAGTGCGGCCCGCCGCGCCCGGAGCAGCTCACATACACCGCCCCTGCGATGCGCCGTGCCGGATGCGGCGCCGCCTCGGCCTCGCCCGCAGCCACGGCGCGCGCGGTGGCGAGCGTCTGCTCTTCGGGCTCCAGCTCCTCGCGGATTTCCGCGCAGATGCGCATCAGGTCGGCCCGCGCGGCCTGCGCGTTGCGGCGGCAGAAGGTCAGCCGCATGCCGGCTTCGGCCACGTCGGCAATGGCGATGCCGCGCCGCGTCGGGTCCAGCCCGATGATGTGGCGCACCAGCACGTCGGCGCCCAGGTCGCCGGTGCGGCGGATGCCGTCGCTACCGGCATCGGCCAGGCCGACCAGCGTGTTGCGCACGGCGTCGATGGCCTCCTGTGGGCGTTCGAGCGACACCTGCAGATCGGCCAGCAGCACGTCGAGCGCAGGCTCGCCGTCGAGCTTCAGCAGCAGATTGCCGTCGGCCTCGGTGATCTCGCGCTCGCGCACCGCCCCCGAGCGCAGCGGCTGGCAGCCCTGCGTGACGCGCGACACCAGCCGCACGCCTTCGCCGAACACCACGCCCGACAGGCCGCCCGAAAACACCCCGCCCGCCGCCCCGTGCCCGCGGATGTTGCCGTTACCGCCAACGGCGAACTGCAGCGCACTGCCGCGCCCCGAAGACAACCCGCCGAACAGATAGCCTGTATCGGTGCGCCCCGCCATCTCGGCGATCAGCTCGGCCAGGTCGGGCGTTGCCGGGTCGGCATGCACCAGCGCCGTGTGCGCCTCGAAGCCGCTCATTTCCGAATTGCCCAGCGGTGCCACGCCGGAGAACACGCGGTACTGGTCGCTCGGCAGCGCGCAGAGCATCAAGGTCATGCCGGGTTCGTCGAAATACTCGGCGTTGTTGGCCGACACGCCGATGCCGACGGTGCCCGACCAGTCGGTCACTTCGGGCAGCTCGGCGCTCAGGTGGTCGAGGATGTCCTGCGCCTCGCTCGCATAGTGGTCGGTGATGTAGAGCAGCCCCAGCGTCGGCGACGAGGCGTAGTCGGGCAGGGCCATCTGTGCGCGCAGCTGGGCCAGCACGAGGCCGGCCGCCATGCGCCATTGCGGATGGGTGGCATGACCGGAGGGAAACAACTTCATGATGCGTGCCAACCCGTTCTCTTCAACAAATGGATGTGTATGACGTCAACGCCGGGCGGAGGTTCGCTTGCGCGCGGCTGTCGATGTCTTCTTTTTGGCAGCCGGCGCTGCAGCCTTCTTGGCCGCAGCAGGCTTGCGGGCGGCCGTTGTTGCCGGCTTGCCCATGACCTTGCCGACCGCATCGGCCAGCGGCTGGGCCATGGCCGGCACCTTCAGCTGGGCCGCGTCCTGCAGCGCCGAGCTGGCGATCTGCTGGAACTGTTCGGTGAGCGAGCCCCACCACTGCATGGGATCGACCACGCCGGCGCCGTCGGCCGCCGCGGTCTTTGCCTTGGCCGAAGCCGGCCTGCTGCGCGGCTTCGTCGGTGCTGGAGCCTCTTCTTCGGGCATCTCGTCCTCTTCCTCGACCTCTTCGGGTTCGGGCTCCGGAGCTGCCGCGGCAGGCGCCGGCGCCATCGCGGCTGCCTGCTTGGTGAACGCGCTGGCGATGTCTTCCATCCGCACGTTCATGCCGCGCAGCGTCGACAACGTCATCTTCTGCACTTCGAGCGCCTGGATCGTGGCCTTGAGGGCATGGCCGTTCTGCTCGAGCCAGTACTGCACCGTCTTGAGCTCCTGGATGCGCTTGTCGACTTCTTCCACGCTCAGCGTGGGCGCCACCCAGCTCGCGAGGCTCGGGATTCCCGGCACAGAACCGGCTCCCGTGCCCGATGCGGCGCCACCGGCGAGGTTCTTCAGGAAGTCGAATCCGGGGACGAACTGGCTGAAGTCGAAGGGCTTGCTGGCGGTGCTCATGCGGGTGGTCTCCTGGGTGGGTTTTCTTGTGTTGCCAGCTTACTCCAAGCCTCCGGCCTTTTGGCCTGGACCTCCCCACCTTTTACCTGCCGTCAGAGCTCGTTTCGGACCTTGCTGAAGACCTTCCAGAAGGTCGCATCCTGCGACGTGGCGAAGTTGATCCGCATCATGGTGCTCGGCGGCCGGCGCGCATGGAACAGCGAGCCTGGCGCCAGCAGGTAGCCCTGGTCGAGCATGCGCTGCGTGAGCGCATCGGTGTCCACGCCCGTATCGACCCAGCCGAACAGCCCAGCCGGCTCCGAGGCGAAGGTGCAGCCGTGCGACATCGCCAGCTTCACCGCCCGCCCCCGCGCCCCGTCGAGGCGGATGCGCACGCGCTCCGAGTGCCGGCGCAGCTGCCCCTGGTCGATGCACCACGACAAAGCCCGCTCGAACAGCGTGGGCGAGGTGAGCGTGGCCAGCAGCTTGGTTTCCAGCAGCCGCTCCTTCAGCGCGGGCGGCGCCGCCAGGAAGCCGATTCGCCAGTTGGGCGCCAGGATCTTCGCGAAGCCGCTCACGTAGATGGTGCGCTGCAGCCCGTCGAGCGCGCTGAGCCGGGTGGCGTGCTCGGGCGCAAGGTGGCTGTAGGTGTCGTCCTCGACGATGTGGAAGTCGTATTCGTTGGCCAGCTTCAGCACGCGGTGCGCGCTGCCCGGCGTGAGGCTGTAGCCGGTCGGGTTGTGCAGCACGCTCACACTGACGAAAAGCTTTGGGCTGTGCAGCGCGCAGTACTGCGCCATCACCTCCAGGTCGGGCCCGTCGGCGCGCCGCGGCACCGGCAGGATGCGCATGCCCAGCGCCTCCAGCCGCGCGAACTCCAGCGCCCAGCCCGGCTCCTCGACCATCACCGGGTCGCCCGCGCGCAGCAGCGTGCGGCTCACGATGTCCAGCGCATGCGTGGCGCCGATGGTGGTCACTATCTGGTCGGGCGAGGCCGGCACGTTGATGCCCACCAGCTTCTGCGAGAGGCTGCGCCGCAGGCTCATGTCGCCGGCCGGCTCGCCGTACTGGAGCGACAGCTCCTGCAGGGCGGCTGTACTGGTCATGCGCCGCACGGCCGTGGGCATGAAGGTGGACGACATCCAGTCCGGCGGAAACACGCCCATGCCCGGCTGCGGCTTGTCGCTCGGGCGGTGGAACATGCTGCGTATCAGCGAGCTCGCGTCGGCCGGTATGCGCGAGGCCATCATCTGCACCGCCATCGCCGCTGGCATGCCGCTCGCGCCACCGGCGTCCGCGCCGTGGTTCGGGCGGCCGTCCTGTACCGGCGCCGAATCCCGCACATAGAAGCCGCGCTGCCGGCGGGCCTCGACCAGCCCCTGCGCCAGCAGCTGGTCGTACGCGGCAACGACGGTGTACGGGCTCACGCCCTGCTGCCGGGCGCATTCGCGCACCGAGGGCAGGCGGGCGCCGGGCGGCAGCAGGCGGGTGCGGATGCGCTCGGCCAGGCGGTCGGCCAGTTGCCCCGTCAGCGACTGTGTGGAGGTGCGTGTCAGCATGCGTTTTTTGGGCTGTGCCGGCTTCTGTGTCGAAGGAGTGACCAATACAGATTGCCCGATTGTTCGACCAACTGTACTGGAACTGTAATGGTCTCAAGTTTAGAGTGTGTGTCATGAACTGGCAAGAATTCACCGCGCTGCTGGTGCTGGCCACGGCGATGAGTTTCTCGCCCGGTCCCAACACCACGCTCTCCACCGCCCTGGCGGCCAATGGCGGCCTGCCGCGCGCCATGCGCTTCGTGGTCGCGGTGCCAGTCGGCTGGACGCTGCTGCTGGCGCTGTGCGCCGCCGGCATCGGCGCGCTGGTGGTGGCAATGCCTTCGCTGCGCCTGGCCATCAAGGCGCTGGGCATCGGCTACCTGCTGTGGCTCGCGTACAAGCTCAGCGGCAGCGCCACGCTCGGCAAGGCCGACGGCGCCAAGCTGTCAGTCGGCTTCGGCCAGGGCGTGATGCTGCAGTTCGTGAACATCAAGGCCTGGCTGCTGGCGCTCACGCTGGTGGCCGGCTGGATCGCCGGGCAGCCCGATGCGCTGCGCCGCTTCGCCATCGTGGCGCCGGTGATGCTGACCTATGCCTTCGTCAGCAACTTCGCCTATGCACTGGTCGGCGCGCTGCTGCGCGAATGGCTGGCCAAGGGTTCGCGGCTGCTGTGGTTCAACCGCGCGATGGGCCTGGTACTGGTGCTGACAGCCTGGTGGATGGTGAGCGTATGAAGCTCGCCATGAAAGACGAAACGCTGGGCATGTGGCTCGGCGTTGTCGGCGTGGCCATGTTCGCCGTCACGCTGCCGATGACGCGCCTGGCCACCGGCACGCAAGACGCACCGCAGCTGTCGCCGTGGTTCGTCACGCTCGGGCGCGCGGCGCTGGCGGGCGTGCTGTCGGCCATCTTCCTGCTGGTAACGCGCTCGCCGCGGCCTGCTGCGCACCAGTGGAAGCCGCTGGCCTTCGCGGTGCTGGGCAATGCCATCGGCTTTCCGCTGCTGCTGGCATATGCGCTGCGCGTGGTCACCGCCAGCCACGCGGCAGTGGTGACTGCCCTGCTGCCGCTGGTCACGGCCGCCGTCGCGGCCTGGGTGCTGCACCAGCGAGCGCGGCTCGGCTTCTGGCTCTGCGCCATCGCGGGCAGCCTGCTGGTGGTGGCTTTCTCGGTGCTGCGCGCGAGCCAGAGCGGCCATGGCTTCGGCTTCGAGTGGGCCGATCTGCTGCTGGTCGGCGCGGTCATCGCCGCCTCCATCGGCTACATCTACGGCGCGCAGGTCACGCCGTCGCTGGGCGCCGAGCGCGTGATCTGCTGGGTCTGCGTGATGGCGCTGCCCTTCACGCTGCCGGCCACGCTGGCGCTGTGGCCGCAACAGCCCGTTGCCACGGCCTCGTGGCTGGGCTTTGTCTACGTCGGCACGTTCTCTATGTGGATCGGCTTCTTCGCCTGGTATCGCGGCCTGGCCCTGGGCGGCGCGCTGCGCGTGAGTCAGACCCAATTGCTGCAGCCCTTTCTCTCGATCCTCGCGTCGATCCCGCTGCTGGGCGAGCCGCTCGACATGGTCACGCTGGGCTTTGCCGTCGCGGTGGTGGCCACTGTGGTCATCGGCAAGCGCCTCTCGCAGCCGCAAGACAACAAGGCCCGCGTCGTATACCGTGGCGACATCCAGCCGGATTGAGCGCCGCTGCGCCCGCCTGCATTATTCGAATCTCACCTCACCGCCTGAAAGAAGAAAGCCATGAACTGGAAACTCGCCGCCCGCGCCGCCAAGATGAATCCCTCGGTGCTGCGCGAAATCCTCAAGGTCACCGAGCGCCCCGGCATCATCAGCCTGGCCGGCGGCCTGCCCTCGCCCAAGACCTTCCCGATCCAGGCTTTTGCCGACGCCTGCGCCGAAGTGCTGCACAACGACGGCCAGGCCGCCCTGCAATACGCCGCCAGCGAAGGCTACGCGCCGCTGCGCCAGGCCGTGGCCGACATGCTGCCGTGGGACGTCGACGCCTCGCAGGTGCTCATCACCACCGGCTCGCAGCAGGGCCTCGACCTCGTGGCCAAGGTGCTGATCGATCCGGGCAGCAAGGTGCTGGTCGAAACGCCCACCTACCTCGGCGCGCTGCAGGCCTTCGGCCCGATGGAGCCGCACCCCGTGGGCGTGGCCAGCGACGACGACGGCGTGATCGTCGAAGACCTGGTGGCCAAGGCCAGGGACGCACGCTTCGTCTACCTGCTGCCCAACTTCCAGAACCCCACCGGCCGCACCATGACCGAAGAGCGACGCGCTGCCGTGTCGGCCGCCGCCGCTGCTGCCAACCTGCCCATCGTCGAGGACAACCCCTACGGCGAACTCTGGTTCGACGAAGCCCCGCCGCTGCCGCTGGCCGCGCGCAACCCCGAAGGCGTGATCTACCTGGGCTCGTTCTCGAAGGTGCTGGCCCCCGGCCTGCGCCTGGGCTTCCTGGTGGCGCCCAAGTCCATCTACCCGAAGCTGCTGCAGGCCAAGCAGGCGGTCGACCTGCACACGCCGATCTTCACGCAGCGCATGGTCTCGGCCGTGATGAAGGACAAGTTCCTCGACCGCCACGTGCCCACCATCCGCGCCCTCTACAAGCGCCAGCGCGACGCGATGATCGCCGCGCTCAAGCGCGAGATGGCCGGCCTGGACGTGAAGTTCAACGCGCCCAAGGGCGGCATGTTCCTGTGGGCGCGCCTGCCCGAGGGCATCGACACCGTGACGCTGCTGCCCAAGGCGGTGGAGCGCAACGTGGCCTTCGTGCCCGGCGCGCCGTTCTACGCGGGCGAAGGCGATCCGCGCACGCTGCGCCTGTCGTTCGTGACGGCCAGCGAGGACGAAATCGACACCGCCATCGCCGCGCTGGCGCAGACGCTGCGCGAAGAGCTGGTGCTGCTCGGCGACACAAAGCTGGCCGCCGCGCAGGTCTGAAAGCACAACCCAGGAGCCTTCCCTTGATCGGCCTCGCAACGCTGTCGCTCTTCCTGCTCGCGGTTCTGGCGCTGTTCCTGTCGCCCGGCCCGAACATGGCTTTCGTGCTCTCGCACGGCGTGGCCCACGGCCCGCGCGGCGGTTTTGCGGCGGCCATCGGCATCTCGGCGGCAGACCTGGTGCACACGCTGTTCGCGGCCACCGGCGTCACCGCGCTGGTGGCTGCGTGGCCGCCCTCGTTCGATGTGCTGCGCTATGCGGGCGCGCTGTACCTGATCTGGCTCGCTGCGCAGGCGCTGCGCAACGGTGGCGGACTTCGCATCAGTGCGCAGGCGCAGCCCGCCGGCTTTGGCCGCATCGTGCGCATGGCGCTGCTGAACAACCTCGTCAATCCGAAGGCGCTGCTGTTCTTCATGGTGTTCCTGCCGCAGTTCGTCGACCCCTCGTGCGGCAGCGTGCCGCTGCAGCTGGTGCAGCTCGGCGTGGTGCTGTCGATGGCCGCGCTGGCCTTCAACACGCTGCTGGGCGCATGCAGCGGCCAGGTCGGCCGCTGGCTGCACAACCGGCCCGGCGCGGCGCGCTTCCAGAGCGGCCTGCTGGCCGCCGTGATGCTGGGGCTGGCCGTGCGCCTGCTCTTCCTCGATCGTCCTTCACCTCGCTGAAGAAGGTTTTCTATGAACGTTCTGAAAATCGCGGCCTTCTCGGATGGCGAGACGGGCGGCAACCCCGCCGGCGTCGTCATCGCCGATGCGCTGCCGCCCGCGGGGCAGATGCAGCGCGTTGCCGCCGAAGTCGGCTTTTCGGAAACCGCGTTTGCCGCCCGCGCCGATGACGGCGGCTGGCGCGTGCGCTACTTCGCCCCGCAGTCCGAAGTGCCCTTCTGCGGCCACGCAACGATCGCGCTGGGTGCCGCGCTGGCAATGCAGCAAGGCGACGGCGTATTCCCGCTGACGCTCAACAATGCGCAGATCACCGTGGAAGGCCGGCGCAGCGGCGGCTTGGTCGAGGCCGCGCTGCAGTCGCCGCCCACGCGCAGCGCCGCTGCGTCGCCCGAGCTGCTGTCCGAGGCGCTGGCCCTGTTCGGCTACGCGCGGCAAGACCTGGATTCGCGCATCCCGCCGGCCGTCGCCCATGCGGGTGCCGACCATCTGGTGCTGGCCCTGAAAAGCCGCGCGGCGCTGTCGGCGATGCACTACGAGCTGGAGGTCGGCCGTGCCCTGATGGCCCGCGCCGGACTCACGACCATCGTGCTGGTCTTTGCCGAGACCGCGCAGCTGCTGCACACGCGCAATCCTTTCGCGTCCGGCGGCGTGTACGAAGACCCCGCCACCGGCGCCGCCACGGCCGCGCTGGCCGGCTACCTGCGCGACATCGACTGGCCACACGGCGGCGCCATCGACGTGGTGCAGGGCGAAGACATGGGCATGCTGTCACGCCTGCATGCCGACATTTCGCCCACGCCAGGCAGCTCTATCCGCGTGTCGGGCACCGCGCGCATCATGCGGGCCTGAGTCGCCGAAGAACCAAGGAAAGAAAGAACCAAACCATGCTCAACATCTGGGGCCGCATCAGTTCGATCAACGTCCGCAAGGTGGTGTGGTGCGCGCAGGAGCTCGGGCTCGACTTCCAGCGCACCGAGGCCGGCGGCAAGTTCGGCGTGGTGCAGACGCCCGAATACCTCGCGCTCAATCCGAATGCGATGGTGCCCACCATCGACGACGGCGAAGGCGCCGAGCGCGTGACGCTCTGGGAGTCGAACGTGATCGTGCGCTACCTCTGCGCCAGGCATTCGCACGGCAACTTCTACCCGAGCGAGCTGCCCGCGCGCTTCGACGCCGAGCGCTGGATGGACTGGCAGCAGACCACGCTCAACCGCACGAGCCGCGATGCCTTCATCCAGTGGGTGCGCACGCCGCCGTCGGAGCGCCAGAGCGCGCTCATCGAGGCGTCCGTCCGCGACAGCGAAGCGCTGTTCTCGATGCTCGACGCGCATCTTGCGAGCCAGCCGTACATGGCCGGCCAGCGCTTCACCATGGCCGACATTCCCGTTGGCTGCGAGGCGCACCGCTGGTTCAACCTGCCGGCTGCCGAATACCGCAGGCCGAACTGGCCGAACGTCGAACGCTGGTATTCAGAACTGCTTTCCCGCCTGGGCACGCGCGGCGTGCTCGACCTCCCCCTCGAATGAATCCGATGAAATCCCGCCCCTTCAAGCAAGTCGACGTCTTCACCGCCACCGCCTACTACGGCAACCCGCTCGCGGTGGTGATCGATGGCCAGGACCTCGACGACGCCGCCATGCAGCGCTTTGCGCAGTGGACCAACCTGTCCGAAACCACCTTCCTGCTGCCGCCCACCGATCCGGCCGCCGACTACCGCGTGCGCATCTTCACGCCCGGCGGCGAGCTGCCCTTTGCCGGCCACCCGACCATCGGCAGCTGCCATGCCTGGCTGCAGGCCGGCGGCAAGCCCAAGGTTGCGGGCCTGGTGGTGCAGCAATGCGGTGCCGGCCTCGTGCCGCTGCGCCGCGACGGCGAGCGCCTGGCATTCGCCGCGCCGCCCCTGAAGCGCAGCGCCCCGAGCCCCGCGCTGCTGGCCAAGGTCGCCGGCGCGCTGGGCCTGAAAGCGCAGCAGGTCATCGCGGCGCAGGTGCTCGACAACGGTCCGGTCTGGTTCGGCCTGCTGGTGAACGACGCCGACGCCGTGCTGGCGCTGCAGCCCGACCACCGCGCCCTGAAGGAGCTGGGCGTGAAGGCCGGCGTGGCGGGCGTGCCCGCGGCGCACGACACCTCGCTGCTCATCGGCCGCTCGAACCGCGAGGCGCGCGCCTTCGGCAACCGGCCCGCGACCCCGAACGAAGACGGCGCGAAGATCGACCTCGAAGTGCGCGCCTTCGCCGAGCCCATCGGCGTGCAGGAAGACCCGGTCACCGGCAGCCTCAACGCGAGCCTGGCCGAATGGCTGATCGCCGACGGCCACATGCCCGAGCGCTACCTTGCCGCGCAGGGCCAATGCCTGGGGCGCGCGGGCCGCGTCTACATCGAGCGCGATGCCGAAGGAAAGATCTGGGTCGGCGGCGATGCCGTGACCTGCGTCGACGGCCAGGTC
This sequence comes from Variovorax paradoxus, assembly GCF_024734665.1. Classification (NCBI taxonomy): domain Bacteria; kingdom Pseudomonadati; phylum Pseudomonadota; class Betaproteobacteria; order Burkholderiales; family Comamonadaceae; genus Variovorax; species Variovorax paradoxus. The sequence continues at coordinate 5,935,800 of NZ_CP102931.1, forward strand.
ACGCTGTAAGCACAACGCCCCAGGCCCGCCATGCACGCGCAGCTCGACCACCTCGTGATTGCCGCCGCCTCGCTCGCCGAGGGCGTGGCCTGGTGCGAGGCAACGCTCGGCGTCACGCCGGCCCCGGGCGGCTCGCATCCGCTGATGGGCACTCACAACCGCCTGCTGAACATCGCGAGCGACGCCTTTCCGGCGGCCTACGCGGAAATCATCGCGATCGAGCCGGGCAAGCAGCCCTCGCGCCCCAAGACGCACCGCTGGTTCGACCTCGACGACGCCGCGCTGCAGGCCGGGCTCGCACAGCATGGCCCGAAGCTGATTCACTTCGTCGCCCGCGTGCCCGACGCGCATGCCGCAATACGCGCGCTCGCACGCGAAGAGCATGCGCACATCGATCGCGGCCAGCTGCTCGAAGCCTCGCGCGACACGCCCGCCGGCCGGCTCGAATGGCAGATCACCGTGCGCGACGACGGCCAGCGGCTGTTCTACGGCGCACTGCCCACGCTGATCCAGTGGGGCCCCGTGCACCCGACCGACGCCATGCCGAAGTCGGGCCTCGCCATGCGCGCGCTGCGCGCCGTGCATCCGCGCGCGCCCACGCTGGCCGCCGCGCTGTCGGCCATCGGCATGACCGGCATGGAGGTCGATGCCGGCCCGCCCAATCTCATCGCCGTGCTCGACACGCCGCGCGGCCCCGTCACGCTCGAATCGCAAGGACTCTGACCCCGATCATGCTGAGCCTCACTGAAATCGCCTGGTTCGCCCTCGCCTCGCTGCTGCTGGCGCTCACGCCGGGGCCGAACATGATCTATTGCGTCTCGCGCACGCTGGTGCAGGGCCGACGCGCCGGGCTCATCTCGCTGGGCGGCGTGCTGCTGGCGTTTCTGGCGCACCTGTTCGCCGCGGCGCTCGGGCTCACCGCGCTGCTGCTGGCCGTGCCGCTGGCCTTCGACGCGATCCGCATCGCTGGCGCGGCCTACCTGCTGTGGCTCGCATGGCAGGCGGTCAGGCCTGGAGGCAATGCACCTTTCGAGGCGCGCGCACTGCCGGCCGACCCGCCGGGCAAGCTGTTCCGCATGGGCTTTCTCACGAACCTGCTGAACCCGAAGGTGGCGATGTTCTATCTCTCATTCTTTCCGCAGTTCATTCACCCAGAGCGCGGCTCGGTGCTGCTGCAGAGCCTGCAGCTGGGCATCGCGCAGATGGCAACCAGCGCCGTGGTCAACACGGTGATGATCGTCGGCGCCGCCAGCATCACGGCCGTGCTGTCGCAAAGCGCGGGCTGGCTGCGCGCGCAGCGCTACATCATGGGCAGCGTGCTGGCCGCGCTGGCCGTTCGCGTGGCACTCACCGAACGCAAGTAAGGACATCCCGTGAAGTTCACCCGCGAAGAAATCGAAGCCGCGCGGCGCACCGTGCATGCGGCCATGCCGCCCACTCCGCAGTACGCCTGGCCGTTGCTCTCGCAGCGCCTCGGTGCCACCGTGTGGGCCAAGCACGAGAACCACACTCCGGCCGGCGCCTTCAAGATCCGCAGCGGCCTGACCTACTTCGAAACCCTGGCGCGCGAGCAGCCCGGAGTGCGCCACGCCATCAGCGCCACGCGCGGCAACCACGGCCAGTCGGTCGGCTTCGCCACGCGGCGCCACGGGCTGGCCGCGACCATCGTGGTGCCGCACGGCAATTCGACCGAGAAGAACGCCGCGATGCGCGCGCTCGGCGTCACGCTGGTCGAGCATGGCGACGACTTCCAGGCGGCTTCAGAACACGCTGCCGTGCTGGCCGAGCGCGACGGCCTGCACCGGGTGCCTTCGTTCCATCGCGAACTGGTGCGCGGCGTTTCGACTGCGTATGTGGAGTTCTTCGACGCGTTGAAAGACACCCCGCCCGACGTGCTGTTCGTGCCCATCGGCCTGGGCTCCGGCTTTGCCGCCGCGGCGGCGGCGCGCGCGCATTGCGGCGTGTCGACCAAGCTCATCGGCGTGGTGTCGGCGCATGCCACGGCGTATCGCGATTCCTTCCGCGCCGGCAAGCCGGTCGAGTCGCCCGTCACCACGCGGCTGGCCGACGGCATGGCCTGCCGCGTCCCGGTGCCCGAATCGGTCCAGGTGATCCTGCGCGAAGCCGACGACGTGGTCACCGTCACCGACGACGAGATCGCCGAGGCCATGCGCATCCTGTTCAGCGACACGCACAACGTGGCCGAAGGCGCGGGTGCAGCCGCGCTGGCCGCCGCGCTCCAGCAGCAGGAACGCTGGCACGGCAAGACGGTGGGTGTGTGCGTGAGCGGCGGCAATGTCGACACCGGCATGTTCGCCAGCGTGCTCGGGCGCAACGCGTCCTGGCGCCCTCTTCCCTACAGCATCGACTCGGGAATCACGAGCGACTGCAGGTAGAGCTTCGCGCGCGTCGCCAGGTCGGCGCCGGGCTCCTCGTCGGTCACCTTGACCGGCTGGTCGCCGTCCACGCGCCACCATTCCAGCTCGCTGTCGCTGCCCGGCTTGAGGCGCACCTGGAAGGCCGAGTGCTGCATGAGTTCGCCGAAGAAGGCGCGCGCTTCCTCGGCCAGCGCGGGGCAATCGATGCGCAGGCCGAACTCGGTGTTCAGCGCGTCCGAGCGCGGGTCCATGTTGACCGAGCCCAGGAAGAGGGTCTTCCTGTCGATCACGAGCGCCTTGGTGTGCAGCCGCACCTGCGTGCCTGCTCCGATGCTGCCGACGAACAGCGCGCGGCCCGCGTTCGGGTGGATCTCGTAGATCTGCATGCCGTCGCCCAGCAGCCGGGCGCGGTAGCGGCGGTAGCCGGTGTGCACCACCGGCTCGTCGGTGGCGGCCAGCGAGTTGGTTATGAGCGTCTGGCGGATGCCCCGCGCCGCGTTGCGGCGCATGCCTTCGAGCGCCGCCGGGCCGGGCACGAAGTACGGCGACGAGGTGATGATCTCGGACTGCGCCTGCTGCGCCGCCTCGCCCAGCAGGCGGCGGCTGGTGTCGATGAGCGCGCCGCTCGGCAGGCGCTGCGTCTCCGCCTGGCCCCAGGCCTTGGCCGGCGAATCGGCAAAGGCCTGCGCGCGACCGAACGCGAGCTTCACATGGCCCGCCTGCAGCTCGTCGCCGAGGGTGACGCGGCCCAAGGGATCGACAGTGCGGAACGGCACCGGTTCGGGCGTGTCTGCCCCGTCCACCCGCGCGTCGAAGGCCCGGCGCACGGCTTCTATGTCGCCCGACGGGTGCAGCACTGACGCCGCGGTGCGCACCTGCGGCGCGTTCCAGTACTCGTCGAAGATGCTCGCCATCTGCGGCAGCACGGCGCCGGCCACCAGCACGTCGTAGTCGAAGAAGTTGTCGTCGGTGTCGCGCATGAAATAGACGTCGCCGAGGTTGCGTCCGCCAGCCACGGCCAGCATGCCGTCCGCCACGAACAGCTTGTTGTGCATGCGGCGGTTGACCCGCGAGAAGTCGAACAGCGCGAGGCCGAAGCGGGTGGCCATGCCGCCGCGCGTGGGAAAGGGATTGAAGATGCGCACTTCCACGTTCGGATAGGCGCCCAGGCCCTCGAGCAGCGGCCCGATGTCTTCCGTGTAGAGATCGTCCACGAGCAGCCGCACGCGCACGCCGCGCTGGGCCGCGTTGCGCAGCTCCCGCAGCACCAGCCGACCGGTCGCGTCGTCGTGCAGGTGGTAGTACTGCAGGTCGAGCGAGCGTTGCGCGCCGCGCAGCAGCACGAGGCGGGTGTCCATGCTGGCAAGGCCCAGCATCAGGCGAAAGCCGCTGGCTCCAGGCTCTGCCCCCTCCATCGACGCGGTGGCGATCCGGTCGAGCGGCGTGGCGGGGCCCTGCACGGGCAGCGAGGTGCTGGCGGTGCGCGGCCCTTCCTCGGAAAGCGTCGCGCATCCGGCGAGCGACAGGGCAACACAGGCCGCCGCGGCCAGAAGGAGCTTGCGGGTCAGTGCGACAAAAGAGACTGCGGCAGGCATGGCGGTGCCATTCAAGCACGCATCGGCAGCCCGGGCAGCAGTTTGTCGAGCGTGATCGGGTAGTTCCGCACGCGCACGCCGGTGGCGTTGTAGATCGCGTTCGCCACCGCCGCGCCCGAGCCGCAAGTGCCCAGCTCGCCGATGCCCTTCGACTTGATCGGACTCGCGAGATCGTCGGCGTCCTGCAGATACACGGCGTCGATGTCCGGAATGTCGGCGTGCACCGGCACCAGGTACTCGGCCATGTCGTGGTTGACGAAGTAGCCGTGGTGCACGTCGACCACTGCCTCTTCCGTGAGCGCCGCGCCCACGCCGAACACCATGCCGCCGATGGCCTGGCTGCGCGCGGTCTTCATGTTGAGGATGCGGCCCGCCGCGAACACGCCGAGCATGCGGCGCACGCGCGTCTCGCCGGTGTCGATGTCCACCCCCACCTCGCAGAAGTGGGCGCCGAACGCGGCCTGCGCGTAGCGGCGGTGCAGGTCGCCGGGCTCGACATTGCCGAGCACGCTGAGGCCTTCCGCGCCGGCCAGCGCGCCGAGCTCGTGCGAGCGGCGCCCAAGGGCGATGCGGCCGCGCTCGAAGCGCGCCTTCTGCGCGTCGAAGCCGGCACGCTCGGCGAGCAGGCGGCACAGCTGCTGGCAGCCATCGAAGACCGAGGCGCCGGCGCTCGACGCGCCTATCGAGGCGATCGAGCCCGCGCCCATGGGAAACGCGGTGTCGCCGAGCCGCACGCCGATACGGTCCATCGGAATGCCCGTCATCTCGGCCGCGATCTGCGCCAGCACGGTGTAGGTGCCGGTGCCGATGTCGGTCATCGACGTCTCGATCAACAGCCGGCCCTGCGCGTCGAGGCTCAGCTTCGCGCTCGACGGCCGCACCGAGTGGTGGTGGATGGCGCTGGCCACGCCCATGCCGACCAGCCAGCGGCCATCGCGCACCCGCCCCGGCATGGGGCTTCTCTTCGCCCAGCCGAAACGCTGCGCGCCTTCTCGCAGACACTCGACCAGCTTGCGCCCCGAGTAAGGGCGCGATGGCCCGCGTTCAGGGTCGTGCTGGCTGTCGTTGAGGATGCGCAGCTGCACCGGGTCGATGCGCAGCTTCTCGGCGAGTTCGTCGAGCGCCACCTCGAAGGCCAGCTGGCCGCTGGCAGTGGCGGGTGCGCGCATGGCCGCGGCCTCGGGCAGGTCGAGCGCGGCCAGGCGGTGCGCCGTCATGCGGTTGGGGGCGGCGTAGAGCAGGCGCGTCTGGCGCGATGCGCCCTCGTAGTAGTTGCGGCCCGGCAGGTTGCTGGTCCAGGTCTCGTGGCCGATGGCGGTGAGCCGGCCGTCGGGCGTGGCGCCGAGCCGCACGCGCTGGATGGTCGCTGCGCGGCGCGTCGTGTGGTTGAGCAGTTGCTCGCGCGCCAGCGCCGTCTTCACCGGCCGGCGCAGTTCGCGCGCCGCGAAGGCGGAGAGCACCGCGTCCGCATGCGTGCGCAGCTTGGAGCCGAAGCCGCCGCCGACGAAGGCCGAGACCACGCGCACCTGCGCGACCGGCACGTCCAGCATGGCAGCCACGTCGCCTGCGGCCCAGTTCGGCATCTGGTGCGATGTGTAGAGCGTGAGGCGGTCGCCGTCCCAGCGCGCGGTGGTGGCCTGCGGCTCCATCATCGCGGGATGCTGGTCGGGCGTGGTGTAGGTCGCATCGAGCGTGACGGGCGCGGCGTCGAATGCGCCCTGGAAGTCGCCCACCGCCGTGTCGGCCGCGCTCTCGCTGCCTGCGCTCGGGTCGTCGCCGGGCTTGGGGGCGCTCGCCTGCGCGGCCGCAAGATCGAAGCGCCCCGCGCTGCGCTCGTAGTCGATGCGGATCATGAACGCGGCCGCGCGCGCCTGTTCGAAGGTCTGCGCCACCACGAAAGCCACCGCCTGGCCGTGCTGCTGCACTTCGGGCCCTGAAAGCTGCGACACCACGTTGGCGCGCCCCTTCGGCACCATGCGCGGAACGTTCGCGTAGGTGTAGACCAGCAGCACGCCCGGCGCGCGCTGCGCCTCGGCGGTGTCGATGCGCGTGATGCGGCCCTTGGCGATGCCGGCGAGCACGACCCAGCCGTAGGCGGCATCGGGTACTTCGTCGTGGCACTCGTAGCTGTAGTGCGCGCGGCCGCTGACCTTGAGCGGCCCGTCGATGCGGTCCAGCGGGCGGCCAAGCACGCGCTCGCGGTCCAGGGCGCTCGGCCCTGCGGCTTCGGTGAATTGCATGGTGCCTGCTCCCTTCAGGTGGTTGCGATCGCCTGCGCCAGCGTGGCGTGCAGGGTGCGGCGCAACAGCGGAATCTTGAAATCGTTGTGCCCGTGGCCACGCGCGTCGGCCAGCAGCAGGTCGGCAACCGCATCGCTTGCCTGCGCGCCGCCGTCGGTGCCGATCAATCGCCGCTCGGCTTCCTCGTTGCGCCACGGCTTCGCGGCCAGGCCGCCGAAGGCCAGGCGTGCGGCGGTCACCGTGCGGCCCTCGCGCACCACCACGGCCGCGACCGAGACCAGCGCGAAGGCATAAGACGCGCGGTCGCGCACCTTGCGGTAGAGCTGCACGCCGCCCAGCGGTGGCGGCAGGGTCACGCCGGTGATCAGCTCGTCCGGTGCCAGCACGGTCTCGACCTCGGGCGTGCTGCCCGGCAGGCGATGCAGCTCGGCAATGGGTATGCGGCGCACGGCACCGCTGGCCGACACGGTCTCCACCTGCGCATCGAGCGCGCGCAGCGCCACCGCCATGTCGGACGAATGCACCGAGATGCACTGCGCGCTCGCGCCGAGGATCGCGTGGATGCGGTTGAAGCCTTCCATGGCCGCGCAACCGCTGCCCGGCGTGCGCTTGTTGCAGGGCTTGGTCGTGTCGTAGAAGTAGAAGCAGCGCGTGCGCTGCAGCAGGTTGCCGGCCGTGGTCGCCTTGTTGCGCAACTGCGCGCTGGCGCCGGACAGCAAGGCGCGCGACAGCAGCGGATGGCCGCGCCGCACGCGCGCATCGGCGGCGAGGTCGCTGTTGCGCACCAGCGCGCCGATCTTCAGCCCGCCGTCGGGCAGGGCCTCGATGCGGTCGAGCCCCAGGCGGTTGATGTCGATCAGGTGCGTGGGCTGCTCGATGTCGAGCTTCATCAGGTCCAGCAGGTTGGTGCCGCCCGCGATGAAGCGCGCGCCCGGATGCTGCTGCATTGCCAGCGCCGCGGCGGCCGGCGTGGCGGCGCGCTCAAAGGTGAAGGCTCTCATGTCCGTGCTCCCGCCACTTCGCGGATGGCCGCGATGATGTTCGGATAGCCCGCGCAGCGACAGATGTTGCCGCTCATGCGCTCGCGCATTTCCTCGCTGCTGAAGACCGTGGGCGCCGCGAGATCCCGTGTGACATGGCTCGGCATGCCGCCGCGCATCTCGCCAAGCATGCCTACCGCCGAACAGATCTGGCCCGGCGTGCAGTAGCCGCACTGGTAGCCGTCGTGCTTGACGAAGGCAGCCTGCATCGGGTGCAGCTTCTTCGGCTCGCCCAGGCCCTCGATGGTCGTCACCTCGTCGCCCTCGTGCAGCACCGCCAGCGTGAGGCAGCTGTTGATGCGCCGCCCGTTGACCAGCACCGTGCAGGCGCCGCACTGGCCGTGGTCGCAGCCTTTCTTGGAGCCTGTGAGGTGCAGCTGCTCGCGCAGCAGGTCGAGCAGCGTGACGCGTGGGTCGATGGAGATGGCGTGCAGTTGGCCGTTGATGCGCAAGCTCACATCCGTTGTCGGGCCCTGCACGGCGGCGTCATGCGTCACCGGCTCGGCATCCACCGCCAGCGGCAACGCGGCAGCCGCCACACCGGCCGCGCCGGTCACCAGCACCGTGCGGCGGGTGTAGCCGTCTGGGGTTTCGGGATTCATCGTGGGTTCCCCCGGTGTTTTTGCTTCAGAGTCGGCTGTCGTTCACGGCGCTTGCGGCCGACCGCGCGGGCGGCATCGTGGAGATGACGACGCTGTTGACGCGCGAGCCGCTGGTCACGTTCTGGTCGGGCGCATTGGCGGCCGCCACCGCGACCTGGCGCATGGCTTCGCGCGAGACGGTGGAGGTGAAGGGATCGGGCCCGCGCGAGCCGCGCGTCACGTTCTGGTCGGGGGCGTGGGCCGTGGCCACGGCCTGGGCCGCCACGTCATCGCGCGCGAGCAGGCCGGGGCCCTGGTGCACGCCGTCGTAGCTTTCTGCATGGGCTGCACCGGCCAGGGTCAGGATGGCCAGGAGGCCGAGGGTCTTTCGCATGTGAACTCCTTTTGAAGACTGGGTTGGCGCCTTGCGGCGCGACCGCTTTCGCGGCTGGAGTCACTGTAGGAAGCCCGCTTTATGCGACCTTTAAGCGAGAGTTACCTGAGCGTTAAGCCGCGCTGTGATCGCGCAGGTGGACGCGCGCCTGCAGCCCCGCAGGCCGGCCCTGCGCGTCATGGCGGTTGGCCAGCACGATGCGCAGGCCGTTGCGCAGCGCGGCCATGCGCGCGATGGCAAGGCCCAGGCCGCTGCCTTCGGTCGGGTTGCCCGGCACCCGGAAGAAACGGTCGAAGGCGCGGTCGATCAGCTCGGGCGGAATGCCCGGCCCGTTGTCCAGCACATCGACCACCGGCCGCCCTTCCACCTCGTGCAGCCGCACGTCGACCACACCGCCCTCGGGCGAATGGCGCAACGCGTTGTCGATCAGGTTGTCGAAGACGCTGCGCAGCTCGGCCGGGGGCGCGGTCACCGTCGCGGAGGTCTCGCCCTCGAAGCCGATGTCGATGCGGCGGCGGTCGGCCACGACCATCAGCTGGGCCACGCTGTCGCGCAGCACCGAGGCCACATCGAGCGGCACTGGCGCCTCGGGCTCGGTGCTGCTTTCCTGGCGCGACAGGCGCAGCAGCTGCTCGATCAGGTGCTGGGCACGCGTCACGCCGCCCTTGAGGTGCGTGTAGTGCTCGGCGATGCTCTCGGCCGGCACTTCGGCGCGCATGTTGTCCAGCTGCAGGCCGATGGCGGCGATGGGCGTGCGCAGCTCGTGCGCGGCGTCCTGCACGAATCGGCGCTGCGCGGCAAAGGCCTGGCGCAGCCGCCCGAGCAGGCTGTTGAAGGCCTCCACCAGCGGCGCGATCTCGTCGGGCACGCGCGACACCGACAGCTCCAAGAGGCTGCGCTCGTCCTGCGCCGCGACGTCGAGCACCACGCTGCGCAGCTTGCGCGACGAGGCCCACACCACCAGCCACAGCACGGCCAGCGACAGGGGCAGCAGCAGCGCGATGGGCGCCGTCGAGGACAGCGCGCGCTTGGCCACCAGCCGGCGCACGAAGCCGCCGTTCTGGATCACCTGCACCTGGAAGCGGTCGGCGTCGGCCACCGGCGCAGTGGAATAGATGCGCCAAACACCGTCGTCGCCGGCGCCCATGCGCACGGTGCTCAGCCCCTCCGCCGGCTGGCGGGCCACGGCCAGCGCGGGCCATGAACTGACCAGCAGCTCGCCCCGCCCGTTCCAGATCTGGATGACGAAAGCGCCGCGACCAAAGATGCTGCGTTCGTCCGCTGGCCTGAGTTCGGGCACGGCCACGTTGCTGGCGTAGGAGTCGGCCAGCATCTGCATCTGGTCGTCCTTGAAGGTGACGATGAGCCTGTCGTAGCTGGCGTAGGTGAACCACGCGACGCCAGCCGCAGCAAGAAGATGCACCACCACCAGCCACATCAGCAGCTTGTTGCGCAGCGAACTCGGCGAGTACCAGGGCCGGCCTGCTGCAGTGCTCATGAATCCACCACGCGCCAGCCCAGCCCGCGCACGTTGCGGATGGTGTCGGCACCGAGCTTGCGCCGCATGTTGTGGATGATCACGTCGACCGCGTTGCTCATCACTTCCTCGCCCCATCCGTAGATGCGGTTCTCCAACTGCTCGCGCGACAGGATGGCGCCCGGGCGCTCGAGCATGGCGTGCATCAGCGCGAACTCGCGGGCCGAGAGCGTTTCGCGCGTGCCCTGGTAGAGCACCTCGCGCGTGGTGAGGTCGAGTTGCACCTTGCCGCTGCCGATGATGGAGTTGGAGGCGCCGTGGCGGCGGCGCACCACCGCGCGCATGCGCGCCAGCAGCTCGGGCAGCTCGAAGGGCTTGAGCAGGTAGTCGTCGGCGCCGAGGTCGAGCCCCTCCACGCGCTGGCCGAGGCCGTCGCGCGCGGTGAGGATCAGGATGGGCGTGTCGTTCTTCAGGCCGCGCGCGTGGCGCAGCACCTCGATGCCGTCCATTCCGGGCAGGCCCAGGTCCAGCAGCACGCAGGTGTAGTCGCCATCGGCCAGTGCGCTGCGCGCGAGCAGGCCGTCGCGCACCCAGTCCACCGCCCAGCCCGATCGCTCGAGGCCGCGAACCAGGCTCTTCCCGATCATTTCGTCGTCTTCGACAAGCAGCACGCGCACGCCGTCTCCCGTTGTTTGGTTGGTGCGCCGCGAAGGTAGCGCAGAACCGTTAGGTCAACGTTAACGCCGCGGGGGCGCCATCAACTCAGGGCAGCGGGCCGGTGTTGGCCGTGCCCAGCGGCAGCCGCGACACCTCCGCCAGCAGCAGCGCCAGTTGCCGCGCTGCCGCATCGATCACCGCCTGGCCATGCTCTGCCGTGGCCGCAGCCGCGTTGCCGGCGGCGCCATGGGCGTTGTAGTCCTCCATGGCCCAGCCCAGCTTGGCGCTCTTGCCGTTGCCAAGGATGGCGTAGTCGGCCGCGCGCTGCTCGGAGGTCGAGCGGAAGTCCTGCGCCTGGCCCATGCGCACGAGTTGCGGCGTCAGCGCCAGCATCATCGAAGTCTCGATCTCGCCTGCGTGCACGCCGAAGCGGTGCTCCTGCGCGCTGAACTGCTCGCCCGCGTCGCCCAGCGGCAGGTTGAACCAGCTCACGCTGTAGACGATGAGCCCGTGCGCCGCGCGCAGCTCGCGCGCCACGATGTCCATCGCGCCCACATGGCCGCCGTGCGCATTGAACAGCACCAGCTTCTTCACGCCCGCGCGCGCCACGCCCGCGCCAATCTCGTTCCACAGGCGGATCAAGGTCTCGGCCGACAGCGTGAGCGTGCCCGCGAAGCGCGCGTGCTCGGGGCTCAGGCCAATCTGCTGGGTCGGCAGGAACAGCACTGGCAGTTCGGCCGGTAACAGGGGCAGCGAGGCGGCGACGATGCCGTCTGCCAGCACTGTATCGACGCCCAGCGGCAGGTGCGGCCCGTGCTGCTCGGTCGCTCCCAACGGCAGCACCGCGACGGTGGTCGCCGCATCGAGCGACGCGAAGTCGCGCGTGGTGAGGCGGGACCAGAAGCGGGGAAGTAGCGAAGGCAAAGGCGAAGAGGCCTGGGTAACAGCGTTCATCGTGCGATCTTAGGCCGGTCGCAAGCCGGCATCGATGGCTTCCGGACCACAAAAGTAAACGACGGGGATGCCAAAAACGCGAATCTGTTCACACATACAACCAGTTCGTGACACTTTGGTTTGCCATTGTTAATGATCCTCTCTAGAGTGATTCCCAAGTGAGTTTTTAAGGTTGCCGGCCTGTCACATACGCCGGCAGCCCGGTTTTCGCTGCGGCTTCGGTCGCCGGAAACCGCAGTCCGAATTCAAGGGAGCAGAGTGTTCATCCAGAAAAAAGCTGGAGGCACGGTCATGGCCGGGCGCAAAGCTGCGCTCGCCTGCTCGTTGTCTCATCACCTTGCATATGCATCACAAGGATTTCCACCTCTAGCAGCCTGCGCACTGGCCCTCGTCACGCCCGCAGTGCTGGCGCAGCCGTCTGCCGCTATCGCCGCCACGACCTACGACGTCCGGCAGCACGATGCGCTGATCGTCGCGCAGCGCGAAGGCCGAGTTACCGCGGCCCAGGCGCTCCAGCAATTGAAGGCCTGGCTCGCGGCACCCATCGGCGACGACGCCCGCCGGCGCGTGGCTTCCGATGCCATCGCGATCGCCGCCGCCGATGGCCAGTTCGCCGAAGCCGTGGCGCTGGGCCACCAGCTCGCACCGTCGAAGCTGAGCGACTACGCCCTGGGCCCGCTCGCGCTGGCCGCACGGCGCACCCATGACCTGGCCCTGCAGGGCGAGGCCGTAGCCCTATGGCGCGCCCGGCAACCCGCGGCGCGCGAGCCGCGCCTGCACGAAGCCTGGTGGCGCATCGACAGCGGCGACGTCACGGGCGCGCAGGCGCTGTACCGCGCGCTGTCGCAGCCGGCGCCCATGCAGATCGAAGACCGCGTCGCGCTGCTGGAGCTGCGTGCCGCCCTGGCGCGCGCCGCGAAAGACCCGCTGCAGGCGCTCGCTGCCTACACCAAGGCTGGCGCGCTGCGGCCCGAACGCCGCGACATCCGCCGCGAGGCCGACTTCCTGCTCGCGAGCGCCGGTGCCGCATCGAGCGCCTTCGAAGACGCCGAGGCGGCGGAGCGCACCGCGCCGGGCAGCTTCTCGCCGCTGGCGCTCTCGACACTGCAGCAGGAGGCGTTGGCACAGCGGCTGCGCTGGGCGATCCAGGCGCGCGACCAGCGACTGGGCGCGGAGCGCCTCGTCGCGCTCGACCGCGTGCTCGCCGACCAGGAGACCGCGATGGCGCGGGCCGATGCCGCGGCCCTGCAAGCTGACGCCAGCGATGCCGATGCATGGCGCACCGTGCGCGTGCGCCTGCTGTCCGACCGCCTGCTGGCGCTGGTCGAAAGCGGCCGCCCGGCCGACGCCATCGCGCTCTACGACACGGCGCGTGCCACTGGCATGGAGCTGCCCTTCTACGGTCTCGGGGCCGCGGCACGCGCCTTCGCGCAGGAACGCCGCTCCGCCGAAGCCGTGCCGATCTACGAGGCGGCCGTGGCACGCGGCGGCGCCGACCTGCCGACGCCCGACCCGCTCTACTTCGGCCTGCTCTACGCCTACCAGGACACCGGCCGCTTCGAGGACGCCGAGGCGCTGCTGCAGCGGCTGGAGCACGGCACGCCCGCCCTGCTGCGCCTCACGCCCGAAGCCGGCCGCCCCAACGGCGAGTACACCGACGTGAGCGGCCTGCGCGGCCTGACGCAGCTCTACACCGATCGGCCGGCACTCGCGCAGCAAAGCTTCTCGGTGCTGACGCGCGAAGCGCCGCTCAACCCGGGCTATGCCTACGGCGCGGCCCTCACCGAGCGCCTGCGCGAACACCCTGAAGCCGCGCTCGCGCGCTTCGAGGCGCTGGCGGCCGACTCGCCCTACGACATCGGCGCGCGCACCGGCCATGTCGAGGCCCTGCTCGATGCCGGCGAATTCGCCGAAGCCCGCCAGCGCGCCGAATCGCTCGCGGCCGACCTGCCGGACTCGGTGCAAGTGCGCGACATGGAGCGCAAGCGCCGCGCCCAGATCGGCCCGCGGCTCGACGTGGACGCCGAAGCCTCCTCCGGCGGCGCGGCCATCGCCAGCCGCGAATGGCGCATCGACAGTCGGCTCAGCTCCGGCCTCATCGACGACCAGTGGCGCGTGTTCTACGACCAGTCGCTGGGCCGCGGCGTCACCGACATCGGCAACGCGAACTGGGCGCGCGGCGGCCTCGGCCTGGGCTGGCAGCGCGGCCGCTGGCTGGCCGAAGGCGCGCTGCAGCATGCCAACAGCGGCCCCTACCGCAGCAGCGTGGCCGGCCGGCTCGACTACCGCGCGGGCGACGCATGGCGGCTGTCGGCCACCTACGACGGCGACAGCAAGGAGCTGCCATGGAAGGCGCGCGTGGCCGGCATCGGCGCGCGCGAAGCCGGCGCGAGCGTGGGCTACGTGGTGAACGAGTCGCGCCGCTTCGACCTGAAATGGCAGCAACTTGACTTCAGCGACGGCAACCTGCGCAACGGCTTCGACATCGGCTGGAGCGAACGCTGGATCAGCACGCCGCGCTTCCAGCTCGAGACGAAGCTCGCTGCCGACGCGAGCCGCGGCCGCGCCATCGACACCACGCCCTACTTCAACCCCTCGAGCGACAGCAGCGTGCAACTCAGCGTACGCGCGCAATGGCTCAACTGGAAGAGCGACGACCGCCAGTTCTTCCAGGCCGTGGAGCTCGGCGCAGGCAGCTACCGGCAGGCCGGCTTCGGCAGCGGACCGATGTGGAACCTGCGCTACGAGCATCGCTGGAACCTCGGGCCGAAGCTCGCGCTGCGCTACGGCCTGAGCATTTCCGGCCATCCCTACGACGGCGTGCGCGAACGACAGCGCGGCGTCTTCCTGAACCTCTCGACGCCCCTGCCGTGATGCGAAGAACGACGAAGAACCCTTTCACCTTCCTGCGCGCAGCCCTGCCATGGCTGCTGCTGGCGCTCTGCCTGCCGGCCCTCGCACAGCCGCTGCCGAGCGCCGACCCCGACGACGGCCTGAGCTTTCGCGTGATCTCCTTCCACGACGTGCGCACCAACGTGCGTGCGAGCTTCGAGACCTCACCCGACGAGACTGCCGTGGACGAGCGCACCTTCGCCGAAGTGTTCGCCTGGCTGCAATACAACGGCTACCACCCGGTGAGCCTGCAGCAGATCGTCGACGCGCGCGCCGGCGGCAAGCCGCTGCCACCCAAACCCGTGCTGCTGACCTTCGACGACGGCTACCGCAGTGCCTACACCAAGGTGTTTCCGCTGCTCAAGCGCTACAACTACCCCGCGCTGATGGCGCTGGTGACGAGCTGGCTCGAAGTGCCCCAAGGCCAGCAGGTGCACTGGGGCGACAAGCCCGCGCCGCGCGAAGACTTCCTGCTGTGGAGCGAAGCCGCCGAGATGGCGCGCTCAGGCCTCGTCGAGTTCGCGAGCCACAGCGACGCGATGCACACCGGCATCCTCGCCAACCCGCAAGGCAACATGCTGCCGGCCGCCGCAACGCACCGCTACGACCCGAAGACCGGCCGCTACGAGGACGACGCCGCCTACGCGCGGCGCATCGAGACCGACCTGCGCCGCAGCCGCGAGCTCATCGAGAAGCGCACCGGCGCGAAGGTGCGCTCCATGGTGTGGCCCTACGGCGCCTACAACGACGCAGCGCTGAAAGCCTCCGCGCGCGCGGGCATGCCCATCACATTCACGCTCGACGACGGCTCGAACACGCCCGCCTTGCCGCTCACGCGCATCCGACGCGCGCTCGCGGCCTACGACAACGAGGCGCCCGAATACGCGCAGCTGCTTCGCAGCCCCGTGGGCGGCGAGGTGCGGCCCATCAACCGCGTGATGCACGTCGACCTCGACTACGTGTACGACCCCGACCCGGCCCAGCAGGAGCGCAATCTCTCGGCGCTGATCGACCGCGTTGCCGCCGTGCGCCCGCGCGCGGTGTTCCTGCAGGCCTATGCCGACCCCGACGGCGACGGCGTGGCTGACGCGCTGTACTTTCCCAACCGCCACCTGCCGATGCGCGCCGACCTGTTCGGCCGCGCCGCCTGGCAACTGCGCAGCCGCACCGGCGTGAAGGTCTACGCGTGGATGCCGGTAACGGCTTTCCGGCTGCCGGCCTCGAACCCGCTCGCCGCGCACACGGTGACGGCGCAAGGCGGCGCGATGCCGGCCGATCGCTACCACCGGCTCACGCCCTTCGACCCCGCAGTGCGCACGCTGGTCGGCGACATCTACGAAGACCTGGGCAGCCACGCCTTCTTCGAAGGCCTGCTGTTCCACGACGACGCGACCTTGTCGGACGACGAGGACGCGAGCCCCGCCGCGCTGGCCACCTATGCACAGTGGGGCCTGCCGCCCGACGTGGCCGCGATCCGAGCGAACCCCGAGCTGATGGCGCGCTGGACCACCGCCAAGACCCGCTACCTGATCGCCTTCACGCAGGAACTCGCCGCGCGCGTGGGAGCCTGGCGGCCCGCACTGGAAACTGCGCGCAACCTCTACGCGCGCCCGGTGCTGGAGCCGCAGGCCGAGCAGTGGTTCGCGCAGAACTACGAAGCCTCGCTCGCCGCCTACGACTACGTCGCGCTGATGGCGATGCCGCGCATGGAACGCGAGACCGATGCGCACGCGTGGCTGGGCCGGCTCGCACGTCGCGCCGCCGACACGCCGCGCGGCCTCGACGGCACGGTGTTCGAGCTGCAGGCGCGCGACTGGCGCACCGGCAAGCCCGTGCCCGACGCGGAGCTCGCGCGCCAGTGGACGCTGCTGCAGCGCGCCGGCGTGCGCCACCTGGGCTACTACCCCGACGACTTCCTCGACAACCAGCCATCGCTGGAGACCGTGCGCCGCGCGATCTCGGTGCGCACGCTGCTGCCGCGTGCATTGCGCGCGCAAGCCACGCCAGGAGAACGGTCGCCATGACCACCACACAGTTTCTCGCGCAGACGCTGCCCACGCTGCTGTTCGGCTTCGTCTTCTACTACCCGTTCTTCATGGCCTATGTGTGGATGGCGGGCGGCCTCTCGCATGCATGGGTGTTCGAGCGCAAGCGCGATGTCGACGTGAACCCGCTCACCCTGCTGCCCTCGCACCCGCTGGTCACGGTGGTGGTGCCCTGCTTCAACGAAGTGCCGCACCTGCGCGAGGTGATCGAGCAGCTGATGCGCACGCGCTACCCGCACTACGAGGTCATCGCCGTGAACGACGGCAGCACCGACGGCACCGGCGAGCTGCTCGACGAGATGACGAAGGAGTACGGCCGCCTGCGCGTGATCCACAACGCCAGCAACCAGGGCAAGGCCGTCGGGCTCAACACCGCCTGCCAGCTCGCGCGCGGCGAATACATCCTGGGCATCGACGGCGACGCGCTGATCGACGAGGACGCCATTGCGTGGATGCTGCAGCCGATGCTGGCGTCGGAGCGCATCGGCGCGGTCACGGGCAACCCGCGCATCCGCACCCGCACCACGCTGCTGGGGCGCATGCAGGTGGGCGAGTTCTCTTCGATCATCGGGCTCATCAAGCGATCGCAGCAGCTGGTGGGCACGCTGTTCACGGTGTCGGGCGTGATTGCCATGTTCCGCCGCCGCGCCGTGCTGGAAGTGGGCTTCTGGAGCCCCGACGTGCTCACCGAGGACATCGACATGAGCTGGAAGCTCCAGCTCGGCGGCTGGCAGCTGCGCTTCGAGCCGCGCGCGCTGTGCTGGATTCTGATGCCCGAGACCTTGCGCGGTCTCTGGAAGCAGCGCCTGCGCTGGGCCGTCGGCGGCATCCAGACCATGCTGCGCTACACCTCGAAGATCCTGCGGCCGCGCCACTGGCGCATGTGGCTCATCTACTTCGAGTACATGACGAGCGTGGTCTGGGCCTATGCGATGGCCGGGGTGCTGCTCGTCAGCCTGGTGCGGCCGTTCCTGCCGGCCGACTCGTCGTGGCATTCGGCATTGCTGCCGCACTGGCAGGGCACGCTGCTGGCCATGACCTGCATCCTGCAGATGCTGCTGAGCCTGTGGATCGACCGCCGCTACGACCGCGACCTGATGCGCTATTTCGCTGGAACGATCTGGTATCCGATCGCTTTCTGGACCATCACGATGGCGAGCACCGTCGTCGCCCTTCCCAACGCCCTGATACGCCGCCGCGGCAAGCGCGCGGTGTGGACGAGCCCTGACCGAGGAGTTTCCGATGCACCTTGAGACCCATGCCCACAGCCGCCCGCACGACGACAAACCGCCGCCGAGCCGCCAGCGCTCCTGGGGGCAGCCCGCGGTGGACGAGCCGATCATCGATGCCGCGCGCATCTCGCTGCGCGCGTTCGGCAGCGGCCGCTCGCCGCAACGCACGCTGGCCATGTACCTGTGGCTGCGCGTGCTGCGACCGGCCATCACCATCGCCATCTGGTTCTGCGCGGTCTGGTATGCGTGGCCCTATGTGCTTGGCGCGCGCTCGCAGCCCGAGGTGCTGCACCTGCTGGGCCTGTATGCGGTGGTGATCGGCGTGATCCTGGTGTCGATGCTGATGATGGCGCCGTGGCGCCGCCGTCAGCACCGGCGCGAGGCCCCGCCGGAGCAGGAGCAGTCGTCGCTGTTCGCGCTGGCTTCGTACATCGAGGTGCCGCCCGCGCGGCTGTCGGCCTGGCAGCGCACGCGGCAGCTGCTGGTGCACCACGACAACAACGGCCACCTGCGCGACGCCACCGACACCACGCCGGGCATGCTGGAGCCCGAGCCGCTGCAGCGCGCGGCCGCGCGGCGCTGAGGGTACAGCCGCGTCCGTGCAGGGGTTTCGCGGCGGTGCTTCAATCGCCGCCTCACACCACTCATCACGGCAAGGACTCTTTCATGGACCTCCAGCTCCAGGACCAGCACGTACTCATCACCGGCGGCAGCAAGGGCATCGGCCTGGCCTGCGCGCTGGGCTTTTTGCGCGAAGGCGCGCGCGTGAGCCTCGTGTCGCGCGACCTCGCCAACCTGGAGCAGGGCCGCAAGACGCTGATCGGGGCCTTCGCGCAGGCCGAAGGCCGGGTCTCCGTGCATGCGGCCGACCTCAAGGACCCGGCCAGCGCCGTGGCCGCGCTCGATGCGGCAGAGAAGGCCTTCGGTGCGGTCGACGTGCTAGTCAATTCGGCCGGCGCCGCGCGCCGCACCCCGCCCGACGATCTGACCGCCGCGTCATGGCACGACGCGATGGACGCGAAGTACTTCACCTACATCCACATGATCGACCCGGCCGTCAAGCGCATGGGCCAGCGCGGCTGCGGCGCCATCGTCAACGTGATCGGCCAGGGCGGCAAGGTCGCGAGCCCCGTGCACATGGCCGGCGGCGCAGCCAATGCGGCGCTGATGCTGGTGAGCGCCGGCATGGCCGCCGCCTACGCCGGCAAAGGCGTGCGCGTGAACGCAGTGAACCCAGGACTCACACTGACCGAGCGGCTGCAGGAAGGCATGAAGGCCGACGCGAAGCTGCAAGGCATCGGCACCGACGAAGCACTGGAGCGCGCCAAGGCAAGACTGCCACTCGGCCGCATCGCGACCCCGGAGGAAATCGCCAACACGGTGGTATTCCTGGCATCGCCAAAGGCAAGCTACGTGACCGGCGCCATAGTGGCAATGGACGGCGCCGTCACCCCAATGATCTAAGGCTAGGGCCGAGCGAAGCAAAGGCCCGTTCCGTCTCCCCTCCCCTCTGGCTGCGCCGAGGAGCGCAGCGTTTCGCGGATCAGGGCTCGCCCTTGTCTGAGCGAAGCGAGTTTGGGCGAGACCCCGCGAAACGCGAGCACCGCAGGTTGCCCCTTCGCTACGCGAAGGGGTCGCAGACAGTGGGGTCGCCTTTCTTTTGCCTACTTTTCTTTGGCGAAGCAAAGAAAAGTAGGTCGCCCGCCGGGGCGAGTCCCGGCCCCGGGAAAAAACCTCACCCCACCGCCAACAACCCCTCAAACTTCAACCCAAGAAAATCAACAAACGCCCTTACCCGCGCCGGCACAAAGCGCCCACTCGGCAGCAACGCGTGCAGCGGATAAGGCTCGGTCTCCCAATCAGGCAGCAGCCGCACCAGCCGGCCTTCGCGAATGTCGTTCCGCACATCAAGCGCCGACTTGAGCGTCACGCCATACCCCGCCACAGCCCATTCACGCGCCAGCGAGGCATCGTCCACGCTGCGGTTGCCATTCACCCGCACCTCGGTCCACTGCCCGTTCTGCGCAAACCGCCACACGCGATGCCGCCGCCCCGAGCGATTGAAGGTCAGGCAGTTGTGATGCACCAGGTCTTGCGGCACCTTCGGCGCAGGATGACGGCGCAGGTAATCGGGCGAGGCGGTGAGCACCGGGTTGGTCAGGGCAAAGGGCCGCGCCACCAGCCGCGAATCGGCCAGCGCGCCGTAGCGCAGCGCCACGTCGACCTCGTCTCGCATCACGTCCAGCGGACGGTCGCCCACCGACAGCGACAGCTGCACACCGGGGTGCAGCGCCAGGAATTCGTCGAACCACGGCAGCAGCGTGCTGCGCGTGAGGTCGGACGGCGAGGCCACGCGCAGCGTGCCGACCAGCTCGCCGCGGTCGGCCGTGACCAGTGATTCGCCCTCGTCCAGCAGCTCGAAGGCGCGCACCGCGTAGTCGAGCAGCGTCTGGCCCTGCGGCGTGAGGCGCATGGCACGGGTGGAGCGCTCGAACAGGCGCGCGCCGAGTTGGGCCTCCAGCCTCTTGAGCGTGGCGCTGGCGGCCGCGGGCGTGATGCCCAGCGCATGCGCTGCCGCCGTGAGCGTGCCGCCGCGCGCCGTGTGCACCAGCACCTGCAGGTCGGAGAGATTTTCAATCTTCATTTGAAAGTGTTGCTGGTTTGAGCCACCTTATCAAACCGGTCTTGCGATCCTACATTCGGAGCATCGTTACTGAAAGGTTCCCGTCATGAAAGCCGTCGGCTATTACCAGCCCCTCCCCATCGACAACCCCGAATCGCTGCAGGACATCGAGCTGCCCGCCCCCGTGGCGGGCCCCCGCGACCTGCTGGTGCGCGTGAAGGCGGTGTCGGTCAACCCGGTGGACACCAAGGTCCGCAAGAACGCCGCGCCCGAGGCCGGCCAGGCCAAGGTGCTGGGCTGGGACGCCGTCGGCACGGTCGAGGCCATCGGCAGCGGCGTGAAGAACTTCAAGGTGGGCGACCGCGTGTACTACGCGGGCTCGATCACCCGGCCGGGCGCGAATGCCGAGCTGCACGCGGTGGACGAGCGCATTGCCGCCCTCGCGCCGAAGAGCCTCGACGACGCACAGGCCGCCGCGCTGCCGCTGACCACCATCACCGCTTACGAGCTGCTGTTCGATCGCCTGCAGGTGCCGAAGGATAGCGGCGAGGGCCAGACGCTGCTGATCACCGGTGGCGCGGGCGGAGTCGGCTCCATCCTCATCCAGCTGGCGCGCCAGCTCACCAAGCTGCGCATCGTCGCCACCGCCTCGCGCGCCGAAACCCGCGCATGGTGCCTGGAGTTGGGCGCACACGTGGTCATCGACCACTCGAAGCCGCTCGCGGCCGAACTCAAGGCCGCCGGCATCGGCGAAGTCGACATGGTCGCCAGCCTCACGCAGACCGAGCAGCACTACGCGCAGATCATCGAAAGCCTCAAGCCCCAGGGCCAGCTGGCGGTGATCGACGACATGAAGGTGTTCGACGCGATGCCGCTGAAGACCAAGTGCATCTCGCTGCACTGGGAAATGATGTTCACGCGCTCGCGCTTCGAGACGCCGGACATCGCCGAGCAGGGCGCGCTGCTGGCCGAGGTGGCCGCGCTGGTCGACGCGGGCCGCATCCGCACGACGGCGAACGCGAGCTTCGGCACCATCAATGCGGCAAACCTGAAGCGTGCGCATGCGCTCATCGAGAGCGGCAAGGCGCAGGGCAAGGTGGTGCTGGCGGGGTTCTGAGTCAGCACAATCGGTCGCATGACCGATAACGCTGCCCATCCTCATCTCATCGAATTCGAAACCGAGCGCCTGCGGATGCGCCAATGGCGCGAGAGCGATCTCGCGCCATTTTTTGCGCTGGCCTGCGACCCGCAGGTGATGGAATTTCTGCTGCCGCTGCACACGCGGGCCGACAGCGACGCGCTGGTCGAGCGCATCAAGACGCGCATTGCCGAGAACGGCTGGGGCTTCTGGGCCGTGGAGCACAAGGCGTCCGGCGAGTTCATGGGCTTTACCGGGCTGAACTCGCCGCTGGCCGACCTGCCGTTCTCGCCGTGCGTCGAGATCGGCTGGCGCTTCGCTCGCAAGTGGTGGGGCCAGGGGTTTGCGAGCGAAGCTGCTCGCGGCGCCATCCAGGTTGGGTTCGATCAGTTGGCGCTGGACGAGGTCGTCGCGTTCACTGCGTGGAACAACACCCGCTCGGCAGCGGTGATGGAACGCATCGGCATGAAGGAAGACGTGGCCGGCGCCTTCGATCATCCGCTGGTACCCGAAGGCCACCCGCTACGCCGGCACAAGCTCTACCGCATCGCCAAGCCGCAGCGCTGAAAAAGCGCTACTTCACCTTCGACACGCGCCACACGGCGTTGCCCACGTCGTCCGCCACGATCAGCGCGCCGCCCTTGTCGAGCGCCACGCCCACCGGACGACCCTGCGCCTTTTCGTCGGCCGTCAAAAAGCCCGTCAGCACATCGACCGGCGGTCCGCTCGGCTTGCCGCCGATGAAGGGCACGAACACCACCTTGTAGCCCGACTTGGGCTTGCGGTTCCACGAGCCGTGCTCGCCGATGAAGACGCCGCTGGCGAACTGCTCGGGCATGCCGCCCGCGCGCGAGAACGCCAGGCCCAGCGGCGCGACGTGCGAACCCAGCGCGTAGTCGGGCGCGATGGCCTTGGCCGCCATCTCGGGGTTCTGCGGCGTCACGCGCGCATCGACGATGCCGCCGTAGTAGCTCCAGGGCCAGCCGTAGAAGGCGCCGTCTTTCACCGAGGTGAGGTAGTCGGGCACGAGGTCGCTGCCGATCTCGTCGCGCTCGTTCACCACGGTCCACAGCGCCTTGGTGTCCGGGTCCCAGCCCATGCCGTTGGGGTTGCGCAGGCCGCTGGCGAACAGGCGCTTCTCGCCGGTCTTCGTGTCGACTTCCCAGATGGCGGCGCGGCCTTCTTCGGCCGCGAGGCCGTTCTCGCCGATGTTGCTGTTGGAGCCGACCGTCACATAGAGCTTGCTGCCGTCGGCATTGGCAATCACGTTCTTGGTCCAGTGATGGTTGATGCCGGCGGGCAGCGGTGTCACCAGCGTGGGGTTGGCGCTGATGGAGGTCTGGCCCTCGGTGTACGGCACCTTCACCAGCGCATCGGCATTGGCGATGAAGAGTTCGTTGCCGACCAGCGCCATGCCGTAGGGCGACATCAGGTTGGTCATGAACACCTGCCTGACCTCGGCGAGGCCGTCGCCGTTGGCGTCGCGCAGCAGGGTGATGCGATTGGCGCTGGGCACGCCAGCGCCGGCGCGGCCCATGACCTTGCCCATGACCCAGTTGCGGATCCTGGCGACGAGGCCGTCACCGCCATCGGTGGCGCCGCCGCCGGGCTTGGGCGGCTTGTTGCTCTCGGCCACGAGGATGTCGCCGTTGGGCAGGGTGTAGACCCAGCGCGGATGGTCGAGCCCGCGAGCCAGCGCCGTCACCTGCAGGCCTTCTGCCGGAGTGGGCGAGGCGGTGTCGGTCCAGCCGACCGCGGGAGCCACGTTGACGGTGGGAATCAGGGTCTTGTTCGGCTCGGCCAGCTGCGGGCGGGGGCCGGTGGTCAGCTCGGGCGCCAGCTTGGCGGCCTCGCCGCAGCCGGCGACGAGCAGCGCGGCGGCCAGCGCCAGGGCGGTCGTCTGCCAGGGAAACGTTGTGCGGGTGGGTGCTTGCTGCGGTTCATTCATGCGTGGTCCTTGCGCGGCCGGGGCCGCATGCACCGGATCATCCACAGGCGGGCGGCCCGGGGGTTGTCGGTCGTGGGCGCTTTCTGGCGTGGGCGCACCTCATTTGCGCATCGCCGCTACCATCGCCGGATGACCGACGACCTGTTCCGTGCCGACGCCTACCTGCGCACCTGCGAAGCCCGCGTGCTGCGCATCGACGACACCGGCATCGTGCTGGACCGCACCGTGTTCTATCCACTGGGCGGCGGGCAGGCTGGAGACAGCGGCGTGCTGGCCCTGGCCGACGGGCGCGAGCTGGTCATTGCCGACACCCGCAAGGCCAAGGATGCGGAGGGCCTGCCGACCAATGAATTCGTCCACGTGCCGGCCCCCGAGCAAGCCGACCTGCTGGCCGCGCTGAAGCCCGGCGACACCGTCACCGCCCGCCTCGACTGGGAGCGCCGCCACCGGCTCATGCGCTTCCACACCGCCACCCATCTCCTGTGCCATCTGGTGCCGCAGCCGGTGAACGGCTGCTCCATCACCCCCGAGTACGCACGGCTCGACTTTCACATGACCGACCCGCTGGACAAGGAAGCGCTGACCGCCGGCCTCGCCAGGCTGGTCGAAGCCGCCCACCCGCTGATCGTGGGCGCCATCACCGACGAAGAACTCGACGCCAACCCCGCGCTGGTCAAGAGCATGAGCGTGCAGCCGCCGCGCGGCACAGGCACGGTGCGCACCATCCGCATCGGCGGAACGGGCGCAGGCGACGCGCAGATCGACTTCCAGCCATGCGGCGGCACGCATGTTGCAAACACTTCCGAAATCGGGGCGGTAGTGGTCACCAAGATCGAGAAGAAGAGCGCCAACAGCCGGCGCGTGGTGCTGGGCTGGGCCCCAGCAACTGCTTTGGCCGCCTGAAACGGCCGGAACTTCGCCCCCATCGAATGCTCCGACTGACGGCATGATCTTTTCGCGCATCCATTTCGCTACGCTTCTGATAGCAACCGCCGCAGCCAGCATGCCGGCTGCGGCGCAATCGACGGCCAGCCTGCCATCCAAGCCGGGCGCGGTTGTAACCACTCCCCACGTACGCGCCGAACTGATCGCACACGCCCCCGACGGCGTGACGCCCGGCGCCCCGGTGTGGGTCGGCCTGCAGATCACGCACCAGCCCGAGTGGCACACCTATTGGAAGAACGCCGGCGATTCGGGCCTGCCCACCGAAATGACGTGGACGCTGCCAGCCGGCGTGTCCACCGGCGAAATCGCCTGGCCCGTGCCGAAGAAGATCCCGGTCGGCAGCCTCGCCAACTACGGCTACGAAAACACCGTGCTGCTGCCGGTGCCGCTGGAGGTGTCCACGCTCTACAAGCCGCCGGTGGCGCTGGGCGGCACGCCGGCGATGGACATCCAGCTCAAGGCCTCCTGGCTGGTCTGCCGCAAGGAATGCATTCCCGAAGAAGGCACGTTCACGCTGCCCCTGCCGCTGCAGGGTTCGACCGCGCTGCACAAGGCCGAGTTCGACGCCGCCGCAGCGGCCCAGCCTCAGCCGCTGGCCAAGCCCGGTGCCGTCGAAGTCGACGGCCACAATCTGAAGGTGCGGCTCGAAGGCCTGCCGGCCGCCGTGCAGGGCAAGACGCTGGGCTTCTTCCCCGAGACTCCCGAGGTGATCCGCACCGCGGCCGTCTCCGGCAAGGACTGGACCCAATCCTGGCAAGGCGGCACCTGGACCGCCACGATGCCGCTGGCCGACCAGCGCAGCGCCAGCCCCACGGTGATGCCGTTGGTGGTGGCGCTGCCCGAGGCCGACCGGCAAGCGGGCCAGCCGGTGGCCTGGCGCGCCGAGGCACCGGTCACGGGCTCTTGGCCGGCGGGCGCCGCGCCGCGCGCCGAGGTGTCGCCGGCGCTGCAGGCCGCGCTCACCGCCAATGCAGCCAACGCGGCAACCTCGCCCACCGAGCTGCCCGCCCCGTCCTCGACCACTTTCATGGCCGCGCTGCTTGGCGCCCTGCTCGGCGGCCTGCTGCTCAACCTCATGCCCTGCGTGTTCCCGATCCTCGCGATCAAGGTGCTGGGCTTCGCGCGGCAGGCGGGCAACGCCAGCGCGCACCGCAAGGCCGGACTGGCCTACACGGGGGGCGTGATACTGTCCTTCCTCGCGCTGGGCGGCGGCATGCTCGCGCTGCGCGCGGCCGGCGCCGGGCTGGGCTGGGGCTTCCAACTGCAGTCGCCGGGCGTGGTGGCGGCGCTGGCGGCGCTGTTCACGCTGATCGGGCTCAACCTCGTGGGCGTGTTCGAGTTCGGCCGGGCCGCACCTTCGTCAGTGTGCAGCGCGCAGGCCAAGCATCCGCTGGCCAACGATTTCCTCTCCGGCGTGCTCGCCGTGGTCATCGCCTCGCCCTGCTCCGCGCCGTTCATGGGCGCGTCGATGGGTTTCGCCATCGGCCTGCCGGCCGCCCAGGCGCTGCTGCTGTTCGTTGCGCTGGGCTTCGGGCTGGCGCTGCCTTATCTGCTGGCCGGCTTCGTGCCCGCCGTCGCGCACCTGCTGCCCAAGCCCGGCCCGTGGATGCACACGCTGCGCCGCCTGCTCGCTTTCCCGATGTTCGCTACCGTCGCGTGGCTGGTGTGGGTGCTGGGCCAGCAAAGCGGCATCGACGGCGCGGGCACGCTGCTCGCGCTGCTGGTGTGCCTGGCCGCCATCGTCTGGGCGTTCACGCTGCGCGGGCGCACGCGGGTCGTGATCGCGACGGTGCTGATCGGCTTCACCGCCGTGCTCACCGCCACCATCGGCCGCAATGTGTTGCAGGTGGTGGAGCCGGCCAAGCTTGCATCTGCCCAGGGCACCGCCGGCCAGCGCTGGCAGCCGTGGTCCGCCGAGCGCGTGGCCGAGCTGTCGGGCGCCGGCCAGCCGGTGTTCATCGACTTCACCGCCGCCTGGTGCGTGACCTGCCAGTACAACAAGAAGAGCACCCTGGCCGACACGCAAGTGCTGGCCGACTTCGACGCCAAGAAGGTCGCCATGCTGCGCGCCGACTGGACCCGGCGCGACCCCGCCATCACCGCCGCGCTCACCGCGCTGGGCCGCAGCGGCGTGCCGGTGTACGTGCTGCAGGCGCCGGGCAAGCCGCCGGTCGTGCTGACCGAAATCCTCGGTAAAGACGAGGTCCGCGCCGCGCTCGCCGCGCTTTGACCACCGCCGTGACATGGGTTGTCACATGCACTTGAAGAAACCGTTCTAAGCTGCAGTTGTTGTTTGGAATTTTGTTTTGGAGTTCAAGCTGGCCATGTCTCTTTCGCCATCCACAGACTCGCGTTCCCGTCGTGCCGCGCGTCATGCCCGCGCCGCCCTGAGCCGGGCTTCCCGCCGTGCCGTAGTCGCAGCCGCCGTAGCGCTCGGCGCCACTTTCCTGATGGGCAGCAATGCCGCTGCGGCCCCCGCCGTGGGCCAGCAGGCGCCCGATTTCGTTGCCGTGGACACCAGCGGCGCCAAGCACAAGCTTTCGGATTTCGCCGGCAAATTCGTGGTGCTCGAATGGACCAACCCCGGCTGCCCCTTCGTGCGCAAGCACTACGGCAGCGGCAACATGCCCGCCACGCAGAAGGCCGCGACCGACAAGGGCGTGGTGTGGCTGGCCATCAATTCCACCGAGCGCGCCGCCACCGACTACCTGAAGCCCGATGCGCTCGACGCGTGGATGAAGTCTCAAAAAGGCGCGCCCACCGCCGTGCTGATGGACGAAGACGGCCTGATCGGCCAGGTCTACGGCGCGCGCACCACGCCGCACATCTTCATCATCGACCCCAAGGGCACGCTGGTGTACGCGGGCGGCATCGACAGCATCGCCTCGGCGCGGTCGGACGACATCAAGACCGCCACCAACTACGTGAACCAGGCGCTGGGCGAGGCCTTCGGCGGCAAGCCGATATCGGCCGCAACGACGCGGCCCTACGGCTGTTCGATCAAGTACAAAACCTGAAGTCCGTCCGCGCGACACAACGTAACGCAATGCGCGCGTGACAGCTACCTGACCTGCGCAGTCAGGTAGCGGTCGGGGAGTCCGGCCTACCCTAGGGCGAGCACATCGCCAATACAGCCCTAGGGGACAACTAGATGAATCCTGCGCCCAACGCTGCGCAATCGGGCACGGCCGCCCACGCCTCCACTGCCTCGTCCTCCAAGGTCGCCACCGTCCTGCGCGTGACGGGCGGCAACTTCATGGAGATGTTCGACTTCTTCCTGTTCGGCTTCTATGCCACGCAGATCTCGAAGGCGTTCTTCCCCGCGGGCAACGAATTCGCCTCGCTGATGCTGACCTTCATGACCTTCGGCGCGGGCTTCCTGATGCGGCCGCTGGGCGCGATCTTTCTCGGCGCGTACGTCGACCGCGTCGGTCGCCGCAAGGGGCTGATCGTCACGCTCGCGCTGATGGCCGTGGGCACGCTGCTCATCGCGTGCGTGCCGTCGTACGCCACCATCGGCCTGGCCGCGCCGCTGCTGGTGCTGATCGGCCGGTTGCTGCAGGGCTTCTCGGCCGGGGTGGAACTGGGCGGCGTGTCGGTGTACCTGTCGGAAATGGCGACGCCGGGCCACAAGGGCTTCTACGTGAGCTGGCAGTCGGCCAGCCAGCAGGTAGCCATCGTCGTCGCGGCCGCGCTCGGCTACTGGCTCAACGTGACCTTCACGTCGCAGGAAATCGGCGACTTCTACTGGCGCATTCCCTTCTTCGTGGGCTGCCTGATCGTGCCAGTGCTGTTCATCATCCGCCGCTCGCTGCAGGAAACCGAAGAGTTCATGGCGCGCAAGCACCGCCCCGACGCGCGCGAGATCTTCCAGTCGATGGTCGCAAACTGGGGCCTCGTGGTCGCCGGGATGATGCTGGTGTCGATGACCACGGTGTCGTTCTACCTGATCACCGTCTACACGCCCACCTTCGGCAAGGCCGTGCTGCACCTGAGCACCACCGACGCGCTGATCGTCACGCTGTGCGTGGCCATCTCCAACTTCATCTGGCTGCCGATCATGGGCTCGCTGTCGGACCGCGTGGGCCGCAAGCCGCTGCTGATTCTGTTCACGGTGCTGACCATCCTCACGGCATATCCGTCGCTCAAGTGGCTGGTGGGCGCGCCGAGCTTCGCGCGCATGCTCGAAGTGGAGCTGTGGCTGTCGTTCCTCTATGCGAGCTACAACGGCGCGATGGTCGTGGCCCTCACCGAAGTGATGCCGGTGAACGTGCGCACCGCCGGGTTCTCGCTGGCCTACAGCCTGGCGACGGCGCTGTTCGGCGGCTTCACGCCGGCCATTGCAACCGGGCTGATCGAGATGACAGGCGACAAGGGCGCGCCGGGCCTGTGGATGACGGCGGCCGCGATCTGCGGGCTGATCGCGACGCTGGTGCTCTACCGGCGCAACGTGAGTCCGGCGGACGCACGGCGCGTGCCGGCGGTCTGAACCCCCGTCTTCTCCTTCACACCAGCCGCAAGCCGCCGTCGCACTCGATCACCGTGCCCGTGGTGTAGCCGTTCTCGATCAGGAACTGGATGGCATGCGCCACGTCCTGCGGCTGCCCCACGCGGCCGACGGGCAGCGTCTCGACCTGCTGGCGGAACAGGTCGTCCTTCATCGCGGTGGGCACGCGGTTCCACCAGGGCGTGTCGATGAGGCCGGGTGACACGGCATTCACCCGGCTCGGCTTCAGCTCGCGCGCCAGGCTGCCCACCATCGCTTCGAGCGCGCCGTTGATCGCGGCCAGCCCCGCTGTGCCGGGCAGCGAATTGCGCGCGGAAATCGCCGTCACGAAGGTCAGGCTGCCGCCCTTGCGCAGCACGCGCGCGCCGGCTTGCGCCGCTTCGAGCTGCGGCCAGAACTTGGCCTCGAAGCCGCGGCGCAGCGACTGAAGATCGAGCTGCGCGAATTCGCCCGCGCCCTCGCCGCCGCTGAGCGTGAGCACCAGGTGATCGACGGGCCCGGTCTTCTCGAAGAAAGCATCGAGCGCACCGCGATCGCAGGCGTCGAAGGCCGCGCCGCTCACGTTCTTGCCCAAGCCGCCGATCGCTTCCTGCAGCTTGCCGCTGTCGCGCCCAGTCGCGATCACGCGGGCACCGGTTGCCGCAAGGCGCCGCACGGTTTCGAGCCCCACGCCCGACGAGCCGCCGACCACCACCACTGTCTGTTGTTCCAAAGCCATGTCGACTCCTTTGAATGCCTGATGAAGAAAGTGCCTTCAGGTTAGGGAGCGGCGCCCTATCATTCAAATCGTTTGAAACCATGGAATACATCAACGAAAGTGATTTCAGGCGGCTCGACCTGAACCTGCTGCTGGTGTTCCACGCGCTGCTGCACGAACGCAGCGTCACGCGTGCGGCGCAGCGCCTGTTCATTGGCCAGCCGGCCCTGAGCGGCGCGCTCAAGCGCCTGCGCGCGGCCCTGGGCGACGAGCTGTTCGTGCGCACCTCGCACGGCATGACGCCGACGCCGCGCGCGCTCGAACTCGCGCGCGTCATCGAGCCGCTGCTGCTGTCGCTGCAGCAGGCGCTGCATGCACAGCCGGCGTTCGACCCCGCCACGGCCGAGCGCGTGTTCCGCATCGGCCTGAGCGATGCGCTCGAGGTGGCGCTGATGCCGCAGCTCATGCAGCGGCTTTCCGAACAGGCGCCGGGCGTGCGGCTCGTCGCGCGCGCGGCCGACCGCACCAACGCGCCCGGCATGCTCGACGCGGCCGAGATCGAACTGGCGGTGGGCGTGTTCATCGAGTGCGCCGCATGGCACCGGCAGCGCGCGCTGTTCGGCTGGCACTTCGTCTGCGTCTACAACGCCGCGCTCGTGAAGACACGCGGCAAGCGGATCACGCTCCAGGAATACCTGCACCACCCGCACCTGCTGACCTCGTTCAGCGCCGACCTGAGCGGGCTCGTCGACGATCTGCTGCGCGAGCAGGGGCATGCGCGCCAGGTCGTGTTCTCCAGCCGCAACTTCGCGACCAGCCCTTTCATCGTGCGGCAGATGCCCGCCATCACCACCGTACCCACCTTCGCCGCCGCCACGTGGCGCGACGCGCTCGGGCTGGCCGTGAGCCCGTTGCCTTTCGAAACACCGGCCTACGAAGTGTCGCTGCTGTGGGCGGCGGCGCGCGACGGCGATCCAGGCCTGCAGTGGCTGATCGGCCTCATGGCCGAGGTGTTCGGCGAGAAGCCCGTGTGTTGATCCAGCGCGCACCGTACGTTGACCGGGAGCGCAGCATCCACGGTGTCCCGGGTGGAAACACCGATGATGTCGCGCCCCCGCGTGCCTATCCTGCGGAAGCGCTTCCGGGCGCCCTCCACGGAACCCACGGCATGAACGCACACCATTTCAGCACGCTGCTCGAACACCCCGCCGACCGGCAGGCCTGCTGGGGCCGGATCAACACCACCTACTTCGGCGCGCTGAACGTGCAGTGCCTGGACACAGGCACCTTCGACGCGCGCATGGACGCCTACGAACTCGGCCCGCTGGGCATGTTCATGATCGAGGCGCCCTCGCACCGCGTGGCGCGGCCCGACATGCGCAGCGAGATCGCGCTCGACGAGCACTACAAGCTGGTGCTGCAGCTCGAAGGCCACGGCCACATCTCGCAGCGCGACCGCGAGTTCCACCTGCACCCCGGCGACTGGAGCCTGTACGACCCACGCGTGCCCTACGCCATCACCAACCCCGAGCGCTCGCGCCTGCTGGCCATCACCATCCCGCGCCAGCAGTTCAAGGGCATGAAGATCCCCGACCTGCACACCTGCGAGGCGCACACGCCGGCCATGCAGGGGCTCTACGCGGTGCTCGGCTCGTTCCTCACCTCGCTGGCCGACCAGCTGCCCTCGCTGCCCAACGCAGTCGGCCGCTCGGTCAGCGACACGGTGCTGGGCCTGCTGGCCTCCACGCTGGCCACTCACTCCGACGAGCAGTTCGGCGCGCACCCGGTGCCTGGCGTGCTGAAGGTGCGCGTGAAACAGTTCGTGCACGCGCACCTCGCGGACCCGACCCTGTCGCTCGACCTCATCGCGCAGCAGCTGCGTTGCTCCAAACGCTACCTGCACCGCGTGTTCGAGGACGAGGAGCAGACGCTCGACCGCTTCATCTGGCAGATGCGGCTCGAGCGCTGCAGCGAGGCGCTGCGCAACGCGGCGGGCGGTCGCACGTCGGTGTCGGAGATTGCCTTTGCCTGGGGCTTCAACAGCAGTGCGCATTTCTGCCGAGTGTTCAAGGCGCAATACGGCGTGTCGCCGCGCGAGTTCCAGCGGCGCGGGGCGGAAAAGGCTCCTTCACCCGCACTCACACACTAGGTCTGATCCTAGTTTTCCCCGCTCGATCGAGTTCCTGCCATTCCCGTGCAAGGCAAGCATCAGATGAATTGAACGATGCGGCTTCACTTGAGTCGCAGCGATCAGCCAACTAGCCGATTGCAAGGATGATCGTAGATGCTGCAGTCATCGCACCATCTACGTCACCAGTCCCGAGTCGCATCGCCAACAACTCGGCCCGTCTCAAATCCCTTATCTGCAATCTGCGTTCCACCGACGAACAACAGAGACGACATGAAGAAGAAACACGTTTGCAACCAAAGAGGCAGCGTGCTTCGCAAGGCGGGCAATACAGCAAGCACCAACAAGATAAAGATGGCACACCCCATAACCAAGGAAGCTACAAAGTAGAGGCGATGTTCGGTAGCAATGACAATGGGGAGACGCTGCGGATTCGCCTTTAATGCTGCGACCCGTTCTTCGAATCTCGCTCGACGCTTCGCGCTCCGGCTACGAATAAGGCCAAGGCCCTTGACCGGGAGCACTGCCAAGCGTGGATAGAGAAATTGGCTCAGGAAATTCACCAATATTCCGACCACCACTACCGATCCCCACCAACCCACATTGGTGAGATTACTCAACAGCTCGTTCATCTTTTTCCTCCGTCAATTTTTCCTTGTTAAGCATGGTAGCTATGTCGCTGCCGAATTGACATCGCGAATTTTTTTCGAGGAGCAGTACAGGACAAACGAAGAAGCTGTCCAACCTGCACCCTTCATGCGCCATGACAAAACCGTAATCGCCGCGTAGTCCGATGGGCAGTTGGTCTTTCTAGAGTGGATCACCGATGCGCTCCCTTGAGGAAACGTCCGCATCACATGGCTATCCCAACACAGAAAGGACCTCTACATGAAACGCACCCTGCTCGCCCTCGGCGCCCTCGCATTCTTCTCCACCGCCTTCGCGCAACAGCCGCACGCCCACAGCGCGGAAGCCGAGGCCGACTTCGACAGCAAGCCGCAGGCCGCCGCCGAAGCGAAGAAGAACAGCAAGCAACCCGGCGCGGTGCGCATCAAGGACGGCGGCACCGCGCGCGGCGAAGGTTCCGCCGTACCGACGGCCAGCAAGACGGAGAAGGCCGGTGAAGCCCGCGCCGAGGCGCGCGAGGCCAAGCCCCACAGCCTGCCCAAGCCGAGCGGCACGCCGAAGTAAGGCGACCCTTCAGGCCGCCGCGAGATAGCTGCTGTGCAGTATCTCCGGCCGGCTTCTCAGCTCCTCCGACGAGCCCGCGAAGGCCATGCGACCACGCTCCAGCACATAGGCGCGGCTCGACACCGCGAGCGCCACCGTGGTGAACTGTTCGATCAGCAGCACGCCCACGCCTTCGCGCGCGACCTGTTGCACCACCTCCACCAGCCGCTTGACCACCGTGGGCGCGAGCCCCAGCGAGAGCTCGTCGATGGCCAGGTAGCGCGGCTTGCCGATCAGCGCCTGCGCGATGCAGACCATCTGCTTCTGGCCGCCCGAGAGCGAACGCGCGGGCAGCGCGAGCTTCACGCGCAATTCCGGAAACACCGCGAGCACCTGCTCCACCGCATCGGCCACGCGCGCAGCGGGCAACGCGGTAGCGGCGGCACGCAGGTTGTCGAGCACCGAGAGATCGCCCAGCACGCGGTGGCCCTCAGGCACCACCGCCACGCCGAGCGCACGCACGCGCTCGGGCCGCTGGCCGTGCAGCGCATGGCCCTCGACCTCGATGCGTCCGCCCGCAATCGGCAGCACGCCGCCGATGGCCATCACCGTGCTCGACTTGCCCGCGCCGTTCGCACCCAGCAGCGCCGTCACTTCGCCGGGAGGCACCTGCAGGTCGATGCCGTGCAGCACGGCCTTGCCGCCGCGCTGCAGGCGCAGATCGTTCACGCTCAGCATGTGCTTGTCACTCCGTTCCGAGGTAGGCCTTGCGCACGGCCGGGTCGTCGAGCACCTGGCGCGTCGGGCCGAGCGCGAGTCGGCGGCCGAAATCGAGCACCAGGGTCTGCGTGCAGGTGGCCGCGATCAGGTCTACGTCATGGTCGATCAGCAGCACCTGCGCGCCGCAGAAAGCGTGCACCGAGCCGATCACGCGGCGCAGCGCGCCGGCCTCCTGTTCGGTGAGGCCCGCGCCGGGTTCGTCGAGCAGGAGCAGCTTGGGCGCGCCGACCAGCGACTTGGCGATCTCCAGCATGCGGCGCTGGAACAGGTTGAGCCGATGGCCCGGCACCGTTGCCGCATCGAGCAGGCCGGTGTGCGCCAGCGCGCGCGCGACCTGCGCCACCGCATCGCTGCGCGCATGCGGCACGTGGTCGAGCAGGGCGCGCACGTTGTCCCACACACTGAGGTCCTCCACCACCTGCTCGGTCTGGAACGACCGGCGCAGGCCGAAGCGCACGCGCTCGATGGGCTTCAGGCCCAGCAGGTCAGCGCCGTCCACCGCGACGGTGCCGCCGCGCGGCAGCACGAGGCCGCTGAGCACGTTGACCAGCGTGGTCTTGCCCGCGCCGTTGGGGCCGATGAGGCCGCACACCGGCGCATCGAGTTCGGCGCTCAGCGCGTCGATGGCCTTGACACCGCCGAAGGCGACGGTGAGATCGCTGATGCGGATCATGGCGCGGCATCCTTGCCGCCAGACAGCCGCTGGCGCACTGCTGCGAAGGCGCCGGCCAGTTGTCCGGCGATGCCGCTGGGCGCGGTGATGAGGGCATGCAGCAACGCGACGCCGAAGAAGATCATCGCCAGATAGCCATTCACCCCGAAGTCCGTCAGCAGCGCCGGCACCGCGCGAAGCAGCAAGCCGGCAATCAGCGCGCCCGCCCAGTTGTAGGCCCCTCCCACCACCGTGAGCGCGAACAGCATCACCGAGTCGCCCGCGGTGAAGGCGCGCCCGTCGAGCTGCCCCACGCCGCCCGCAAGCAATGCGCCCGCCACGCCGGCGCAGAAGCCCGCGAGGCCGAAGGCCCAGGTCTGGTAGCGCAGGATGTTGACGCCGGCCGCCACGGCCGCCGCCTCGCCGCGCCGGATCAGCGCCCACGAGCGCCCGGCGCGCGTGCGTCGGTGAAGCTCGATCAACGCCAGCACCGCCGCCAGCCACACGGCCACGTAGCGGAAGTACGCCGCGTCGGACAGCGCCAGCGCGGGCCGGGGCATCATCAGCCGCTCGCTGCCGAACACGCGGCCCAGCCATCCCGCGCCGCCGTCGGGAAAACCCGTGACGTTGATGAGCACCTGGAAGCCGCCCGCCATCATCATCGTGACGAGCGCCAGGTACAGCCCCTTGAGCCGCAGCGCCGGCAGCCCCGCGAGCATGCCCACCACGCACGACAGCAACCCGCCCACGAGCACCGACAGCTCGAAGGGCCAGCCCAGCCCGTGCCCCGCGCGCAATGCGATCCAGCCGCCCACGCCGAGCAGCGCGTACTGGCACAGCGATACCAGCCCCAGCTGCCCGTAGAGCAGCGCCACGCCGGCCGCCGCGATCGACAGCGCGAGCGAGGAGGTCAGCGTCTTGATCCAGTAGGCATTGGCCAGCCACGGTACAACGAGGCCGATGAGCAGCACGCAGCCCACCATCACCGCCAGCGAGATGCGCGCGCGGCGCGATGCTTGCGCGAGCGAAGCCGGCGGCCCCTGCACGTCGTGCGCCGGCACAGCCCCGACGATGGTCGAAGAGGCGCTCATGCCTGCCGCGTCCCGGTGCGATAGAACACGATCATCGCCAGCGCGATCAGAAACGGCGTGGCAGTGCGGAACGCTGCGAAGCCCGGCACGGTGATCGCCAGCGCCTCCAGTACGCCGATGGCGATGCCGCCCGCCACCGTGGCCGGCAGCGAGTGCAGGCGGCCGATGATGGCGGCGGCAAAGGCCGGAATCACCAGGAAGGTCAGCAGCGTGGCCTGCAGCCGCACGATGTTCGCGAGCAGCAGGCCGCACACGCCGGCGAAGGCTCCGCTGAGCACCCAGGCCACTGTGTCGACGCCCAGCACGCGGATGCCGAGCAGCGCGCTCAGGTCGCGGTCGTTGGCCAGCGCGCGCATCTTCAGGCCCACGCGCGTCTTCGACAGCAGCAGGCCCACGCCGCCCATCATCAGCACGGCCAGCGCGAGCCCCAGGGCGCGGGTATGGGTAAGCCGCACCTCGACCTCGCCCAGCACGAAGTCGATGGCGCCCGCGTCGGTAGGCAGCACCAGCCGGCGCGGCTGTTCGCCCCAGTACCACTCGGTGAAGCCCACCACCACCAGCGCGAAGCCCAGCGTCGCGATGCTGCGGATGGTCGGATCGCGGTGCGACAGCCGCGGCGCCAGCAGCCGTCCGTAGGCCAGCGACAGCAGCATCGAAGTGACGATGGCCGCGCACCACGCCAGCCCCTGCGGCCAGTCCGCCTCGAGCATCGACCAGGCCACGTAGGCGCCGATCGCGCCGATGGCACCGAAGGCGAAGTTCAGCACGCCCGACGAGCGGTAGAGCACCACCAGCCCCACGCCGGAGAGCGCATACACCGCGCCCAGGCCCAGGCCCGAGATGACGAAAGGCAGGTATTCGTCCATGGCCGGGCGCGCTTACTTCAGGCCCATCTTCTGCTCGTCGGCGCGGATGTCGACCAGCTCCGGGTCGTCCGCCGTCAGGCAGCCGCCGGGGGCGAAGCGCCAGCCGTTGCCGTCGGGGCTGGCGACCGGGCCGCTGTTGTTGGCGTTGTGGCGGTTGCCGTTGCCCACGTAGAAGGGCTTGCACAGGATGTCGCTCCTGAAGTCGCTCACCTTGCGCAGCGCATCGGTCACGCCTGCACGGTCGATCTTCTTCGGGTCCATCTTCAGCAGCGCCTGCGTCACGATGCGCGCTGCCACGTAGCCGCCTTGCGAGAAGGTGTCGCGCGGATCGCTCTTCGCGCCGTACTTGTCCATCACCGCAAGCCAGTTCTTGTTGTCGGGGCCTGCCGATTCGAGCGGGTTGAATTCGAGGTTGACGTCGAAGTTGCCCTTCCAGTAGGGCCCGATGGCCTTGGGCACGTCGGTGTTGTAGGCCGGCGCGGACGACACGAAGTGGATCTTCTTGCCGATGTTCTGCTGCTCGGCGGCCGCCAGCATCGGCACCAGGATGCCCTTGGGCACGTTCATGATGATGGTGTCGGGCTTCTTCGCGGCCGCCTGCAGCATGGTGGAGGTGGCGTCGGCCGAGCCGGGGTCGATGGCGATGGTCTCGACCTCCACGCCGTTCTTCCTGCCCCACTCCTTCGGCCCCTCGCAGGCCCAGTTGCCCAGGCTGGGGAT
This sequence comes from Variovorax paradoxus, assembly GCF_024734665.1. Lineage (NCBI taxonomy): Bacteria > Pseudomonadati > Pseudomonadota > Betaproteobacteria > Burkholderiales > Comamonadaceae > Variovorax > Variovorax paradoxus. Next base: position 5,972,550 of record NZ_CP102931.1, read on the forward strand.
GTTCGGAATGATGCAGACCATCTTCTTCGACTTGTACTTCTGCGCGGCGTACATGGCGGCGATGGTGGCCGACACGCGCGGCCCCGCGTTCACCGGCACGTAGTTGCGCGCGTTGAAGCACTCGCGCGGCACGCCGGTGCCGGCGATGACCATCACGCCCTCGTCGGCGTACATCTTGGCGTTGGCGCCGCACTCCACGAAGCTGGTGCTGCCCGCGAGCGCCACCACCTTGCGGTCCTTCACGAGCTTGGAGGCGACCTGCGCGGCGGTTTCCGGGTTCCACTGGTCGTCGACCACGACGTAGTCGACCGGGCGGCCGTTGATGCCGCCGTTGGCGTTCACGCACTTGAAGTACGCGGCCGCCGCCTGGCCCGAGGCGCTGAAGTCGTCGGGGCCGGTCTTGCCGACCACCGCGCCGATGGGAATGGGCTCGCCCGTTGCGGGCTTGCCGGTGTTGAGGCCGCAGTCGGGGCCCGACTGTGCCCATGCACCGCCCGCACCCGCGATACCCATGGCGCCGACCGCGAAGGACAGCGCAATCTTCTTCTGGATCTTCTTCATGATGGATGTCTCCTTTTCTGGTGATCGAAACCCGGCGGCTACACCGCCATGCACACGCTCTTGAGCTCGGTGAAGCTCTCGACCGCCGCACGCCCCAGGTCGCGCCCGTAGCCCGACTGCTTCACGCCGCCCAGCGGCAGTGCGTTGTCGAGCACGTTGTGCGCGTTGACCCAGACCACACCCGCCTGCAGGCGCGGCACGATGCGGTGCACGGCCGAGAGGCTGTTCGACCACACGCTGGCGGCCAGGCCGTAGGCGCTGTCGTTGGCCATGCGGATCGCGTCTTCCACGTCGTCGAAGGGCACGACCGTCGCGACCGGGCCGAACACCTCCTCGCGCACGATGCGCATCGAGGGCTTCGCGTCGACGAACACGGTGGGCTTCACGAAGCAGCCGCCATCGAAGGCTCGGCTACCGCCGGTGACCAGCGTCGCGCCCTCGGCCACCGCACCGTCGATGTGCGCCATCACGCGGTCCATGTGGCGCCTGGAGACGAGCGGGCCGAACTGCGCCTGCGGGTCGAAGCCCGAGCCGATGTGCAGCCCCTCGGCCGCCTGCGCCAGTTGCGCCACCACCTTGTCGAAGATGCCGCGCTGCACATACACGCGCGAGCCCGCGGTGCACACCTGCCCCTGGTGGAAGAAGATGCCGTTGGCCGCACCCTGCGCCGCCGCGGCCGGGTCGGCGTCGTCGAGCACGATCAGCGGCGACTTGCCGCCCAGCTCCAGCGTGAAGCGCGCCATGTTGTCGACGGCGGCATGGCCGATCTGCCGGCCCACGCCGGTCGATCCGGTGAAGCTGATCTTGCGGATGTCCGGATGCTGCGCGAGCGCCGCGCCGGCCGTAGCGCCACGCCCGCACACCACGTTGAGCGCGCCCGGCGGAAAGCCCGCCTCGATGGCCAGTTCGGCCAGCCGCAGCGCGGTGAGCGGTGTTTCTTCCGAAGGCTTGAGCACCACGGTGCAGCCTGCCGCGAGCGCGGGCGCGACCTTCCACAGCGCGATGGCCAGCGGGAAGTTCCACGGCACGATCGCGCCCACCACGCCGACCGGTTCGCGCCGCGTGTAGGTCACCCACTGCGGACCCGGAATACCGATGGAGTTGTCCAGCGTCTGGCCTTCGAGCTTGGTGGCCCAGCCCGCCATGTAGCGCACAAACTCGGCGCCCGCGCCCACGTCGACCATGCGGGCGATGCCGCGCAGCTTGCCGCTTTGCAGCGTCTCGAGCGCACTGAGTTCGTCGGCGTGCGCTTCGATCAGCGTCGACAGCGTGTAGAGCATGCGCTCGCGGTCGGCAGGGCGCAGCGACCTCCATGCGGCGCTCTCGAAAGTGCGGCGCGCGCTGGCGACGGCGGTGTTCACGTCAGCCGCGTCGCTGTCGGGTGCCTCGGCCACGGTCATCTCGGTGGCGGGGTCGACCACCGGGAGGTAGCTGCCGCTGGCGGGGGGCGCCTCGCGGCCGTCGATGTGGTTGCCACGCCGGCGCTGTGCCAGCAGGCCCACCTGGCCGAGGTGTTCGATCGACAGGTCTCGCAGATTCATGAAGGGGCTCCGGGGCGATGCGTTGAAGAAGAGAAAGAAGAAAGTGCTGTCACTGCATGGCGCGCGCCACGAGCAGCGTGTCTGTGAACTGCTCGAAGCGCCGCACCTTGCCGCCCTGCACCTGCCACACATGGGTGACGCGCGCGTGCATGGTCTTGCCGGTGGCGCGGTTGCGGCCGTGGTAGTCGCCGATGCCGACCACGGTGTCGCCGCCGTCGACCAGCCGCTCCAGCACGAAGCGGTAGCCCTCCCACTCGGCGCCCAGCGCCTTGAAGACCTTCTCGATCACCTGCGCCGGGCCGACGTGCGTGCCGGCGCAGGGAAAGCCGGCCATCTCGGTCCACTGCACGTCGTCGGACACGTCGGCGAACATGGCGTCGAGGTCCTGCCGGTCGGAGGCGGCGTAGTGATCGGCAACGATCTGGTGGGGCGTGCGCATGAAGTGAAGCTCCTGGTGTGACAGCAAAAAATGGAAGGAATCAGACCGGCCCGAACTCGGGCGGATAGACGGTCTGCGAGGCCTTGCGCATGAAGGCGCCCGCGGGGTTGTTGGCGACTTCGCCGGCACCGGTGACGCCGAGGAACTTGCCGGTCGAGCGGCCGCGCGCAAAGTCGAAGAAGAACACCGACGCCACCGGAATCAGGAACTCGCGGAAGGTGAAGACGTACTGCTCGTCGTCGAACTTCCAGTAGCTCGCCAGGTCGACGTCCCCGTGGCCGCGCTGCACGCCGACCAGGCACTGCCAGGCGTAGCGCTCCGAGCTCAGGTAGGTGTGCTCGTAGGTGTGGTTGGGGCTGTAGGTCTGCCAGGTGCGCAGGCCGATGAGGTCGCGCGTGGCGTGCGGGACAAGGCCGGTGGCATCACCGCCCTCGAGCGTGCCGACCCAGAAGTCCTGCGGCACACGCGGCTGGCCGGCGGCCTCCTCGGCACCGACGATGCGGCAGCGGATGGCGAGCACGCGGCGCGTGCGCGTGTTGAGCACCACGGTCAGTGCCTCGGTGGGCCGGCCGGCCTGCGTGATATCGAGGAAGAAGGTGTCTGGCGCGACCTCGATGGCCTCGTACCAGTCGCCCTGCGCCTGCCCGCCGCGTGCCCCCTCTTCCTGCCAGTCGATCGTGTGCTGCGTGCGCGGCTTCAATGTGAGGCGGAAGTCGGGCAGGGCCAGCACCAGCGTCCGGCCCGCAAGCGCGTCGGTGGGCGGCAGGCGGTTGGTGGCAATGCCGAGTGCGAACTGGTCGTAGGTCTTCCAGTCGGCAGGCTTGGTGGTGTCTGTGCTCATGGCGTCGTTGTTCCTTGCTCAGGCGTCGTGCGCAAAGGCGATGGTGGGAAGGTCCACGGCGCAGGCGCCGCCATCGACCATCAGCGAGCTGCCGGTGACCATCGCGGCCAGCGGCGAGGCGAGGAACATCACGGCATTCGCCACGTCCCCGGGGCTGGCGGCGCGGCCCATGGGCACGTCGCGCGTGACGAGGTCGTAGGCCGCATCGGTGCCGGCCAGGCGGTACTTGTCGACGAGCACCTGCATCTGTTCGTCGGCCATCTCGGTGCGCACCCAGCCCGGGCACACCGCGTTCACGCGCACGCCCTGCCTGCCGTAGTCACGCGCCAGCGAACGCACCAGGCCGATGAGCGCATGCTTCATCGTCACGTAGCCGACCACGCCCGGCCCTGCGAAGTGGCCTGCGAGGGAAGACAGCACGACGATGTTGCCGCGCCGCTCGATCAGCTCGGGCAGCAGTTCGCGTGCGCAGACGAAGGCGGTGTCGAGGTTCAGGCGCGTCGAGAGCGCCCACGAGGCGTCGTCGGTGGACAGCGCATCTCCCACGCCGTGGCCGCCCGCGTTGGCGACGAGCACGTCGACACGGCCGAACTTCTCGCGTGCCTGGGTCAGTGCCCGGCGCACGTCTTCTGTGCTGGCGGCGTCGCCTGCCACCGCGAGGCCGTCGAGCTTCGAAGCGACGGCCTCGAGCTGCGCAAGGCGCCGCCCCATCAGCACGACACGGCCGCCCGCCGCGGCGAACTGCGCAGCGACCGCCGCACCGATGCCGGTGCCGCCGCCCGTAATGAACGCGACCTTGCCGGCCATGGAATCTCTCGTGGAACTCATTTGCTCTGTCTCCTTGTCGGGATCGACTCTAGGTTTCGGCGCGCATCGGCGATTGACCGAACGCGCAGAGTTAGTTGCCCGACAGCGCGAAGTCGGCGCAGCGCTCAGCCAGCATCACCGTGGGCGCGTTGGTGTTGCCGCTGACCAGCGATGGCATTACCGAGGCGTCGCACACGCGCAGCCTCGCCACGCCGTGCACGCGCATGCGCGCATCGACCACGGCCAACTCATCGCGGCCCATACGGCAGGTGCCGCTCGGGTGGTAGACGGTCTTGGCGCGCTGGCGCACGTAGGCCTCGATGGCATCGTCGGCCAGGTCCTCGGCGGCGGACGGCGCGAGCTCCTCCGACACCAGCTCGCGCAGCGCCGGCGCGCGCAGGATGCGGCGTGCCAGCTTCACGCCGCGCACCAGCGTGGCGACGTCTTCCGGCGCCTGCAGGTAGCCGCCGTCGAACAGGATCGGTGCCATCGGGTCGGCGCTGCGCAGCCGCACGCTGCCGCGCGATCGGGGCCGCAGGAAACAGGGGTTGATCGAGATGCCGTGGCCGGCCAGCGGCTCGCGGTCGACGTCGCCCACCAGCACCGGCAGCACGTGGAACTGCAGGTCAGGCCGACCTTCGCCGGTGGTGTCGACAAAGCCGCCGCTCTCGACCACGTTGGAGGTGAGAAGGCCGGTGTTGAAGAGCGTCCATTGCAGGCCGTGCTTCAGCGCGGCCAGGCCGCGGTCGTTGCCCAGCAGGCTGATCGGCTCGCGCGTGCGGCCGTAGACCGACACCTCCAGGTGGTCCTGGAAGTTCTCGCCCACGCCGGGCAGGTCACGCGCCACGGGAATGCCAAGCGCCTGCAGCTGCGCGCCGGGGCCGATGCCCGACAGCATCAGCAGCTTGGGCGATGCCAGCGCGCCGGCCGAGAGGATCACTTCCTGGCTTGCCGTGGCCACGATGTCCTCGCCGGTGCCGCCCTGGCCGGTGCGGTAGACCACGCCCGTGGCGGCGCCGTCCTGCGTCAGCACACGCATCACATGGGCGCCGGTGACCACCGTGAGCTTCGGGTTGCCGCGCACGGCCGCGAGGTAGGTGGCCGCGGTGCTCGCGCGCCGGCCTTCGAAGGTGGTCGTCTGGTAGAAGCCCACGCCGGCCTGGTCGGCGCCGTTGAAGTCGTCGTTGTAGGCCAGACCGCTTTGCTGCGCCGCGCGCAGGAAAGCCAGGCTCAGCGGGTGCCGGAAGCGCGTGTCGCTCACCTTCAGCGGCCCGCTGGTGCCGTGCAGCTCGCAGGCGAAGCGCGCGTTCGACTCGGCCTTGCGGAACCACGGCAGCACGTCGCTCCAGCTCCAGCCTTCGCAGCCCTGTGCCTGCCAGCCGTCGTAGTCGGCCGGCGTGCCCCGGATGTAGACCATGGCGTTGACCGAGCTGCCGCCGCCCAGCGTGCGGCCCTGCGGCACGAACATCCTGCGGCCGCCCGCCGCGGGTTGCGGCTCGCTCTCGTAGGCCCAGGTGCGCTCGGTGCCGATCACGCGCACGAAGGTGGCGGGCATGTGGATGAAGCGGTCGTTGTCGGGCGGGCCGGCCTCCAGCAGCAGCACGCTGCGCCCCGCCAGCGCCAGCCGGTGCGCGAGCACGCAGCCCGCCGAGCCGGCCCCCACCACCACGAAATCGAAAACCTGTTGCGCCATGTTCGTCCGGAGTTGTTGTTCCGCCCGGATGCTCGGCGCTGCGGCGCGCCATGGATCACCGAGGCGGGTTGGTGCAACTCAAAATGCGCTGTCGGTCAATGCCGGGGTGCCCTGCGACAATCGGGAAATGCCTTTCGCCCCATTGCAAAACGACACTTTCCTGCGAGCCTGCTGGCGCCAGGCCACCGACCACACGCCCGTCTGGCTCATGCGCCAGGCCGGCCGCTACCTGCCGGAGTACGTTGCCACCCGCGCCAAGGCGGGCAGCTTCATGGGACTGGCCACCAACACCGACTACGCCACCGAGGTCACGCTGCAGCCGCTGGAGCGCTACCCGCTCGACGCAGCCATCCTGTTTTCCGACATCCTGACAGTGCCCGACGCCATGGGCCTGGGCCTGTCGTTCGAGGCCGGCGAGGGCCCGCGCTTCGCGCGCCCGGTGCGCGATGAAGCGGCGGTGGCCGCGCTCGAAGTGCCCGACATGGACAAGCTGCGCTACGTGTTCGATGCCGTGGCCTCGATCCGCAAGGCGCTGGACGGCCGCGTGCCGCTGATCGGCTTCTCGGGCAGCCCGTGGACGCTGGCCTGCTACATGGTGGAAGGCGCGGGCTCCAGCGACTACCGCCTCGTGAAGAGCATGCTCTACAGCCGCCCCGACCTCATGCACCGCCTGCTGGCCGTGAATGCCGACTCGGTGGCCACGTATCTCAATGCCCAGATCGACGCCGGCGCGCAGGCCGTGATGGTGTTCGACAGCTGGGGCGGCGTGCTGGCCGACGGCGCGTTCCAGGAGTTCAGCCTCGCCTACACGGCCCGCGTGCTGGCCGGCCTCAAACGCACCGGCGCCGACGGCCAGCCCGTGCCGCGCATCGTGTTCACCAAGGGCGGCGGCCTGTGGCTCGACGCCATGCGCGAGCTCGACTGCGAAGTGCTGGGCGTCGACTGGACCGTGAACCTGGCCTCGGCGCGAAAGCAGATCGCCGAAGGCTCGGACGGCAAGGCCAAGGCCCTGCAGGGCAACATCGACCCCAACGTGCTGTTCGCGCCGCCCGCGCAGATCGAGGCCGAGGTGGCGAAAGTGCTGCAGGCTTTCGGCAAGCCCCACGCCGACCGCAACGCCCAGGGCCCCACGCACATCTTCAACCTGGGCCATGGCATCAGCCAGTTCACGCCGCCAGAGCATGTGGCGGCGCTGGTGCAGGCGGTGCACGCCCAGTCGCGCGCGCTGCGCGGTTAACACTGCAGTCTTCGGGAGCGGGCCGGCGGGGCGCTGAGCCGCCCCGTAAAGTTGGTACGAAGCCGTTTGTCAAGCGCAAAAACGGCATATCGGTCTGACTTATGCACAAAACCCGTGTTGCACTGCGCAAGATTTTCCGGGGGACCTCCCTCTTTGCTCCTAAAGAGATAGCGACGCTAAGTTATTGATTTATATAGGATTTGAACTTTGCTTTTTTTCCGGGCATTCCAGCCAGAGCCTTGATTTTCAAGGCCCCGCGGCGAATCGAGCTGGCTTGTCAACAAAGTTATCCACAGAAACTCTGGACGGCCTCCAAAGCTCTGAAAAATCAACAACTTAAGCGCTCTTGCTCAAAGTCTCCTTAACAAACCTTTCCAAGAAGGACCGCTCATCTCCACAGCCGGCCTCCCCTCAGACAGCGCTTCCCAGCCGACGAACGGTGCGCCACCGGCCCTGCCGTGGCGGCTCGACATCGCGGTGCAGACGCCCGCGCACGCCGCGCTCGGCGACCTGCTGAGCTACGCCAGCGCCGAGCCCATGCCGCCCGGCACGCTGGTGCGCGTACCGCTGGGCAAGCGCGAAGTGCTGGGCGTGGTCTGGAACGAGCCGGTTTCGCTGGTGGATGCCGAACCCGACATGGCACTGAAGCCCGTGGGCGCGGCGCTCGACGCGCTGGCCCCGCTGGGCGAGGCCTGGCGCGACCTCGTGGCCTTTGCAGCGCGCTACTACCAGCGCTCGATCGGCGAGATCGCGCTGGCCGCCCTGCCGCCGCAGCTGCGCGACCTGTCGACGACGCAGCTGGCGCGCCGCCTCAAGCGCAAGACGACGGCCGGGCCAGTGGCCGAGACAGCCGAATCGGCGAACCTGATCGCGCTGAGCGCGGAGCAGACGGCCGCCCTGGCGCGCATCGAAGCCGAAGCAGGTACTTTTTTGCTGGTCGGCAGCACAGGCAGCGGCAAGACCGAGGTCTACCTGCGCTGCGTGGCCGACCTGCTGGCGCGCGACCCCGAGGCGCAGGCGCTGGTGATGGTGCCCGAGATCAACCTCACGCCGCAGCTCGAAGCCCGCTTCAAGGCCCGCTTCGGCGAAGAGGCTGTGGTGTCGCTGCACAGCGGCATGACCAATCCGCAGCGGCTGGCGAGCTGGCTGGCGGCGCACGGCGGCGCGGCGCGCATCGTGCTGGGCACGCGCATGGCGGTGTTCGCATCGATCCCGGAGCTGAAGCTCATCGTGGTCGACGAAGAGCATGACCCGAGCTACAAGCAGCAGGAAGGCGCGCGCTATTCCGCCCGCGACCTCGCCGTGTGGCGCGGCCAGCGCGAAAAGGCCAAGGTAATCCTGGGCTCGGCCACGCCTTCGCTCGAGAGCTGGCACCAGAGCCGGCCCGCCGAAGGCGAAGACCCGGGCGGGCGCTATGTGCGTCTGGCGATGCCATCGCGTATTGGCGCGGGCGAGTTACCGGCCGTGCGCTTGGTCGACATGAATTTGCAGCCGCCAAAGACGGTGATTTCGGGCGCGCTGCTCGACGCCATCGGCCAGCGCATCGCGCGCGGCGAGCAGAGCATGATCTTCTTGAACCGGCGCGGCTACGCACCGGTGCTGGCCTGCGGCGACTGCGGCTGGAAAAGCGAATGCCCGCACTGCAGCGCCTACCGCGTGTTCCACAAGATCGACCGCACCCTGCGCTGCCACCACTGCGGCTTTACCGAGCGCGTGCCGCGCGCCTGCCCGGCCTGCGGCAACCCCGACATCGCGCCCGTGGGCCGCGGCACCGAGCGGCTCGAAGAGCACCTGGCCGAGCTGTTCTCGGCTGTGAAGCACCCGGATGGCAGCGCGGTGCGCATTGCGCGCATCGACGCCGACAGCACCAAGAAGCAGGGCGCGCTCGAATCGCAGCTCGCGGCCGTGCACGCGGGCGAGGTCGACGTGCTGGTCGGCACGCAGATGATCGCCAAGGGCCACGACTTCCGCCGCATCACGCTGGTGGCGGCGGTGAACCCCGACGGCGCGCTGTTCTCCAGTGACTTCCGCGCGCCCGAGCGGCTGTTCAGCCTGCTGATGCAGTCGGCCGGCCGCGCGGGCCGCGATGCCGCGTATCTCGCAGCGCAGGGCGCGAAGGCCGAGATGTGGATCCAGACGCACCATGCGCAGCACCCGCTGTTCATGGCGCTGCGCAAGCACGACTACGCCAGCTTCGCGCAGCAGCAGCTCGACGAGCGCCGCGCGGCCGGCATGCCTCCCTTCGCGTTCCAGGCACTGCTGCGGGCCGACGCGAGAGAGCAGTCGGTGGCGCAGGGCTTCCTGAACATGGCGGCAGACCAGGCCGAGGCACTGCCGGGCTCCGACCTCGTCACGCGCTACCCGGCAGTGCCGCTGGCGATCCAGCGCGTGGCCAATGTGGAGCGTGCGCAGATGCTGATCGAAAGCCCCTCGCGCGCCGCGCTGCAGCGGCTGCTTGCGGGCTGGCAGCCGCTATTGCACGAGTTGCGGCGCACGCCGGAGGGCAAGGGCGTGATCCGCTGGCTCGTCGACGTCGATCCGCACAGCATCTGAGCCGATGGATCGGCGACTGGTCAACCTGAGACCGCGGTTTCAGTGGTAGCCAGTGGGCTCCTTGCCCATGTCCACATAACGCAGCTCGTTGTGCCTGCGCCGCGCGATGCTCACGGGCCACGCGAACACCACGAGGCTCAGCGCGGCGAGCGCGAGCCCGGTGGCGGTGCCGAACTTGCCGGCATGCCAGAACCAGCCGACGCCGGCGAGACATACCAACCACAGCAGGATGCGAAAAAGAATTGCCATTGCGCGCCCCTTCACACCTTTGACTTGCAAGCACTGTAGCAGCGCATCTGCAAACTCAAGCATTCATCTGAAGTCATAGCGATATCTATGCCTTACGGCCTGCCTTGGCCTACCCGAAAATTTGTGAAAAAAGAGTTGACGACATGCCCCGGGGCTGTTCAAGCTGTAACAGCGCGCGAACTCCTCGCGGGTTTCGCGTTCCAAGCAAGCTCGTCTATTGAAGGCAAAGGGTAGGTCGCCGTGAAACCGCCGTCTTTCGCAGGTTGGGTTCTCTCGCTCGCGTCGTGCTTCGCCTGCGTTCTTGCCGCACCCATTGCTTCGGCGGCCGAGCTCGATCTGCAGGGCAGCCGCCTGGTGGTGTCGGGCATGCTCGACGGCACCGCAATCAAGGAATTCACCGACCAGCTGGGCAGTGGAACGGTCCATACCGTGGTCTTCGAGGACTCGTTCGGCGGCACCGCCGAAGCAGCGGGCGCATACGCCGACGCCATCCGCGCGAGCGGCGTGCAGACCGAAATACGAGGCCAGTGCATGGCCGCCTGCGCATACGCCTTCCTGGCCGGCAAGACGCACCGCTTCGGCTATGGCCTGCAGGTCAACGGCATCCTGCTGCCGGTCGCGTCGCGCCCCACGGCCGCCGAACTGGCAATACGTTGGCGCGGCGACGAGGCCCACAAGACGCTGGCCGACTTCACGCCCACCGCCGCTCCCTCCGCAGCCAAGCCGGTGGAAGCCAGCGCCCCGCCCGTCTTCAAGGACAACTGGCAGCCTGACCACGGCGTGCTCTTCACCGCGAGCCCGACGCTCTTCGGCCGCATCTACAACACCTACTACTGCGACGGCACGCAGGGCCGCGACTTCTCGAAGTGCGAGCGCCTTGCCGATGCCGACCCGTACAAGCTCGGCGTCCTAACCCCGTAGCACGCTCACCGCGAGCGGAAAGCTGAAGAAGGCAATCGCCGTCGTCCACAGGATGATGCGCGCGATGCGCCCGTTGTCCGCGCCGAAGCGCTCGGCCAGCATCGACACGTTGCTCGCGCTCGGCAGCGCCGCGACCAGCACGATCACCACCAGCGCCGCATGCGACAGCGGCAGCCCGAGCGCAATGGCGCCGAGCCCCAGGCCCCACACCAGCAGCGGATGCGCGAGCAGCTTCACCGCCACCACCGGCAGCACGTCGCTCCATGCCGCCTTGGTCGCAGGGCTGCGCGCCGTGGTGCCCATGGCCTCCGCTACGGCCGCGCTGGCGCCATGCTCGCGCGCCAGCAGCGCCGAGCGGGCCAGCACCGCCCCGATGGTGAAAAGCGCCACCGGCGAGGCCGCATCGGCCAGCATGGCGATGGTGCGCTCGATGGGCCCCGGCAGCGGCCAGCGCGCAGCCGACAGCATCACGCCCAGCAGGATCGACCACGGCATCGGGTTGACCAGAATCCCGCGCAGCGCCTTGCGCGCCGCCTGCGTGGCACCGCGCCGCCCCGCGCCACCCGCACCGTCGAGGCGCGACAGCGCAATGCACAGCGACGAAGTCACCACGAGGTCGAACGCGATCGTGATGATCATCGGCCCCGCTGCCTGAGCCCCAAGAATGGCCACCAGCAGCGGCACGCCCATGAAGCCGGTGTTCGGAAACGCCGCCACCAGCGCGCCGAAGGCCGCGTCGTTCCAGCCGATGCGCGCATTGCGCGTGAACGTCACCACACCCGCCACCACGGCCAGCGCGCTGATGCCCCAGACCAGTGCGACGCTGCCGTCCAGCAACTGGCCGATCGGCGTGCCTGCGCCGAAGCGCAGCAGCATGCACGGCAGCGCGAAATACAGCACGAAGGTGTTGAGGCCGGGAATGGCGTCCAGCGGCAGGATGCGGGCGCGGGCCGCGCCGTAGCCGGCCGCGATTAACGCGAAGAAAGGGAAGGTAACAAGGAATACAGGCAGCACCAGACCATTGTCGTTGCCCACCAGCAGGCTGCATCGGCGTGTCTGGCCTACAACCCCGCGGGGGCCGGCCCCGTATCATTGCCCGCTTTGCGCCTGCCGTTCCCCACGGCGTTCTTCACGGCCTTTTTCCGGTTCTCTTTTTCTCCAATGTCTCACGGTCTCAATCCCGCGCAGCTCGAAGCTGTCAACTACATGTACGGTCCCTGCCTGGTGCTTGCCGGTGCGGGCTCGGGCAAGACGCGGGTGATCACTCACAAGATCGGCCGCCTCATCCAGTCGGGCATCGCGCCCCAGCGCATCGCGGCCATCACCTTCACCAACAAGGCAGCTGCAGAAATGCGCGAGCGCGCAAAGGATCTGATCGGCAAGGACGCGCGCAAGGTCGTGGTCTGCACCTTCCACGCGCTGGGCGTGCGCATGATGCGCGAGGACGGCGCCGTGCTCGGCCTGAAGAAGGCCTTCAGCATCCTCGACAGCGACGACGTCACCAAGATCCTGAAAGACGCCGGCGGCACCACCGACGCGGCCACCGCCCGCATCTGGCAGTGGACCATCAGCAAGTGGAAGAACATGGGCCTGAACGCCGCGCAGGCCGAGGCCCAGGCCGCGGACGACAACGAGCGCATCACCGCGAAGATCATGGGCCGCTACGAAGAGCGCCTGGCGGCCTACCAGAGCGTGGACTTCGACGACCTGATCGGCATGCCGCTGAAGCTGCTCTACGAATTTCCCGAGGTGCGCGCCAAGTGGCAGGCCGCGCTCGGCCACATCCTGGTGGACGAATACCAGGACACCAACGCCACGCAGTACGAAGTGCTCAAGGCCCTGGCCGGCGAGCGCGGCCACTTCACCGCGGTGGGCGACGACGACCAGTCCATCTACGGCTGGCGCGGCGCCACGCTCGACAACCTGCGCAAGCTGCCGGTCGACTACCCCAAGCTCAAGGTCATCAAGCTGGAGCAGAACTACCGCTCCACCAGCGCCATCCTGCGCGCGGCCAACAACGTGATCGGCCCCAACCCCAAGCTGTTTCCGAAGACGCTGTTCTCCGAGCTCGGCGAAGGCGAGCCGGTGCGCATCGTCGATGCCGACAGCGAAGTGCATGAGGCCGAGCGCGCCGTGGCGCGCATCGTGAGCATCCGCGCGGGCGACGCCATCACGCAGGGCAAGCAGCACAAGGAGTTCCGCGACTTCGCCATTCTTTACCGCGCCAACCACCAGGCGCGCGTGTTCGAGCAGGCGCTGCGCAAGGCGCAGATTCCGTACAAGGTCTCGGGCGGCCAGAGCTTCTTCGACCGCGCCGAAATCAAGGACCTTTGCGGCTGGTTCCGCCTGTGGGTCAACAACGACGACGACCCGGCATTCCTGCGTGCCATCACCACGCCCAAGCGCGGCATCGGCCACACCACGCTCGCGAGCCTGGGCACCTTCGCGAGCCAGTACAAGCTGAGCCTGTTCGAGGCGTTGTTCAGCCCCTCTCTGCCGAGCGTGATGCCCAAGCGCACGCTCGAGGGCATCCACGAGTTCGGCCGCTACATCAACGACCTGGAATACCGGGCGCGCCGCACCATGGGCGCGGAAGACTCGCGCACCTTCATGCTCGACTGGCTGAAGGAGATCGACTACGAGAAGCACCTCTACGACGGCGAAGACAGCGAAGCCGCCGCGGCCTCGCGCTGGACCAACGTGCTCGAGTTTGTCGACTGGATGTCGCAGCGCGCCGGCGGCACGCTCGACGACGCCTCGGGCGCCAACGACAACATCGAGACCGAACGCAAGAGCCTGCTCGAAGTGGCGCAGACCATCTCGCTGCTGTCGACCATCAGCGAGCGCGAACAAGACCAGGACGTGGTCACGCTCTCGACGCTGCACGCCTCCAAGGGCCTCGAATGGCCGCACGTGATGCTGATCGGCGTGAGCGAGGGCCTGCTGCCCTTCAAGCTCGACGACGACAACGGCCGCCAGCAGAAGGTGAGCGAAGACACGCTGCAGCGGCTGCAGGAAGAGCGCCGCCTGATGTACGTGGGCATCACGCGCGCGCAACGCAGCCTGGCCGTGAGCTGGACCAAGAAGCGCAAGCAGGGCCGCGAAATGGTGCCCTGCATACCCAGCCGCTTCATCGCCGAGATGGGCCTCGACAAAGAGACCATCAAGGAAGACCCGCGCGAAAAGCTCAAGGCTCTGCGCGCCGAGTTCGCGCGCAAGGCGCAGGACAGCGCAGCAAAGGCGGCAGCAGCCGCGGCGGCGCCATGAAGACGACCGCCACTGCCGCGTTGCTGGCCGCCGCTCTCCTCGCGCTGTCGGGTTGCGCCTCCGTGCGGGGCAGCGCCGACTGCCCCGCCGACGCGCGCGACCTGCCGGTGCAATCGCTCTACGGCCGCTGGGAAGCGCGCTTCGACAACCTGCCGGCCGTGGCCGCCGTACAGCTCGGCAAGCACCCCGACTACGACGGCGTGCGCGGCACCATCACGCGCAACGGCGCCAACCCGGCGAAGGCCACGGTCGCGCAGCTCGCGGGCGACGTGGACGACGAAGGCGCGCTCTCCATCGACGAATCGCAGGACGGCCGCGCCATCAGCGGCGTTTGGTCGGGCAAGCTGCAGGCCGGCTCCTGCGGGCGCGAATTCAGGGGCACGTGGCGCAACGCCGCGGACGAAAGCACGCATCCCTTCGTGCTCAGCAAGACGGTTGCCCAGGAAGGAAAGCAATGACGACGACACGACGACAACCCCGTTTCAACCTTCGCGCGCTCGCGGCCGTGGCCGCCTGCCTCGGCGGCGGCGCCGCGGTGCACGCGCAGGCCGTGGACAAGCCAGCGAGCCCGCTGGCCGACTCCCAGCTCACCTGGCAGCAGTGCGCCGCGCTCGGCGCCAACAACGAAGCGCGCCTGGCCTGCTTCGACCGCTGGGCGCAGCAGCAGACGCTGCCTTCGGTGTCGGTGCCCGTGGCGCCGCCCGTGCTGGCGACCACGCAACCGCCGGTGGACTCATCGATCCCGGCCACGCGCATCGTCTCGGTCGCCACCACCGAAGGCTGCCGCGACCGCCAGTACTCGGCGCTCTCGCGCTTCTGGGAACTGGAGAACGCCACCGACTGCGGCACCTTCGGCTTCCGCGGCTACCGTCCGCTCAACGTGTCGGTCTCGGCCGCCACCAAGAAGCCCGAGACGCCGACCTCGCCCTCGGCCGGCCACACCGCCGACCCGGTCGCCTACCAGGCCAACGAGATGCGCATCGGCCTGTCGGTGCGCACCAAGCTCGCGCAGGGCATGCTCACGCAGGACGACCCGACCAAGAAAGACTCGCTGTGGTTCGCCTACAGCCAGCAGTCGACCTGGCAGCTGTTCAACGGCGCCATCTCGCGGCCCTTCCGCACCACCGACCACGAACCCGAGCTGATGTACGTCTACCCGACTGACTTCAAGCTGCCAGGCGGCTGGCGCTGGCGCTATTCGGGCCTGGGCATCGTGCACCAGTCGAACGGCCAGACCCTGCCGCTGTCGCGCAGCTGGAACCGCGTGTACCTGATGGGCGGCGCCGAGCTCGACGACCGCTTCACCATCACCGGCCGCATCTGGAAGCGCATTTCCGAGAGCGCCGCCAAGGACGACAACCCCGACATCGCCGACTACTACGGCCGCGCCGAAATCACCGGCCGCTGGAACCTCAACCGCGACAACCAGCTCGCCGTGACCGTGCGCAACAACCTGCGCGACAGCGGCCGCGGCTCGGTGCGCCTCGAATGGCTCAAGGCCATCGGCGACCCGACCAAGAGCAACCTGCGCTTCCACACGCAGCTGTTCTCGGGCTATGGCGATACGCTGGTGGACTACAACCGCAAGCGCACGGTGCTGAGCATTGGCCTCAGCCTCGTCGATTTCTGATTCACTTCACACGTCGTTCCACACCATGAGTGCAGACCTGTCCCCCGTCGACGATATGCAGCGCGAGATCATCGCGGCGCTGCATGTCGCGCCCGTCTTCGATGCCGCCCACGAGCTGGAACGCCGCACCGACTTTCTCGCCAGCTACCTGAAGCGCACCGGCCTGAAGACGCTGGTGCTGGGCATCAGCGGCGGTGTCGATTCGCTGACCGCCGGCTGCCTCGCGCAGCGCGCCGTCGAGCGGCTGCGCGCCACGGGCTACGACGCCACCTTCATCGCGATGCGCCTGCCCTACGGCGTGCAGAAAGACGAAGCCGAAGCGCAGGCCTCGCTCGCGGTGATGAAGCCCGACCGCACCATCACCGTCGACATCCGGCCCGCCGTCGACGGCATGCTCGCCGCACTGAAGGCCGGCGACCTCACCTTCCGCGACGCGGCGCACGAAGATTTCGTGCTCGGCAACATCAAGGCACGCCAGCGCATGATTGCGCAGTTCGCGGTGGCCGGCGCGCACGACGGCATCGTCATCGGCACCGACCACGCGGCCGAGGCGCTGATGGGCTTCTTCACCAAGTTCGGCGACGGCGCGGCCGACATCACGCCGCTCACGGGCCTCAACAAGCGCCGCGTGCGCGCAGTGGCACAGCTGCTGGGCGCGCCCGATGCACTGGTCTACAAGGTGCCCACCGCCGACCTCGAATCGCTGGTGCCGGGCAAGCCCGACGAAGACGCCTTCGGCGTCACCTACGAGCAGATCGACGACTTCCTCGAAGGCAAGCCTGTGTCGGCCGCGGCCCGCCAGATCATTCTTGCGACGCATCGCAAGAGCGCCCACAAGCGCGCGCTGCCCGTCGAGCCCTTCTGACGGCGGCGGTTGCGGGGTGCGTGGCGGCAAAGTGCAGGATCGCTGGCCGGTGTATCAACAAGCGGGCTGAGGCCTTCGCAACAAACCATGACACACGACGACATGCGACAGACCTTCGACACGATGCGCGCCGCGAGCCTGCGCGCACAGACGCCGCCATGGAGCGAGCGCGCCGACCGTCTGAAGCGCCTGCGTGCGCTGGTGAAAGACAACCGCCAGGAAATCGCCGCCGCCATCAGCGCCGACTTCCATCACCGGGCCGCACAAGAAACCGAGCTTGCCGAAGTGTTCCCCAGCATCGAGGGCCTCCAGCACGCACTCGCGCACGGCAAGGCATGGATGCGCGTGCGCCGCCGCTCCACCGGCCTGTGGTTCAAGCCCGCATCGTCGCGGATCATGCCGCAGCCGCTGGGCGTGGTGGGCATCGTGGTGCCGTGGAACTACCCGCTGTACCTGGCGGTGGGACCAATGACCGCGGCGCTGGCGGCTGGCAACCGCGTGATGGTGAAGCAGTCGGAGTTCACGCCGCGCTTCGCCGAGCTGTTCGCCGCGCTGGTGCGAAAGCAGTTTGCCGAAGACGAGATCGCCATCGTCAACGGCGACGCCGAGACCGCGCGCGCCTTCTCCAGCCTGCCCTTCGATCATTTGCTGTTCACCGGCTCGACCGCCGTCGGCCACCACGTGATGCGCGCCGCGAGCGAGCACCTCACGCCGGTGACGCTTGAACTGGGCGGCAAGTCGCCGGCGATCATCGGGCCCGATGCCAACTTCGATAAAGCCATTGAACGCATCATCGTCGGCAAGACGCTGAATGCGGGCCAGACCTGCATCGCGCCCGACTACGTGCTGCTGCCCGAAGGCCAGCAGCAGCGCTTTGCAGAAAGCGCCCGGCGCGTGTTCGCCTCGATGTACCCGGCGCTGGCCACCAACACCGACTACACGAGCATCGTGAGCCCGCGCCACTTCGCGCGGCTGCAGGAGCTGTCGGCCCTGGCGCAGGAGCAAGGCGCCTCGGCCCTGCCCCTGTCCGACACCGCGCCTGACCCTGCGACGCGCCGCTTCCCGCCCGTGCTGCTGACCGGCGTGAACGACGGCATGCGCGTGATGCAGGAGGAAATCTTCGGCCCGCTGCTGCCGGTGCTGCCCTACAAGGGCATCGACGAGGCCATCGCGTATGTCAACGCGCACCCGCGCCCGCTCGCGCTGTACCTGTTCGAGAAGAACCGCGCGACCATCGACCGCGTGATGGAAAACACGGTGACCGGTGGCGTGTCGATCAACGAGACCCTGCTGCACGTCGCGCAAGACAACCTGCCCTTCGGCGGTGTAGGCGCCAGCGGCATGGGCGCGTACCACGGCGAACACGGCTTCGAGACTTTCTCGAAGATGAAGCCGATCTTTCACCAGTCGGCGCTGAACGGCCTGGGCCTGTTCAAGCCGCCTTACGGCAAGACCTTCGAACGGATGATGAAGTTGCTGGTGCGCTGAAGGATCAGCGCTCAGGGTCAGCGGGTCACAACCTTCCAGCGACCAGCCGCGATCTCGGCGGCGTAGGGCGCGGGAATGCTGGCGCCGTAGCTGTTGTCGCAAACGACGGCGTCGTAGCTGCAGACAGCCTGGCCCCTCGCGTCGTACAGGGTCCAGCGCACCTGCGTGCCGTCGGGCGCTTCATGCACCACCTGCATCGAGGGCGCGCCGATGTTGGCGCCCACGTGGGCATAGCGCGCGTCAACAGTCATGGGCACATGGGGCGGAAAGGGCTGGTTGCCGGGCAGGTCGAACCATTCGTCATGAGCGAGCATGCTGCGCTCGGCGACCTTCCAGACGCGATGCCGCAGGAAGTGCTGGTCGGCATAGCGCGCAGAGAACGGCCGGCTCTTCAGGTACGCGCGCATGTCGCCCGCGATGTCTGAGAAGACGCCCTGGCACGCACCCCACATGCCGGCGAGTATCAGCTCGGTGTGCGAGTGGTAGTCGCGCATGACGTGGAACCAGCGGTCCGACGCGCACCACGCGCGCACGGCAGCTTGGTCGCGCGTGGACAGCAGCGAGTCGGCATCGCGGAACTGCACGCGGTCGATATCGCGATCGTCGAGCGCGAGA
The DNA here is from genome assembly GCF_024734665.1 of Variovorax paradoxus. Lineage (NCBI taxonomy): Bacteria > Pseudomonadati > Pseudomonadota > Betaproteobacteria > Burkholderiales > Comamonadaceae > Variovorax > Variovorax paradoxus. The sequence continues at coordinate 5,991,257 of NZ_CP102931.1, forward strand.
AAACGCCACATGGTGCCCGGCAGGTCTTCGCCGCCGACTGAACGCACGTCGACCACCGACGCGCCCGCATGCACCAGCCGCTCGCACACCGCCTCCGGCACCGAGGCATCGACGTAGAAGCGGCAGACCCACGCCGGAAAGAACTCGTGCGCGGCCCGCACGTTGAGCAGCGCCATCTCGCAGTAGCGCGGATCGCTGCCGAACAGACTGAACGCGATGACGTTGCGATGGCGGCTTCTTTCGTCGAAGCACCGCGGCACGGGCGAATCGACCGTGGCAGCGACTACTTCCGTCGCAGCCTCCTGCAGCTTGAGCCACAGCGACACCGAGCCGAACTCGCCCGCCTCGTCCCGCTTGCCCAACTGCCCCGCCGCTTCCGCCAGTCCGTCGTAGGTGTTCGCGGTCTTCAACTCGCTGGCGACGCGGCAGTAGAGGCGGTAGGCCTGCTGCGGCTGGTCGAGCCGCATCAGGCACAGCGCAACGTCGGCCAGCGGCTGCGGGCTGTGCGTGGCCTGCCAGGCCTGCATTGCGAACTTGTGCGCCTGCGCGTAGTCGCCCCGCGCGAAGGCGGCGCGGAACTGCTCGCCCAGCGCATTCAGCGCCTGCTGCGTGAGCGCGGGCCTGCGGCCCGGAATCACCGGTTGTCTTCTCTTCACACGCTGCTCCTCAGCGCTCGCGCAAGGCTTCGCGCGCCTTGTTCAGCGGCTTGACCAGGTAGTCGAGCACTGACTTGCTGCCGGTGTGGATGTCTACCGTGGCGATCATCCCGGGCACGATCGGGAAGCTCTGCCCGCTGCTGTTGTTCAGGTGGTCCGCGTCGGTGCGGATGTACACGCGGTAGTAATACACGTCGCGCTTCACGTCGTCCTGGATGGTGTCGGGCGAAATGGTCGTCACCTTGCCCGGCAGGCCGCCGAAGATGGCGTAGTCGTAGGCCGTCACCTTCACCGTTGCGTCCTGCCCCGGGTGGATGAAGGCCACGTCGCGCGGCGAGATGCGCGCCTCGACCAGCAGCTTTTCGTCCAGCGGCACGATCTCCATGAGCTTGCCGCCCGGGGGCAGCACGCCGCCCACGGTGGTCACGGCGATGTCCTTCACAATGCCGCGCACCGGCGAAGCGAAGGTCAGCCGGGTGAGCGAGTCGGAGCGCCCGCGCGTCACCGAGCGCTGCGCCTCGATTTCGGCATTCGCCTTCGCGAGCTCTTCGCGTGCCTTCACGGAGTACTGGCTCTTGATGTCCGCGGCTTTGGTCTCCGCCTCGTTGATCTGGCGCTTGAGGCGCAGCACTTCCACGTCGCTCGCAGCGCCGCGCGACACCAGCGGCTCTGTCAGCGCGAGTTCGCGGCGCATCAGCACCAGCGCCTGCGTCACGCCAGCGAGGCTGCTCGCAAGCTGCTCGCGGCGCGAGCGGTAGAGCGCGGTTTCGGTGCGCACGAGGTCGGCGTCCGACTGCACCTCGGGCGGAAACGCCAGCGACGTGCCACCCACCTCGGCCGCGAGGCGCGCCGACATGGCAAGCGCAGCACGCACGCGCGAGGCGCTTTCCTGCACGGTCGACTCGGTCTTGGTCCTGTCGAGCTGCGCGAGCACCTGCCCCGCATCGACGATGTCGCCCTCGCGCACCTTCAGGTCCACCAGGATGCCGCCTTCGAGCGACTGGATCATCTGCTCCTTCGACGAGGGCACCACCTTGCCCGTGCCGGTGGACACCTCGTCGAGCTTGAAAGACCACGCCCAGGCCAGCAGCGCGACCAGCGCCGTCCCGACGATCCACACGACCAGCGAGGCGCGCGGCAGCGGCGGCTCGGCCGGCGAATAGCTCACTACGGGAGGCGTCTTCGGGCGCGGAAGCTGTGCTCCCTGCTTGCCCTGCCCGACCTGTGTTCCCTTTGCGCCCTGCGGGTCAGCCACCCCGGACGCGGCACCGGCCACCACGGCCACGCCGCCGGCGCCTCGTGGGTGGGTTGTCTCAGGCGTTGTTGCCATGCGAAAGCTCTCCAATAATCCGGTCCCTCGACCCGTCCATCACGATGCGGCCGTTGTCGATCACGACGATGCGGTCCACCCAATGCAGCACCGGCATGCGGTGCGTTGCCACCACCAGCGTGCGCGACCCCAGCCAGGCGCCCACCGACTCGATCACCTGGCGTTCGGTGACCTCGTCGAAGTGCGCAGTGGGTTCGTCCAGCAGCACGATGGAAGGCTGGCGGATCAGCGTGCGCGCGAGCAGCAGCGCCTGCCGCTGCCCGCCCGAGAGTCCGAGTCCGCCTTCGTGGATCAGGTCGTCCAGCCCCTGGGAGCGCGAATCCACGAAGGGCAAGGCGCCCGCCATCGTGATGGCCTCCAGTACCTGCGCATCGGTCGCCAGCGGCATGCCCATGGTGACGTTCTCGCGGACGGTGCCGTAGAAAAGCCGCGCGTTCTGCGTGAGCAGCGCCATGTCGCGGCGCAGGTCGGCCGGGTCGATCAGCGCGAGGTCGAGCGAATCGAGCGCCACGTTGCCGCGCTGCGGTGCATGCAGGCCGGCCAGCAGCTGCAGCAGCGTGGACTTGCCCGCGCCCATGCGGCCCAGCAGCGCGACCTTTTCGCCGGCCTGGATCTGCAGCTGTGCGCACGAGAACGCCGGGCTCTTGTCGTCCTTGCCGTAGCGAAACTCGACGCCCATGACGTTGTAGCGGCCCTGCAGCGCCGGCACGTGCACCAGCCGCGCGCTCTCGGGCTGGTCGACCGGGCGCTGCATGAGCTGGTCGAGCCCGGCGCGCGCCACCTTGGCCTGCTGCCAGCGCGCGAACACGCCCGACAGTTGCGCCAGCGGCGCGATCATGCGCGACGCGAGGATCGACGAGCCGACCAGCGCACCGGTCGTCATGTCCCCCCTCATCACAAGGAAGCAGCCCGCGAGCAGCATCACCGCGTAGACGATGGTCTGCACCTCCTGCGTCCAGGTCATGAGCAGGCCCGTGAGAAAGCGCTGGCGCATGCTGACGCCGGCCGAGACCTCGTTGGCATGGTTCCACTGGTTCTGGAAGCGCGGCTCGGCGCGCATGAGCTTGATGTCCTCGATGCCCTCGACGGCCTCGACCAGCAGCGCATTGCGCAGCGCCGATTCGCGCATGCCCTCGTTGGCCAGCCGCGCGAGCGGCTTCTGGATCAGCAGGCCAGGAATCACCAGCAGCGGCACCGCTGCCAGTGCCACCAGCGCGAGTGGGCCAGCCACCATCCACAGCACGACCAGGAAGAGAAAGAAAAACGGCAGGTCGGCCACCGCGCCGATGGTGGTGGAGGTGAGCAGTTCGCGCACTTGCTCCACTTCGCGCACCTGCGCGATGAAGGAGCCAGTGGACTTCGAGCGTGCGTCGGTGCGCACCCTCAAGGCATGGCCGAAGACCAGGTCCGACACCTTGAGGTCGGCACGCTTGCCGATCACGTCGGAAATGTGCGTGCGCGATATACGCAGCAAGAATTCGAAGACCACGGCGAGCATGACGCCGCCGAACAGCACCCACAGCGTCGACTCCGACTGCGCGGGCACCACGCGGTCGTAGATCTGCATCGAGAAGATCGTCGAGGCCAGTGCCAGCACGTTGGCAAAGACCGAGGCCAGGATGATGTCGCCGTAGCGGCGCCAGTCGCGCAGGGCGATGGTCCAGAACCAGTTGGGCTTGTAGGGCTTGACGTAGTCGTCCACGCGCGCGTCGGGCACGGCGGTGTTGGGCCGCAGGATGGCGACGCGCTTCGCACGCTGGCGCAGCTCGTCGATGGGCAGCGCCGTCTCCAATCCGTGGTCGCCGCCTAGCAGCACGCCCAGGCTGCCCTTGCCGTCGGAAGCGCGCACGACACCGATCTCGCCGTTGTCGAACTCCACCACCAGCGGCAGCCGCCACGGGTCGATCTGCGCGTTGGAGAACGCGTCCAGCCGCAGCGCCAGGCCGAGCTGCCGCGCCATGTGATCGAGCAGCGTGTCCATCGGCGCGCCGCGCTCCCAGGCGAGCGAGACGCGCACGCTCTCTTCCGAAGCGCCAATGCCGTAGTGGCGGGCGACGAAGAGCATGGCGTCGAGCCAGCTCGTGTACTGCGGGGGCAGACTCATGGAAGCAGTTCCATTCCTTGAACGGTGGTGTTGTTGAGGCCGTAGTACGTGCGGCCCTGGCCGGTGGCGCCGATGTAGCCGATGCGGCTGGCCCAGAGGTCGTGCAGCACGCCCTCTTGCTCAGCTGCGGCCTGGTGGATCTCCTGCTCGGCGTTGAGCAGGTCGAGGATGGAACGGGAGCCGAGCTTGTATTGCTCGCGGTAGAGGTCGCGCGCCTCGCCGATGCTTCGGCGCCTATCTGCGAGCACGCCCAGGCGCTCCTGCGCGCCGATGACCTGCTCCCGGAAATTGCGCGCCAGGTCGCCCGCGTTCAGGCGAGCGGTTTCGACGCGCATGCGCGCGGCCTCTTCGGCGGCGACTGCTGCGCGCACCTGGGCGTCGAGCGCGCCGCCCTGGTAGAGCACGCTCGAAAGATTGAGCATGACCGAGTGGTACATGCCGTTGCGCTCCAGCGTGCTGGGGTTCACGCCGCCCATGGCCTTGTTGGCGGAAACGTCGAGGCTGATGGTGGGGTAGCGCTGAGCCCTTGCAACTTCGACCTGGGCCGAGGCCACGCGCCGCTCTGCCTCTGCAGTCAACACATCGGGCATGAGGCTGGCGTCGGGTAGCTGGTCGATGCGCAACTCGCTGGCCAGCCGTTCCGGCAGCGGAGCCACGGCCGGCGGTACCGACTTGCCCAGCAGCGTGCCCAGACGCTCCCTCCACTGCGCGAGCTGTGACTTGACCTGCAGCAGATTGGCACGCGCGCTGTCGACGCGCGACTCGGCCTGGATCGGGTCGGCCTTGGTGCTGATGCCCGCGCCGGCGCGCAGCCGTGCCGTCTCCAGAACCTTCTCGACGGCATTGACCTGCTCCTGCGCGATCGCGACCAGCGACTGGTAGCGGTGCGTCATGACGACGGCCTCGGCCGCCTGCTGCGCGACGGTATCGATCTGCTTGAGGATCGCGGCCTGCTGGCGCCGCACCTGTGCCTCCGACTGGTTGACTGCGCCGTCGACCTTGCCGAAGTCGTAAAGCATCTGCGATACGGAGGCCGTGGCCAGTGTGCCGGCGCCGCGCCCCCGGCCAGCGCCGGACGCACCGTTGTTGGCGCCCCCGCCCATGCCCACGCGCACCGTCGGGTAGTAGCCGGCCCGCGCCACGTCGACGCCGCCCGACTGCTGCGCCAGCGCGGCGATGGAGTCGGAGATGGACGGATGGCGCGCCACCGCCTGGCGCACCGCATCGGTCAGCTCCAGCGGCGTCGTGGTCTCGGGCGCCGAGGGCAGCTCGGGGCCGGGGCGCACGCCCATGTCCCGGGCCAGCGCACTCGGTGCGAGCCGCCGCGCTACCGTCAATCCGCCGGAGATGATCTGCGCGGCGGCCGGCATGCTGGCGAGGGCCAGCCATGCAGCCGTGGAGGCCGCGCAGAAGGTGGTAATGCCTGGTTTCACTCGGGTCGGTCCTCTTTGGAAACGCTGTCGGCCGCGCCAGGCTCGCGCAGCCGGTTCATGTAGATGGCCACGCGCTGGCGGCTGGCGGCCGGAAGGCTCGCCAGTTCGGCAGCGGCGGCCTCGGGTGGCACCACGCCCAACGGCGCTGCCACGAACAGCCAGTTGACGACGTGGAAGATGCCCTGCCATCCGTGGATGGCGTAGTTCTGTACGTCGATGAGCCGCGGCGTGCGCTGCTGGAAGCACTGCTTGAGTTCGGCATAGCCGGGCGGCAACGGCAGGGCCGCCACGTCGCGCCAGAAGGCTGTGTCGCGCCGCGGGCAGTCGTAGTGCATGCGCAGGAAGTCGCGAATGCCCGACCAGCACCGCGCATTGGCTTCGTTGAAGCCGTCGATCAGGTGGCCCGACACCACGCCATCGCCGGCGGTGACGATGCGCTCGAAGTTGCGCAGTTGCTCCAGCATCTGACCGATGGAGGTTGCCTCCAGCGGCTCCACGAAACCCGAGGCCAGCCCGATCGCCATGACGTTGCCGACCCACACCTGCTCGAAGTGGCCGGGCTCGAAGCGCAGAGTGCGCATCGGCTCGACATCCGGGCCGATGCGGCGATGGATCTCGTCGATGACCTGCGTCTCGTCGATGTGGGCGCTGCTGAAGACATAGCCCGCGCCGACGCGCTCGACCAACGGGATCTGCCACATCCAGCCGGCCGGCATTGCGATGGCGCGCGTGACCAGCGACGGATTCTGCTGCGGATGCGGCATGTGAAACGGCACGGCGCGGTCGAGCAGCAGGTGCTCGGAGAACGAGCGCCAGCGAATGCCGAGCTTCTGGCCGATGCCCAGACGTGCCAGCCCCGAGGCGTCGATGAGCAGGTCAAGGTCGATGATTTCGCCGTCATCGATGCGCACGCCGCGCGCCATGTCCTGCGCGTCGCACAGCAGCTCCTCGACACGGGCTTGCTGGTGCACCACGCCGCGCGAGACGGCCACGCGGCGCAGGTAGTCCGCCAGCTTGTGGCTGTCGAAATGGAAGGACGCCGACAGGCCCGACCTTGCTCCGAGCTGCAGCATCGCCGCCGCCTCCTGCTGCGATGCATTCGACGCGATCGCGGCAAAGCCGGGGATGTAGCGGTGAAGCTCGACGCCCTCGCGCACCATGCCGGAGAACAGCGGACGGAAGCCGCCCTCCATCCAGTCGGTTTCCTGCAGGCCGGGCCGGCCGAAGAGGTGGTAGTAGCGGTCGTCCTCGGCTCCGGTGCGCCAGCCTTCGTAGGAGAAGCCCAGCTTGAAGGCCGCGCCGGTCTCGCGCACGAATTCGTTGACGTCGATACCGTTGCGGCGCAGCGCGTCGATGAGGTTGAGCAGCCCGCCTTCTCCCACGCCGACGATGCCTATGTCGGGCGACTCGATCACCCGGATCTCGACCTGCGGCGCGAACATGCGGCGCAAGGTCAGGGCCGCGAACCAGCCTGCGGTTCCACCGCCGATGACGACGGCGCGGTTGATGTTGCGAAGATTGAGCATGTGTATGTTTCCCTGGGCCGGACCGAGAAAAGGGGCGCACCGGGGTGCGCCCCTTTTCTTTCATCCGGCGATGAGCGTCAGGCCAGCACGAGCTGGTGGTTGGCCAGCAGCGTGGCGAGGTCGGTAGTCACGCCGTTGAGCGTGATCAGCGCCGTTGCCGAATAGGCACCGCCCGATCCGTCGCGGTCGATGTTCAACGTCGTGTTGCCGCCGCTGACCGTCACGCTCAGGTAGTTGCCGATGGCATCCCCCGAATCGATGGTGGCCACGCCGTTGATGTAGCGCGCCGCGCCATCCGCGTCGGCGGTGTAGCCCACCAGCAGATCCTTCAGCTCGATGCGGTCCGCATTGGCCGTGGCTTCGAAAGTCCCGACCTCGAACGAACTGACCGCATCCGCGCCGTTGCCGCCCGTGGCGTCGGCGGTTGCGAGCAGCTTGTACAGCAGCGTGTCCTTGCCACCACCCGTCAGCTTGAAGGTGTCGTTGCCGGCACGCCCTTCGAACACGTTGTCTCCCGCGTTGTCGGTGAAAGTGTCGGCACCGCTGCCGCCTGCCAGGCCTTCGATGTTCTTGAAGGTCGCCGTACCGAAGCCGGTGTTCTGTGCGCCGGTGTTGCCCAGGTCGATGGTGAGCGGGGTGCTGCCCGCGAGCTTGTAGTCGACGACGTCGATACCGCCGGTGTTGCTCCAGGCCCTGATGCCGGACACCGTTACCGCACCGCCACCGCCCTCGTACTTGTCGCTGCCCTGGGTGGCGAAGAAGGTGTCGTTGTAGCCGGTTCCGACGATGCCGTTGCCGATGTCGGCGTTGGCGACGTTGGTCCCGGATTCGGCGGTCAGCACGAAGGCATGGTTTGCCTCGCCGGCTTTCAGCCCGGTCCAGGCGGCATTCACGTTCTCGATCGTGTTGCCGCCCAGGTTGCCCAGGCCGCCGACGTCTGCCGCAGCACCGTTGACGATGCGCAGAAGCGCCAGCGTGTAGGTCTCTTTCGGATTCAGCCCGTAGAAATCGACGATGGCCGAGCTGTCGTTGGTCTGGTTGCCGGACTGCGGATTGATCATCTGCGTGCCCACCAGCTTGCCCGACGAGTCGAACAACTGGACGGTGTTGCCATACAGCGCGTTGATGCCCTGCGCATCGAAGATGCGGAAGTGCAGCGACGTGCCGTCGGCCACCGTGCTGGTGTTGGCGACGAACTTCGTGTTGCCCCTCTGGGTGAACGCCAGGAGATCCCGGTCGCCGTCCCAGTCGATGTCGGCTGCGATGGCGCCGGTGACGGCGTTGTTGGTCAGGGGGTTGCCGGTCCACTCCCCGATCTCTTCGAAGAAGCCACCGAGCAGATTGGTCGTGCTGAAGCTGACCGAGGCTCCCGAACTTGTGTTCGTATAGAGATTGATGGGTCCGGTAACGCCCTCCGTCCTCATGCCGCCGGTGTTGCCGAAGCCGGGCAGTTCGATGGCGTCCATCTTGCCGTCGCCGTTCCAGTCCACCGAAAGCGAAGGGCCGCCCTCCAGCCGAAGGCCGTTCCAGGTCCCCCCCATGTCGTCGAAGAAGTACATGCCTGCCGGCTCGGAGCCGATCTTGTTGCCATCGAAGTCGAGCATCTTCAGCTTGCCAGCGCCGTCATTGAACAGGATGCGACTTTGGTACTGCGCTTCGGGCGTCGTGCCATAGCCGCGGCCCATGAAAAGGTCCATGTAGCCGTCGCCGTTGAAGTCGGCCCAGGTCATGGAAATGCCGTTGCCAAAGGCTGGGTCATCGTCACCGCGCTGGAACGTCTTCTCGATGACCTGCGTGTTCTCCCAGGTGCCGTCGCCCTTGTTGGTCGCAACGACCAGGCGATGCGGCTCGGAAGTTGTGACCGTGGACGCACTGGCCGATGGCCCTCCGATCTTCGTCACACCCGCCGTCGCGTGATAGACGATATCGACCTTGCCGTCGTTATTCAGATCGACGCCCGACAACTCCATGTCGAAAGTGGCGTTCTGGTAGTTGCTCGAATTCGCAGGGCCGGGAGTGGCTGCCTGGTCATCGGTGTAACCGCTGTCCTTGGTCATGCCGAGGATGCTGCCGTCCTGGTTCAACACGACCTGGGAGTCGTACCCTCCTCCGCTCGTGGAGTCGTTGGGCGTCTGGTCGCCATAGGCCAGGTCGGTAAAACCATCGCCCGTCTTGTCGAAGGCCATCACGCCGCCGTACCAGCTGAACGTGTTTGCGCTGCCCAGGGTGAGCTTGTCGCCGCCTACGGCGGACGGCCCGCCGACCTGCACCGCGGTGTAGCGGCTGCCGTCGAAGATGAAAGCCTGCTGACCATCGTCATAGGTGCTGTCTTCGGCAAACAGGTCCATGTGCCCGTCGCGGTTGAAGTCCATGAACGTTGCGTTCTGAACGTAGTTGCGTCCGGCATATCCCGAGTTGTACCCAAAGCTCCCCGTTTCGTTGGTGTTGCTCCACAGATGGGTTTGATTGAAGCTGCCAAGCGAGGCGCTGTCGGTTCCGCTGGCATCCAGCATCGTCTGGTTGGTATGGATGCGCCACATGCCGTTCTCTCCGAGCGTGTAGGCAGTCGCCTTCTGGTTCGGATCGCTGGCCGCGGATCCGACAGTCACCGTCGGCGCTGCGGAGACGGACAGTTCGCCCTTGGTGTCGTCGGCCGCAATCCGCGTGCCGGATGCGCTCTTGACGACGGCCTGGACGTCGTAGGACCCGAGTGCGATAGCCGATGGCAGCTGCACATACCAGGTGTTGTGCTTCGGATCGACGACCACTGCGCCATTGGCCGAGCTGTAAGTCTTGCCGTCAACGGTGACCTCGATGTACTCGCCGTTGGACAGCTTGAAGGGCATCGCTCCGGTGACGATCGGCGTGCTATCGACCGTCACCTGGTTGTTGACCGTCACGGCGTAGTCCACGGTCAGCGTGAAGTTGCTCGACGGGGAGCCTTCGTTTCCTGCCGCATCGGCCACGACTGCCCGATAGGTATGAGTCGCTCCATCCGCGAGATTGCCGAGTTCGTAGGTCCAGGTGGTGCCGCTGGCCGTCGCCGTTCCCACCAGCGTCGAGCCCTCGTAGATCCGCAGCACCTCTCCCGGCTCGAGCGCAGCCGTCAGCGTGCCGGTAAGCACCGGATTGGCGTCGTCGGTCGTGGTGCCACTGCCGAAGTTCCCCTTGACCGGGCCCACGTCGTCTGCATAGTTGGCAATGGTCGCGACCTTGGGCGGCACGACCGTGTCCACCGTGAAGGCGAGCGGGGCCGATTGCGAGCCTTCGTTGCCGGCCACATCGGCGCTGCTCACCGTCAGGCTGTGGGCGCCGTTGGCAAGCTCCTTGCCGGCTTCGGGCGTGAAGCTCCACTTGCCCGCAGCGTCCACCGTTGCGGAGCCGATCAGCGTGCCGTTGTCGTAGATCCGGACCGTGCCGTTCGGCTCCGCGCCCGAACCCTTCAGCTCGGGCCGGGCGTCGTTGGTCGCGCTACCCGACGTGACGGGCCCGGTGACGGGGGCCACATCGTCCATGACGCTGTCGATCGAAGGCGCTGCCGAAGGCGGCGTCTGGTCGACGGTGAGCGTGAAGGCAGCCGAAGCGCCGCCCCGATTGCCCGCCGCGTCCTCGACGCGGGCGGTGTAGCTGTAGGTGGTGTCGTCAGCGAGGCCCGAGTCCTGGAAGGTCCAGGTCGCGGCGCCGGTCACGGTGGCGGTGCCGAGACGGGTGCCGTCGCGATAGACAGCCACCACTTCACCCGCGCCGAGCGTGCCGGTGAAAGTGCCGTTGAGCTGCGGCGTCGCGTCGTTGGTCGTGCTTCCCGACCTGAAGATGCCTTGTTGCGGGTCGTTGTTGTCGGTGTAGGTTGCGATCGCCACCGTCTGTGGTGGTGGGGTTGTGTCCACCCCGAGCGTGAAGGCGCTCGAAGCCGTGCCCTGATTGCCTGCCGCATCGGCCACCACCGCCGTGTAGGTGTGCGTGGTGCCATCGGCCAGCGCCGGGAGGGCGAAGGTCCAGCTCGTGCCAGTCACCGTGGCGGTGCCCAGCAGCGTCGTACCCTCGTAGATCCGCACCGCTTCGGTCGCACCGATGGCGGCGCTCAGCGTGCCATTGAGTACCGGCGTGGTGTCGTCGGTGCTCGTGCCGCTGGCATAGTCGCCCCGGTTCGCTCCGGCGTCGTCGGTGTACGTAACGATGCTTGCCGTCTGCGGCGGCGGGGTCGTGCTCACGGTCAGCGAGAAGTTGTTGGAGGCAGCGCCGGCATTGCCGGCCGCATCCATGACCCTGGCCGCGTAGGTATACGTCGAGCCGGTCGAGAGGCCTGCATCCTCGAAGGTCCAGGCCGTGCCGGTCACCTTCGCGATGCCGACGTGCACGCCGTTGCGGAACACGTGCAGCTGTTCGGTGCCGCTGAGCGCCGCCGAGAGCGTGCCCTCAAGCATCGGCGTGTCGTCGTTCGTGCTGCCGTTGGCCGGGATGTCGCCCGAGACTGGGTCGACGTTGTCGATGGCGCGGACCAGTGTCACCGTCTGCGTCGGCGCGGTGGTGTCGATGCGGATGGCGTAGGCGTTGGAGTCGCCCCCCGCATTGGAAGCCGCATCCTGGATGCGGGCGGTGTAGACGTAGGTGGCGCCGGCAGCCAGGCCGCTGTCTGCATAGGTCCAGTGCGTCGCGTCCGTCATGGTCGCGGTGCCGACCACCACGCCGTCGCGCAGCACGACGACCTTCTCGCCTGCCTGCAGCGCTGCCGTGATCGAGCCCGTGACCTGCGGCGTCGTGTCGTTGGTTTCGCCGTTGTTGGCCACGGTGCCTTGCTGCGGATCGACATCGTCGGTCACCGCCGTGATCGTGGCGGTGGTGGACGAGCCGTTGGTCTTCAGCGTGATGGCATAGGGCGATGAGGCCGCACCGGCATTGCCGGCGGCATCTTCGACCTGGGCGGTGTAGCTGTAGCTCGACGCGTCGGCGAGGCCAGTGGTGTCGGTGAAGGACCAGCTGGTTCCCGTGACCGACGCATTGCCGACCTTCGCGCCATTGCGATAGACAACGACCACTTCGTTGCCGCCCAGGCCGGCCGACAGCGCGCCTCGCAGCTCGGGCTGCGAGTCGTTGGTGGTGCCGCCGTTGGCGACGTTGCCCTGGACCGGATCGGCGTTGTCGAAGACGGTCGAGATCGTCACCGTTTGCGGCGGCGCCGAGGCGTCGATGGTGATGGCGTAGCCGCCCGAGATCGCGCCGCGGTTGCCCGCCACATCCTCGACGCGCGCGGTGTAGCTGTAGGTCTGGCCGTTGGCCAGGCCCGTGTCGTTGAAGATCCAGTGGATTGCGTCGGTCATCGTCGCGGTGCCGACCACCGTGCCATCGCGCAGCACCACCACCGTCTCGCCGGCGTTCAGCGCGGCCGAGATGGTGCCCGCCACTTGCGGCGTGAGGTCGTTGGTGTAGCCGTTGTTCGCCACCGCGCCCTGCAGCGGATCGAGGTTGTCGTTGACCGCGGTCACGACTGTCGATTGAGACGGCGCAATGGTGTCGACCGTGAAGGCCAGCGGCGTCGATTGCGGACCTTCGTTGCCGGCCGCGTCGACGTTGCTCACCGTCAGGCTGTGTGCGCCGTCGGCCAGCGTGGGCGTGAACGTCCACTTGCCGGCGGCATCTGCCGTGGCAGTGCCGATCAGAGCGCCGTTGTCGTAGACCTTGACGGTGCCGTTCGGCTCCGCGCCCGAACCCTTCAGCTCGGGCTGGGTGTCGTTGGTCTTTCCGCCCGACGTGATCGGCCCAGTGACGGGCGCCACGTCGTCCACAACGCCGTCGATCGAAGGCGGCGCCGTGGGCGCGGTCTGGTCGACGGTGAGCGTGAAGACAGCCGAAGCACCACCCTGGTTGCCCGCCGCGTCTTCGACGCGAGCGGTGTAGCTGTAGCTGCTGCCGTTGACGAGGCCGCCGTCCTGGAAGGTCCAGGTCGCGGCACCGGTCACGGTGGCTGCACCGAGGCGGATGCCGTCGCGATAGATAGCCACCACCTCACCCACGCCGAGCGTGCCCGCGAAGGTGCCATTGAGCAGCGGCATGGTGTCGTTGGTCGTGCTGCCCGACGCGAAGATGCCTTGCTGCGGGTCCTGGTTGTCGGTGTAGCTTGTGATTGCCGCGGACTGCGTCGGTGGGGTCGTGTCCACCGTGAGCGTAAAGCGGTCGGAGGCCGTGCCTTCGTTGCCGGCGGCATCGGTCACCACGGCCGTGTAGGTGTGGGTGCTTCCGCCCACCAGTGCCGGCGTGGCGAAGGTCCAGCGCGTGCCGGTCACCGTAGCGGTGCCCAGCAGCGTCGTGCCCTCATAGATGCGCACCGCGTCGGTTGCTCCGATGGCTGCGCTCAGCGTGCCGTTGAGTACCGGGGTGGTGTCGTCAGTGCTTGTGCCGCTGGCATAGTCGCCACGGTTCGCTCCGGCATCGTCGGTGTACGTGACGATGCTGGGCGTCTGCGCTGGCGCGCTCGTGCTCACGGTCAGCGAGAAGCTGTTCGAAGCCGTGCCCTGGTTGCCCGCTGCGTCAGCCACGACCGCCGTGTAGGTGTGGGTGCTGCCGCTGGCCAGCGCCGGGGTGGCGAAGGTCCAGTTGGTGCCCGTCACGGTGGCGGTGCCCAGCAGTGTCGTGCCTTCGTAGATTCGCACCACGTCGGTCACGCCGATGGCTGCATTCAGCGTGCCGTTGAGTACAGGCGTGGTGTCGTCGGTGCTCGTGCCGCTGGCAAAGTCGCCCTTGTTCGTGCCGGCGTTGTCGGTGTATGTGGCAATGGTCGCGATCTGCACCGGCGCCGTGGTGTCCACGGTCAGCGAGAAGGCCGGCGAGGCCGCGCCTTCGTTACCTGCCGCGTCGGCAATTGCCGCCGTGTAGGTGTGGGCGCTGCCGCTGGTCAGTGCCGGCAGGTCGAAGCTCCAGTTCGTGCCGGTCACCGTGGCGGTGCCCAGCAGCGTCGTGCCCTCGTAGATTCGCACCACGTCGGTTGCGCCGATGGCTGCATTCAGCGTGCCGTTGAGTACCGGCGTGGTGTCGTCGGTGCTCGTGCCGCTGGCAAAGTCACCCTTGTTCGTGCCGAAGTTGTCGGTGTACGAGACGATGGTCGCGGCCTGCGGCGGCGGCGTGGTGTCCACCGTCAGCGAGAAGACCGCCGAGGTGGTGCCCTTATTGCCTGCTGCGTCGGCAATCGCCGCCGTGTAGGTGTGGGCACTGCCGTTGGCCAGCGCCGGCGTGGCGAAGGTCCACGCGGCATTTGTCACGGTAGCCGTGCCCAGCAGCACAGTGCCTTCGTAGATCTGCACGACGTCGCCGGTCTTCAGGCCATCGACCGTGCCCTTGAGCACTGGAGTCGTGTCGTTCGTGCTGGTCCCGCTGCCGTATTCGCCGGTGTTGGGCGCAACGTCGTCGGTGTAGGCGGTGATGGCCACGGCGTTGTCGGTAGTCGGTCCGCTGTTGTCGATGACCACGACTTGCGAGATCGCCGGGGTCGCGTTGCCTGCCGCGTCCACCACGCGTGTCAGGAACGTATGGCTGCCATCGGGCAGCGAGGTGGCCGTGTTGTCGTACTGGTAGGTGTTGCCGCCGGTCGGCGTGGCGTTGTTCCAGGTCTTGCCGTTGTCCAGCGAGATCTGCACCGTGGCGCCTGCTTCCATTGCCGAATCGATCGTGACCGTTGCCACAAGGGTGCGGTCGCTGGTGACGAAGTCGCTATTGCTCGTGCCGGTGTCGGTGCTGATCGCGCCGAGCGTGGCCTTGATTGCGGGCGCCGTGGTGTCCACGTTGATCACGAAGTCGCCCGACGGCTTGCTCTCGTTGCCTACCGGGTCGATGGCTGTGGCGGTGAGCCGGTGTGCTCCCTCGGTCAGCGGCGTGGTCGGCGTGAAGCTCCAGCTGCCGTCGGCCTTCACCGTCGTGCTGCCGATGGCGCTGCCGATGGCGCTGCCGTTGTCGTAGACCTGGATGACGTCGCCCGGCGTCGCACTGCTGCCGGTGAGCGTGGGCGTGGTGTCGTCGCTGGCGCCGCCGTTGGCGAGCGGGCCCTGCACCGAGCCGACGTCGTCCGTGGCTGCGCCGATGGCCGGCACGTTCGGCGCGCTCGTGTCGATGGTCAGCGCGAGGCTGGCTTCGCCATTCTTGCCCGCGGCGTTCACTGCGGTGGCGGTGTAGTTGTGAGCACCCTCGCCCTGCACCGGCAGCGTGAGGCTCCAGTTGCCGTTGGCATCCGCCGTGGTGGAGCCGAGAAGGGCCGAACCTTCCTTGACGGTCACGGCGGCACCGGGCGTGGCCGTGCCCACGAGCGTCGGCGTGGTGTCGTCGGTGGACGCGCCGGAGGCGAGGTTGCCTTGCTTGCTGCCCTTGTCGTCCAGCGCCTGGACGATGCTGACGACGACATCCGTGGTGTCGACCTTGAAGTCCAGCGGCGCGCTGGCAACGCTGGTGTTGCCAGCGGCGTCGGTGAGCGTGTGCGTGATGCTGCGCGCGCCCTGGCCCAGCGGCGTGCTGGGCGTGAAGCTCCAGCTGCCATCGGCCTTGACGGTGGCACTGCCGAGGAGAGTGGCGCCGTCGTACACCCTGACGGTGTCGCCGGCCGTGGCTCCGCTGCCGCCGAAGGTTGGCGAGGCGTCGTCGGTACTGCCGCCAGCCACGATCGGACCGGTGACTGCGCCCTGGTCGTCCGTGGCCACGACCACGCCCGGAGTAGCTGGTGCCGTGGTGTCGAGCACGATCGGGTAGGCGCCCGTGGCCGGGCTGGTCTGGCCCGCGCCGTCGACCGCAACGGCGCTCAGGTTCTTCAAGCCATCGCCACCCAGGGGGCTGGTGGTCACGCTCCACGTGCCGTTGGCGGCCACGCTGGCCGATCCGACGGGCACGCCGTCGGCGCGCACGATCACGACCGTACCGGCCGTGCCGGTGCCGTTCAGCGTGAGGGTGGTGTCGTCGGTGCTGGCGTCCCGGGCAACGCTGCCGCTCACGCTACCCTTGTCATCGCTCACACCGGTGATCGCCGGTGCAGCGGGCGCATCGCCCAGCACGGTGAAGGTCGATGCAGGCGTGATGGCGCTGACGTTGCCTGCAGCATCCACAGCCTGCGCGGTGAGGCTGTGCGGGCCCGTGTCCAAGGGCAGCGCGGGCTCGAAGCGCCAGCTGCCATCGGCATTCATTGCCGTGTTGCCGATCAGCTTGCCGTTGTCGTAGACGTTGATGCTCGACACCTGCGTGGCGTCTGCCTTGCCGGTGTACACCGGCTTGCTGTCGTCGGTCTGCGCACCAGTGGCGATGGGGCCTGTTAAGGCACCCACGTCGTCCAGCACCTGGATCAGAGACGGGTCCAGCGCTGCGGGCGCCGTGATGTCCACGTTGAGCGTGAAGGCGCCCGAACGCGGGCTCTCGTTGCCGGCCGGATCGGTCAGCGTGTAGCTGAGCTGATGCGTGCCCTCGCCGAGCGGGTTGGTCGGCGTCAGCGTGCCGGTGGCCGGGTCATAGGCTGCCGCGACCTTGGTGCCGTCGACATACAGTGACGGTGTCGAGCCAGCCGGAGCCGTGCCGATATTGATGCCGGGCGTGGTGTCGTCGGAGATCCCTGCGACGCTCGCCGGATTCCTGATCGCGCCAGCATCGTCGGCATAGCTCGTCGCGGCTGCCGGAGCAGCCGGAGCGGTCGTGTCGACGGTGATGGCGAGTGCCGGTGACGGCTTGCTCTCGTTGCCGGCCGCATCGGTCAGCGTGTAGCTGATCTGATGTGCGCCCTCGCCCAGGGGGGTGGTTGGCGTCAGCGTGCCGGCGGCCAGGTCATAGGTCGCGTCGACCTTCGTGCCATCGACATAGAGCGATGGTGTCGAGCCAGCCGGAACCGCGCCGATGTTGATACCGGGCGTGGTGTCGTCGGTGGTCGCGGCCGTGCTTGCCGGGTTCCTGATCGCACCGGCATCGTCGGCATAGCCCGTCGCGGCAGCCGGAGTGGCGGGCGCGGTCGTGTCGACGGTGATGGCGAGCGACGGTGATTGTTTGCTCTCGTTGCCGGCCGGGTCGGTCAGCGTGTAGCTGAGCTGGTGCGTGCCCTCGCCGAGCGGGTTTGCCGGCGTCAGCGTGCCAGTGGCCGGGTCATAGGTCGCGGCAACCTTGGCGCCGTCGACATACAGCGATGGCGTCAAGCCGGCCGTAAGCGTGCCGATGTTGATACCGGGCGTGGTGTCGTCCGTGGTCCTGGCGACGCTCGCCGGGTTCTTGACCGCACCAGCATCGTCGGCATAGCTCGTCGCAGCTGCCGGAGCGGCCGGAGCAGTCGTGTCCACGTTGATCGCAAAGTCGCCCGAGGGCCTGCTCTCGTTGCCTACCGGATCGATGGCCGTGGCGGTGAGCCGATGCGCACCCTCGGCCAGTGGCGTGGTCGGCGTGAAGCTCCAGCTGCCGTCGGCCTTGACTGTCGTGCTGCCGATGGCGCTTCCGTTGTCGTAGACCCTGATGACGTCGCCCGGCGTCGCGCCGATGCCGGTAAGCGTGGGCGTGGTGTCGTCGGTGGCGCCGCCGCTCGCAAGCGGACTTTGCACCGCGCCGACATCGTCCGTGGCTGCGCCGATGGCCGGCACGCTTGGCGCGCTCGTGTCGAAGGTCAGCTCAACGGTGGCCTCGCCGTTCTTGCCGGCCGCGTTTACCGCAGTGGCCGTGTACTTGTGCGCTCCCTCGCTCTGCTCCGGCAGTGTGAGGCGCCAGTTGCCGTTGGCATCCGCCGCGGTGGAGCCGAGAAGGACAGTGCCTTCCTTGACAGTCACGACGGCGCCGGCCGTGGCCGTACCCACGAGCGTCGGCGTGGTGTCGTCGGTAAGCGAACCAGAGGCGAGATTGCCTTGCCTGCTGCCCTTGTCGTCCAGCGCCTGGGCGATGCTGACGACGACATCCGTGGTGTCGACCTTGAAGTCCAGCGGCGCGCTGGCGACGCTGGTGTTGCCCGCGGCGTCGGTGACCGTCTGCGTGATGCTGTGCGCACCCTGGCTCAGCGGTGTGCTGGGCGTGAAGCTCCAGCTGCCGTCCGCCTTCACCGTCGTGCTGCCGATGGCGCTGCCGTTGTCGTAGACCTGGATGACGTCGCCCGGCGTCGCACCGCTGCCGGTGAAGGTGGGCGTAGTGTCGTCGCTGGTGCCGCCGCTTGCGAGCGGGCCTTGCACCGAGCCGATGTCGTCCGTGGCCACGACCACGCCCGGGGCGGGCGGCGGCGTGGTGTCGAGCACGATCGGGTAGATGCCCGTGGCCGGGCTGGCCTGACCTGCGCCGTCGACCGCGACAGCGCTCAGGTTCTTCACGCCATCGCCGCCCAGGGGGCTGGTGGTCACGCTCCACGTGCCGTTGGCCGCCACGCTGGCCGATCCGACGGGCACGCCGTCGGCGCGCACGATCACGACCGTACCGGCCGTGCCGGTGCCGTTCAGCGTGAGGGTGGTGTCGTCGGTGCTGGCGTTCTGGGCAACGCTGCCGCTCACGCTACCCTTGTCATCGCTCACACCGGTGATTGCCGGTGCAGCGGGCGCGTCGCCCAGCACGGTGAAGGTCGATGCGGGCGTGATGGCGCTGACGTTGCCTGCCGCATCCACTGCTTGCGCGGTAAGGCTGTGTGGGCCCGTGGCCAAGGGCAGCGCGGGCTCGAAGCGCCAGCTGCCGTCGGCATTCACTGCCGTGCTGCCGATCAGCTTGCCGTTGTCGTAGACATTGACACTCGACACCTGCGCGGGGTCGGCCTTGCCGACGTACGCCGGCTTGCTGTCGTCGGTCTGCGCACCGGCGGCGATAGGGCCCGTTACGGCGCCCACGTCGTCCAGCACCTGTATCTTGGAAGCATCGAGCGCCGAGGGCGCCGTGGTGTCCACGGTGACCGCGAGCGAGCCCGAAGGCGGGCTCTCGTTGCCGGC
Organism: Variovorax paradoxus; assembly: GCF_024734665.1. Taxonomy (NCBI): domain Bacteria; kingdom Pseudomonadati; phylum Pseudomonadota; class Betaproteobacteria; order Burkholderiales; family Comamonadaceae; genus Variovorax; species Variovorax paradoxus. Next base: position 6,010,200 of record NZ_CP102931.1, read on the forward strand.
CGGATCGGTCAGCGTGTAGCTGATCCGGTGCGCGCCCTCTCCGAGCGGGTTGGTCGGCGTCAGCGTGCCGGTGGCCGGGTCGTAGGTCGCGGCGACCTTGGTGCCGTCGACATACAGCGACGGTGTCGAGCCGGCCGGAACCGTGCCGATGTTGAGTCCGGGCGTGGTGTCGTCGGTGGTCGCGGCAACGCTCTTCGGGTCCTTGACCGCACCGACGTCGTCGGCATAGCCCGTCGCGGCGGCTGGTGCGGCCGGAGCGGTCGTGTCGACGGTGATGGCAAGTGCGGGTGACGGCTTGCTCTCGTTGCCAGCAGCATCGGTCAGCGTGTAGCCGAGCTGATGCGCGCCCTCGGCCAAAGGCGTGGCCGGAGTGAAGCTCCAGCTGCCGTCGGCCTTGACTGCCGTGCTGCCGATGGCGCTGCCGTTGTCGTAGACCTTGACGACATCGCCCGGCGTCGCGCCGCTGCCGGCGAGCGTGGGCAAGGTGTCATCCGTGGTGCTGCCGCTTGCGAGCGGGCCTTTCACCGAGCCGACGTCATCCGTGGCCGCGGCGATGGGCGGCACGTTCGGCGCGCTCGTGTCGACGGCAACGGCGAGTGCCGGCGACTGCCTGCTCTCGTTGCCGGCCGGATCGGTCAGCGTGTAGCTGAACTGGTGCGTGCCCTCGCCGAGCGGATTGGTCGGCGTCAGCGTGCCGGTGAGCGGGTCATAGGTTGCCGCGACCTTGACTCCGTCGATATACAGCGATGGCGTCGAGCCAGCAGCAAGCGTGCCGATGTTGATGCCGGGCGTGGCGTCGTCCGTGGTCTTTGCGACGCTCGCCGGGTTCTTGACTGCACCGGCGTCGTCGGCATAGCTGGTTACGGCTGCTGGAGCGGCCGGCGCGGTCGTGTCGACGTTGACCACGAAATCGCCCGAGGGCCTGCTCTCGTTGCCCACCGGGTCGATGGCCGTGGCGGTGAGCCGGTGTGCCCCTTCGGTCAGCGGCGTGGTCGGCGTGAAGCTCCAACTGCCGTTGGCCCCGACCGCCGTGCTGCCGATAGTGCTGCCGTTGTCGTAGATCTTGATGACGTCGCCCGGCGTCGCACCGCTGCCGGTGAGCGTGGGCGTTGTGTCGTCGCTGGCTGCGCCGTTGACGAGCGCGCCCTGCACCGAGCCGACGTCGTCCGCTACCGCAGCGACACGCGGCGCGTCCGGTGCACTGGTGTCGATGGTCAGTGCAAGGCTGGCTTCGCCGTTCTTGCCCGCGGCGTTCACCGCGGTGGCCTTGTACTCGTGCGCCCCCTCGCCCTGCACCGGCAGCGTGAGGCTCCAGTTGCCGTTGGCATCCGCCGTGGTGGAGCCGAGAACGGTCGCGCCTTCCTTGACGGTCACGATGGCGCCGGCCGTGGCCTTGCCCTCGAGCGTTGGCGTGGTGTCATCGGTACGCGCACCGGGAGCAAGATTGCCTCGCACGCTGCCCTGGTCGTCCGCCGCATGGGTGATGCTGACGACGACATCCGTCGTGTCGATCTTGAAGTCCAGCGGCGCGCTGGCGGCGCTGGTGTTGCCAGCGGCATCGGTGACCGTGTGCGTGATGCTGTGCGCGCCCTCGCCCAGCGGCTTGCTGGGCGTGACGCTCCATGCGCCATCGGTTGCCGCCGTGGTGCTGCCGATGAGGGTGGCGCCGTCGTACACCCTGACGGTGTCACCAGCCTTCACGCCGTTGCCGCCGAAGGTTGGCGAGGCGTCGTCGGTGGTGCCGCCGGCTGTGATCGGGCCGGTGACTGCGCCCTGGTCATCCACGGCCGCGACCACGCCCGGAGTAGCCGGCGCCGTGGTGTCGAGCACGATCGGGTAGAGCCCCGTGGCCAGGCTGGCCTGGCCCGCGCCGTCGACCGCGACGGCGCTCAGGTTCTTGACGCCGTCCCCGCTCAAGGGACTGGTGGTCACGCTCCAGGTGCCGTTGGCAGCCACGCTGGCAGAGCCCACGGCCACGCCGTCGGCGTACACGGTCACGACGGTGCCGACAGTGCCGGTGCCGCTCAGAGTGGGCGTGGTGTCGTCGGTGCTGGCGTCCTTGGCGATGTTGCCGCTCACGCTGCCCCTGTCGTCGCTCACGCCGGTGATAGCCGGTGGCGTGGGCCGATCGCCCACCAAGGTGAAGGTCGATGCGGGCGTGATGACGCTGACGTTGCCCGCCGCATCCACGGCCTGCGCGGTGAGGCTGTGCGCTCCCTCGGCCAGGGGCAGGTCGGGCGTAAAGCGCCAGCTGCCGTCGGCATTCACCGCTGTGCTGCCGATCAGCTTGCCGTTGTCGTAAATGTTGATGCTCGACACCTGCGCCGGGTCGGCCTTGCCGGTGTACTCCGGCTTGCTGTCGTCGGTCTGCGCACCGGCGGCCAGCGGGCCCTTCACGGCGCCCACGTTGTCCAGCACCTCGATCCTGGAGGCGTCCAGCGCCAGAGGCGGCGTGGTGTCAACGCCGACCCTGAAGGCGCCCGAACGCGGGCTCTCGTTGCCGGCCTGATCTGTCAGCGTGTAGCTGAGCTGGTGTTCGCCCTCGGCGAGCGGGTTGCTCGGCGTCAGCGTGCCGGTGGCCGGGTCATAGGTTGCCGCGACCTTGATGCCCTCGACATACAGCGACGGGGTCAGGCCGACTGCAACGGTGCCGATGTTGATGCCGGGCGTGGTGTCGTCCGTGGTCGCGGCAACGCTTGCCGGGTTCTTGACCGCACCGGCGTCGTCGGCATAGCTCGTCGCGGCGGCCGGCGGTGGTGGAGCGGTCGTGTCGACGGTGACGATAAGTGCCGGCGACTGCGCGCTCTCGTTGCCCACCGGGTCGAGGGCCGTGGCGGTGAACCGGTGCACCCCCTGCTTCAGCGGTGTGTTCGCTCCGGTGAAGGCGAATTTCCAGCTGCCATCGGCTTCGACCGTTGTGCTGCCGATGGCAATGCCGTTGTCGTAGATCCTGATCTTGTCGCCCGGCGTCGCACCGCTTCCGGCGAACGTGGGGGTGGTGTCGTCGGTGAAGCCGGCGTTGGCGAGCGGGCCCCGCACCGAGCCGGCGTCGTCCATGGCCTCGGCGATGGACGGCACGGCCGGCGGGGTCGCGTCGATGGTCAACGCAAGGGCGGCCTTGCTGTTGGTGCCGGCGGCGTTCACTGCGGTGGCCGTGTACTGATGCGCTCCTTCGCTCTGCACCGGCAGCGCGAGGCGCCAGTTGCCGCTGGCATCCGCCGTGGTGGAGCCGAGAACGTTCGCACCCTCCGTGACAGTCACGACGGCGCCTGCCGTGGTCTTGCCCTCGAGCGTCGGGCTGGTTTCGTCGGTGAATCCGTCGGGGAATGTCTTTGGCTGGCGCCCGGACGCCAGCTTGAGGCTGACGGGCACGCCCGTGGTGTCGACCTTGAAGTCCAGCGGCGCACCGGCAGCGCTGGCATTGCCTGCGGCATCGGTGGCCGTCTGCGTGATGCTGTGCGCGCCCTCGCCCAGCGACGTGCCGGGCTTGACGCTCCAGCTACCGCTGGCATCGACCGTCGCGCTGCCGATGACGCTGCCGTTGTCGAAGACCTTGATGACGTCGCCCGGCGTTGCGCCGCTCCCGCCGAACGTGGGCATGGTGTCGTCGGTGGTGCTGCCGTTGGCGAGCGGGCCTCGCACCGGGCCGGCGTTGTCCGTGACCGCAGCGATGACCGCGGCCGGAGGGGTCGTGTCGAGGACCGCACTGTCGGCCACCGCAGACGTGGAGACATTGCCGGCAAGGTCGCGGCTGGTCGCGCTGACGCGAAGCGTCCTGCCTTCGGCCGGGTTGGCGAACGAGACATTGACAAAGCCGTTGGCGACATCCGCCGCGGTCAGCGTGACGCTGGGCGTGGCCGTGCCGTCGGTGAGGCTGATGACGTCGCCCACGGCTGCGCCGGACACGAGCGTGACCTTCACGGTCACGTCGGCGCCCTTCTCGCTGGCGTTGATGAAGCCGTCGTTGTTGGCGTCGTTGACGATCGCGACGCTGATGACCGGTGCAGCCCTGTCGACCGTGGCCGTGGCTTCGGGGCTGGTGTTGCCAGCCGCATCGGCGGCGGCAGCGCGCAGCACGGTGCCCTCGGGCAGGGTGGCCGCCGGCGCGATGCTGTACTTGCCATTGAGCGCGACCGTCGTGCCAATGACGTTGCCCGCGCCGTCCTTGATCGTGACCACGGAGTCGGCCTCGGCGGTGCCCGTGATTGCACTGCCGTTGGTCGGGTTGATGGTGGGTGCGGCCGGAGGCTTGCTGTCCACCGTCGCCGTGGCCTCGGGGCTGGGGTTGCCAGCCGCGTCGGTGGCAACGACGTGCAGCACGGTGCCGTCCGGCAGAGTGGCTGCCGGCGTGACGCTGTACGTGCCGTTGGGCCCGGCGGTGGCGCTGCCGATGAGGTTGCCTGCGTCGTCCTTGATCGTGACCAGGGAGCCGGCTTCGGCCGCGCCAGTGATCAGGCGGCCACTGGTCGGGTTGACCGTAGGCATGTCGACCGCCGTGCTGTCGACCTCGGTCGTGGCTTCGGGGCTGGTGTTGCCCGCCGCATCGGTGGCGACAACGTGAAGCACCGTACCGTCCGCCGGAACGGTTGCCGGGGTGACGCGGTACGTGCCGTTGGCCGCGGCGGTGGCGCTGCCGACGATGTTGCCCAGGCCGTCCTTGATCGTGACGACCGAGCCGGGTTCGGCCGTGCCCGTGATCGGGTCGCCGTCGGTTGGGTGGACCTTGGGCGCGGCCGGGGGCGTTCTGTCTACTGTTGCCTTGGTTTCGGGACTGGTGTTGCCAGCCGCATCGGTGGCGGCAACGTGTAGCACAGCGCCATCCACCGGGGGGGTCGCGGGCGTGATGGTGTACGTGCCGTTGGCAGCGACGGTGGCGCTGCCGATGACCTTGCCCGAGTCGTCCTTGATCGTGACGACAGCGCCGGCTTCGGCAGTGCCCGCGATCTGGTTCCCGTTCGTCGGGTTGACCTTCGGTGCAGCGGGCGGCGTGCTGTCGACCGTGGCCGTGGCGGGCTGGCTGGCGTTGCCGGCCGCGTCCGTCGCCACGACGTTGATCACCGTGCCGTCGGCCGGAGGCTGCGCCGGGGTGATGGCGTAGGTGCCGTTGGGCCCCGCAGTCGTGCTGCCGATGACGTTGTCCAGGCCATCCTTGATCGTGACGACCGAGCCGGCCTCGGCCGTGCCGGTGATCGGGTTGCCGTTTGTCGGGCTGACGGTCGGCGCAGCGGGCGGCGTGCTGTCGACCTTGGTCGTGGCGGGCAGGCTGGCATTGCCGGCCGCGTCCGTCGCCACGACGTTGATCACCGTGCCATCGGCCGGAGGCTTCGCCGGGGTGAAGCTGTAGGCGCCATTGACTGCGGCGGTCGTGCTGCCGATGACGTTGCCCAGGCCGTCCTTGATCGTGACGACCGAGCCGGCCTCGGCCGTACCGGTGATGGGGCTGCCATCCGTCGGGTTGACGGTCGGTGCATCGGGTCGCGCGCTGTCGACCGTGGCCCTGGCTTCCGGACTGGCGTTGCCGGCGGCATCGGTGGCGACAACGCGCAATTGCGTTCCGTTTGCCGGAGGCGTCGCGGGCGCGATTCTGTACGTACCGTTGGCAGCGACGGTGGCGCTGCCAACGAGCTTGCCCGAGTCATCCCTGATCGTGACGAGAGTGCCGGCTTCGGCCGTGCCGGTGATCGGGCTGCCGGCGGTCGGGTTGACGGTCGGCGCATCGGGCGCCTTGCTGTCGACCGTGGCCGTGGCGGGCAGGCTGGCGTTGCCGGCCGGGTCGGTTGCAACGACGCTGATCACCGTGCCGTGGGGCGGCGGCGTGGTGGGGGTGACGGCATACGTGCCGTTGGGTGCAGCGGTCGCACTGCCGATGACCTTGCCCGCGCTGTCCTTGATCGTGACCAGGGAGCCGGGTTCGGCCGTGCCCGTGACGGGGCTGCCGTCGGTGGGGTTGACGGTGGGCCTTGCCGGAGCCGCGCTGTCGACGGTGGTCGTGGCCGGCTGGCTGACATTGCCGACCGCGTCTGCGGCCACAACGTTGATCACCGTGCCGTGGCTCAGCGGCGTGGCCGGCGTGATGCTGTAGGCGCCGTTCTGCGCTGCAGTCGTTTGGCCGATGACGGTGCCGTTTGCGTCGATGACCGTGACCACCGAGCCGGGCTCCGCGGTGCCGGTGATGGGACTGCCATCGGTGGGATCGATCGTAGGCACCTGGGGCGGCGTGCTGTCGACGGTCGTCCGGGCGTCGGGGCTGGCATTGCCGGCCCGATCCACGGCGACGACGCGAAGCTCCATGCCGTGCGGCGGCGGCGTGGTGGGATGGACGACATAGCTGCCGTCGGGCGCGACGGTCGCGCTGCCGATTTCCTTGCCCGTGCTGTCGGTGACCTTGACGATCGTGCCCGGCTCAGCGGTGCCGGTGATCGAACTGGCATTGGCGGGGTTGACGGTGGGCTTGCCCGGCGGCGTGGTGTCGCCCGGCGCTGCGAGCGGCAGAACCGGCAGTTGCTGACCACCACCTCCGCCTCCGCCGCCGCCGCCAGCGGCACCCGCGAGAGCCAGCCCGCCGCCGACCAGCCAGGGCAGCACGCCGAAGTTGAAGTCCTGATGCAGCAACAGAGGCTCGATGGAATCGATGCTCGAATAGTCGGCCGCCAGGGCGCCCTGCCCTTCGCCGAGCTTGGCCAGCCAAAGGCCGCCCTTGTCGTCGCTCAGCACCAGGTCGCTCTTGTTGCCATCGAACGACGTGAAGAACTCACGAACGGTGATGACCTCGCCCGAAACGGCGGTGATGACCAGATCGTTGCCGACGCGGCGCATTCCCTTGATCTGCCCTTGCGGCAGGCCGATGCGGACAACCGACGCCTGGTCAAGGGTGGTTTCGTTCACCAAAGCCTTGCGGACACCGCCGCCACGCTTGCCAATTACTTCAAATTCGATCATTTATAAACTCCCTGATATTAGATTTAATTAATTAGCCGCCCGACGGCGTCACCGTCTGCAATTTGTATCCTTGCCCGAATACAGATCGCAGCATCAATCCGTTTACCGGCTCCAGATTCAATTTCCTGCGAATCTTGAAAACACACACATCCAGTGCACGAGAGCGCAAATTGACTATGTCCCGCCACAGAAGGGTATGCAACCGCTCCCTGCTCATCAGGCAATCCCGGTTACGGAACAATTCGAGGGCGAGGTCGTACTCGCGGGGCTGCAGGCGCAATTCATGCCCTTCATGGAAAACCTTGCGTTCGCCAATCTGAAAGCGGTAGCCCCGATAAACCAGGAGCTCATTTCCTGCCGTCCTCGGAGCAGCAAGGGCGGCCCGATTCAGCAAGCGCTGCGCCTTCGATTTGATTTCCTCCAGATTGAATGGAGGAAGAACAAAATCGAAATTCTTTTCACCGGGAAATTGACCGCTGATGCGCTGCAATGCATCTGCGCCGTCTGCATTGGTCGCAAACAGCACTGGTGCGTCGGTCAGGCCGCGAATGGCCTGCAACCAATGGATGTCGGCCCCCGAAGGCAAGGTCAGAAGCACCAGCCCGAAGCGCTGGCCCGCATGCAGCGCATTCGCGAAGTTGCCCAGCAGATCGAATGTGGCAAGGGGCGGCGCAGTCGATTGATGTTGCTGCGCGAGCAGATCAACTGCCGTTTGCACCATGGAGCACCTCCATGAGCAAGAACGTTTCTTCCGGGGATAGGCCGAGGGCATCGGGCACCCTGGCCTTCGCGATTGCACCGACCGCGCTCCACTCGCATGCTTGCAGGCGCAAGCCGTGAGCGCAGGACTCTGACGAAATCATTCCAACCTCTCCGTTCAACGATGAATGTTGCGGAGAGGCGTCTCGCCGCACTCCGCTATGACCTTTTGGGCAGCGGAATGTATCGGCTCACAATCACATTAGACAATGACGATTAAAGACACTTAATGACCGTCGTTAGCAAGCCAGGAAGCTTAAAAAATGCGAACTTTCGCCTCACGCCATGCAGGAAATCGCGCTTTCAGCTCGGCACCCAGAAAAGATGCACATGCGCGGCCTCGTTTGCCACTTGTTAATGACGGAAACTGGCAATAAATGCCTATCCGAGGCAATGAAAACGTTTTCTTTTTCGCATCGAAAACTTCACACTTTCAGCGCGGGCGCCTCGAAACTTGCCGCATCGGGCGCTTCCTGGTCTTGATGCCCGAGGTCCAGCGGCAATGTCAGGCGAAACACTGTGCCTTCGCCGTCGCTGGCAACCAGCGTGACGTCGCCACCGTGCTGGAGGGCGATGGTGCGTGAAATGTGCAGCCCAAGCCCCGAGCCGGGCACGTGGGCAGATCCGGCTCCTCTGAAATAGCGTTCGAACAGGCTGCTTCTTTCGGACTCCGGAATCGGCGCTCCCTTGTTCGAAACGGTCACGCTGAAGGAGCCCGCGCCCGCATCGCACCGAACGTCGACCGCCGAATCCGCCGGCGAGTATTTCAAGGCGTTCCGGACCAGATTCCGGATTGCCATTTCAATCCGCGTCTGGTCTCCCCTGCATATCGCCCGGCCCTGCGCCACGCTGATACTCAATCGGGCGTTGTCCTCAGGCAGCCCGATGCTGCGGATGTTCTCGATCACGTCCCAGAGATCGAAGCTCTGGGCGACGGGCCTCGAGCCGACCTCCAGCGCGTCGTCCAGCAGAATGTTCTCGATAAGTGCGGCGAGCCGGCGGATCGCCTTGCGGATCTTCCCGACGCTGCGCTTCACCCGGTCGTCCTGCCCGGACGGAGACAGCTCCAGCGCGTGCGCCACCGCGTCGACAATGGCCAGCGGCGTGCGGAACTCGTGTGAGACGATGGCCACGAACTCGCGCTGGCGGACTCTCTCTTCCAGCGCCTGCTTGGCGACCTTCATCGAGTCGAAGGCGCGCTTGCGCTGGGCTCTCAGCTTCAGCTCCGCCTGCCTGGAACGGCTGGCCACCGCGAAGTTGAGCAACGCAAGGTTCGCCAGCTGCGAGAACGGGATCAGGGTTTCCAGAATGAACGATTGGTCCACCTGCACATAGCCCAGGAGCACCAGCGAGAAGAAGAGCCACGACAGGTCCACCACGCCGAAGACCACCGCCGCAAGAAGGTACTGGCGAGCGCCACGGCCGACAACGATCCACACGACGAATGCAAGGTTGAAAAGCGCGACGGCTATTTCGAGATGCACCGCCGACTGGATGATGTTGCCGATGCCCCCCCAGAGGGAAAACGGAATCATCGCGGCGAAGGCGGCCGCTGCCAGGTACACGAACCGCGCCGCCCAGACCGAGTACTGGCCATAGTTGAAGAACCGGCACGCGAACACGGCCGCAATCGACATCAGCGCGCACGACGTCACATCGACAAAGCGGTCGGCGCGCAGCGGGTCATCGGGGAAGAACAGCGAGCTCGAATACCCCTGCATGGCAACAATTGCGACCAGCATGGCCACCAGGAACAGCGCGTAGATCGGATAGATGCTGCTTCGCAGCCACGCCCAGAAAATCAGGTTCATGAAGACCATGACGCAGATCGCTCCCGCAAACGCGGAAAAGAATATCGTCCGGTTGATTTCCGATTTTTCGAGGGTCGATTTCTGCCAGGCATTCAGATCGAAAACGGTCGGCCCATGCGTTTTTATTCGCAGGTAATAGGTTCTGGGCGAAGAATCCAGGGCCACCGGAAAAGCCAGCACGCTGGTCTGTATGGCCCGGCTTGCAAATGGATGCCTGTCTCCCAATTGATGAAGGGATATTTTTCCAGCCGGATCCTGGCTGTACACCCTCACATCGTCGACCCAGGTCGGAAATATCTGCACGACCCAGTCGGACGTTGCACCGGGCTCTTGCTGCAATGAGAAACGGATCCAGAAAATGTCGTCCGAGTGCTTCTGGAGATAACGGACATCCCTGGGTATAAACTTTATGCCTCCATCTGTCGATAAGATGTCCTCGATGTTGATATTCCCGGATGCATCCCGGAATATTTCCGCTTCCCCAGCCAACGAAATCGGCCCTTCCTGCCCTTTGCTTTCCTGCAGAACAAGAGCTTCCGCGCCCTGAGAAAACAGCCAAAGCAATACTGCGAAAAAAAGAACAAGGCAGGGTTTTGTTTTCATGCTATTGATATATCCGGCTTACCTTCGACGCCCAGCACTCTCGATCCCGAAAAACCGAAGAGAGGCGCACCATGACCACAAGACCCGACACCGATAAAAAAATAGTCGTCTATCTGATCGAAGACGAAGAAGACCTTCAGGAAGCGCTTGTCTACAGCCTCAACCAGCTGGGCTTCGTAGCCTCGGGATTCTCGACGGCCTCCGAGTTCTACCGGGCCTATGCCGTCAGCCGCTGCGACATCGTCGTCATCGACATCGAACTGCCGGACGAGAACGGATTTTCGATTGCCCAGCACCTGCGTTCCGCGAGCAACGTCGGCATCGTGTTCGCTACCGCGCGCGGCGAACTCAACGACCGCGTTCGCGGCTTGCGCGGCGGCGCCGACGCCTATTTCGTGAAGCCGGTGCATGCCGAAGAGCTCGCGGCCACGCTCGAAGGTGTCTACCGGCGCATCAAGGCATCGAAGAGCAGCGCCGAACGGGCGCAACCACCGGCTGCCCCGCGCGGCACGGGACGCTGGACGCTCAAGGAAGGCGACTGGATCCTCTGCGACCCCGACGGGCGGGCGCTTCGCCTGACCATGTCGGAGCGGGCCATCGTGGCTTGCCTCTTCAAGCAGCGCAACAAGCCCGTCGACCGCTCGCAGCTCGCCACCGCGCTCGGCGGTGATCTCGAGAATTTCGACCTTCAGCGCGTGGACGCGGTGGTCAGCCGCCTGCGGCGCAAGGCGCTTGCGGCGGGCATGTCGCTGCCGCTGCACGCCGTCAGGGGCACCGGCTACCAATTCCAGGCCTGAGGTGCGTACGGTGCGCTACTTGAACTCGTCCACTGTCACGCCCAGCTTGCGCACCTTGTCGTGCAGTGTCTGGCGCGCAATGCCCAGCGCGGCGGCCGTGGCCGGCTGGTCGCCGTGCTGGCGGCGCAGTTCCTCGACGATCACCGCGCGTTCGAACGACTCCACCTGCTGAGGCAACCCGCGCGGCAAGGCGGGCACGCCTTCGGCGCTGTTGCCGCCGCGCGTCTGCGTCAGGCGCTCGCCGAGCAGGCCCAGCACGAAGCGGTCGGCCACGTTGCGCAGCTCGCGCACGTTGCCGGGCCAGGCGTAGGCCATCAGGTCGGCCAGCTGCGCGTTGCTCAGCAGCGGCGCGGGGCGCTCGTAGCGGCTCGCGGCCTGCAGGGTGAAGTGTTCGAACAGCAGTGGAATATCTTCGCGCCGCTCACGCAGCGGCGGCAGCTCGATGAAGGCCACGCCCAAGCGGTAGTACAGGTCGGCCCTGAACTTCTGCTGGTCGCTCATGGCCTTCAGGTCGTCCTTGCTCGCGGCCACCACGCGGCAGTCGAATGGAATGGTCTTGTTGGAGCCGATGCGCTCGATGCTTCGCTCCTGCAGCGCGCGCAGCAGCTTGATCTGCACCGCCATCGGCATGCTCTCGATCTCGTCGAGGAACAGCGTGCCGCCGCTGGCGTATTCGAACTTGCCCACGCGCATGCGACTGGCGCCGGTGAAGGCGCCGGCCTCGTGGCCGAACAGCTCGCTCTCGGCCAGCGACTCGGGCAGGCCGCCGCAATTGAGCGGCACGAAATGCTGCCGGCGGCGCGCGCTGTGGTCGTGCAGGCAGCGCGCGACCAGCTCCTTGCCGGTGCCGGTCTCGCCGTACACCAGCACGTCGGCTGAAGTCTCGGCCAGCGTCTTCACGGTCTGGCGCACTTGCTGCATCTGCGCCGAACGGCCGATCAGCACCGACTGGATGCCCTGCCAGTTCTCCAGCGCGTCGCGCAGCGCGCGCACCTGCAGGCTGAGCTGCCGGCGCTCGATGGCATGGCGCACGATGGCCACCAGCCGTTCGGAGCTGAAAGGCTTTTCGATGAAGTCGTAGGCGCCCTCGCGCATGGCCTGCACGGCCATTGCGATGTGGCCGTGGCCGGTGACCAGGATCACGGGCAGTTCGGCATCGACGTTGCGCAGCTCGGGCAGCCACTCGGTGCCGCTCAGTCCCGGCAGGCGCACGTCGCTGATGACGACGGCCGGCACGCCAAAGCCGATGTGCGGCCGCGCGCGCTCGACGCTCGCGAAGGATTCGACCTCGAAACCGGCCAGGGTCAGCACCTGGGTCGTGCTGATGCGGACGTCTTCGTCGTCCTCGACCAGCAGCACCCGGATGGCAGGGGCTTCGCTCACTTGGGGGTCACTCCTGTTGTGCAATGGAAAGGGGGGAATGGGATGGGACAGGCGGGGTGTGGATCACGGCAATGGCGGCAGGCAGGTCGATGACGAAGCATGCCCCGCCGCTGTCCAAGTTGGCCGCGCGCAGCGAGCCGTCCATGGACCGCACCAATTGTGCCGAGATCACGAGCCCCAGGCCCAGCCCCGAGCCCGCGGCCTTGCCGGTGACGAAGGGTTCAAACAGGCGCGGCAGGATGTCGGGGCGAATGCCCGAGCCGGTGTCTGTCACCGACAGGAGCACTCGCCCCTCCTTCGGCCGCGCCTCCAGGCGCAGCGTGCGGACCGGCGCGTCCTGCATGGCGTCGATGGCGTTGCGCATCAGGTTCGCGAGCACGCTGCCCAGGGCTGCGTCTTCCGCCATGACGCTCAGCGCCGGGGGTTGCACGTCGACCTCGATGGTCACGCGTTGCTTCTTCGAGGCCTCGGCGACGATCACCTGCGCGTCGGCGATGGCATGCGACAGCTGCACTGGCGCCAGCGGCAGCTCGCCCTTGTAGGCGAAGGTTCGCAGCTGCGAGGTCAGGCGCGCAAGCCGGTCGACCATGCCGCGGATGCGCTCGAGGTTGCCGCGCACGTCGTCCAGGCGGCTCTTGTCGAGCAGGATGGTGGCGCTTTCAGACAGCGTGCGCATGGCCGTGAGCGGCTGGTTGAGTTCGTGCACCACGCCGGCCGACATCTGGCCCAGCGCGGCCATCTTGCCGGCATGCACCAGCTCGCCCTGTGCGGCGCGCAGCTGCGCGGTGCGCGCCACCACGGTCGATTCGAGCGTGTCGTGCGCCGCCTGCAGCGCCGCCTGGTTGGCCAGCTTCTGGCGTACCGCGCGGCGGCGCTGCCACAGCGCGACGGCCACTAGCAGCAGCACCGCCATCGCGAGGCTGGCAGTAATGGCCGCATTGCGCGCCGCCACGCGCAGCGGTGCCAGGTCGTCGAGCACCACCAGCTGCCACGGCGCGCCACGCAGGGTGCGGGCCGAGGCAAGCTGGTCCACGCCGTCGAGCGAGATCACCTGCACATCGCGATCGAGCGCCTCCTTTTGCGTCCACTGCAGCGGCTGCAGGGTGGCCTCGCCGTAGGGGCGCGAGCGCAGCACCTCGGCGCGCTGCAGCGCATCGAGCGGCAGCAGCGGACGGAACTTGATGTCGTCGCGCGTGGAAAGAATGACCACGCCGCGCTGGTCGATCAGCGCCACGTCGCCCGGCAGCTTGCGCCAGGCGCGCTCGGTCTCTTCGAGGTTGATCTTGACGGCCACCACGCCGCGCGCGGACTGGCCGCGGCGCAACGCATACGAAAGGTAGTAGCCCGGCCGCTTGCTGGTGATGCCCACGCCGTAGAAGCGGCCCCTGCCCTGCCCCAGCGCATCGATCACGTAGGGCCGGAACGACAGGTCTTGCCCGACGGTGGTGCCGGGCTTGTCCCAGTCGGATGCGGCCAGCGAGGTGCCGGCGGCGTCGAGCACATAGAGCATCTCGGCGCCGGCCGTGGCGTTGACGCCGTCGAGGTAGCGGTTGACCACGTCGCGCAGCCGCGTGTCGGTCGGCGTGCCGAGCAACGCCGGCACGACGGGCGTCATCTCAAGCAGCGCGGGGAGGTAGTCGAAGCGGGCCAGGTCGGCGTCGAGCCCGGTCGCGAGCATGTCGAGCCGGTGCTCGGCCGCCTCGCGCAGGCGCGCCAGGCCGGCCTGCATGGCGATCTGGTGGCCTGCGAAGGCGGCCACGGCCACCAGGGCCAGTGCGCCGCACCAGCGCGGCAGGCCGCGCCATCCCCTGGCATTGTCGGTAGGTCCATCGAAACGCCGGGCCGGCTCCCTTGAAATCATGGGAGCGTTATTGCACAAGGCCGGGCCGTCCGCATCGGTGGCAGCCCGATGGCCCTGCGCCGCCCCGCTTTCGCGGGGCCGGTAAGGAAGGCGTCAGGCCTGTCGTGCCGGGCTGGCGGGCATGTGCGCCTCGGTGGCATCGAGCACGCGCTCGGGCTCGTCGGCTTCCACCGTGCTTTCCTGGTCCAGGTGCTGGTGCATGCGCACGGTGTCGAGGTCACCGGTCCACTTGGCGACCACGATGGTGGCCACGCCGTTGCCGATCAGGTTAGTCAGCGCACGGGCTTCCGACATGAAGCGGTCGATGCCCAGGATGAGCGCGAGCCCCGCCACCGGCACATGGCCCACCGCAGACAGCGTGGCCGCCAGCACGATGAAGCCGCTGCCCGTGACGCCCGCCGCGCCCTTCGAAGTGAGCAGCAGCACGGCCAGCAGCGTGAGCTGCTGCGTCAGCGACATGTCGGTGTTGGTCGCCTGCGCGATGAACACGGCCGCCATCGTCAGGTAGATCGAGGTGCCATCGAGGTTGAACGAGTAGCCCGTGGGCACCACCAGCCCGACCACCGACTTCTTCGCGCCCAGGTTCTCCAGCTTGGCCATCATGCGCGGCAGCACCGACTCGCTCGACGAGGTGCCCAACACGATCAGCAGCTCTTCCTTGATGTACTTGATGAACTTCCAGATGCTGAAGCCGTGGAACCTTGCTATGAGCCCCAGCACCACGAAGATGAAGAACAGGCAGGTGGCATAGAAGGTGGCCATCAGCTGGCCCAGCTGCAGCAGCGAGCTCACGCCGTACTTGCCGATGGTGAAGGCCATGGCACCGAAGGCGCCGATGGGCGCGACCTTCATGATGTAGCCGACGATCACGAAGAGCACGTGCGAGCCCTTCTCGATCACATCGAACACCAGCGTGCCGCGGCCGCCGAACTTGTGCAGCGCAAAGCCGAACATCACCGCGATCAGCAGCACCTGCAGGATCTCGCCCTTGGCAAAGGCATCGACCACCGTGTTAGGAATGATGTTGAGCAGGAAGTCGGTGGTGCTCTGCATCTTGCCCGGGCCGGTGTAGGCCGCAATGCTCTTGGTGTCGAGCTGGCTCACGTCGACGTTCATGCCCGCGCCCGGCTTCACGATGTTGATGATGACGAGGCCCACCACCAGCGCGATGCTGCTCACGACCTCGAAGTACAGCAGCGCCAGGCCGCCGGTCTTGCCGACCTTCTTCATGTCTTCCATGCCGGCGATGCCCACCACCACCGTGCAGAAGATGATCGGCGCGATGATCATCTTGATCAGCTTGATGAAGCCGTCGCCCAGCGGCTTCATCGAAGCGCCGGTGTCAGGATAGAAATGCCCCAGCAACACCCCGAGCACGATGGCCGTGATGACCTGGAAATACAGGGATTTGTAGAAGGGCTTGGGTGCGGTGGTGTGTTCCACGGGGTGGCTCATCGGGTTGTCTCCAATTTCGTGGCCAGGCTCCGCAGCGGGGCGCGCGGCCGGCCCCGTGGTTGAGCAATCGACATGCCACGGGCCGCACGAGGCGAGACGCGCGCTAAGTCCTTGATTTGATGAGCCTTTTGGTGAGCACGCGAACCGCGACCCGCCGACGATCCGGATGGCGCGGGCAACGCCCGTCCGATCCACCGGATCAACGCCTCGGGGAAAACCCTAGCCCTCATTCAACGATGTCAGACTTGCCGCATGAACGACAACGCCCAGCCGGCAGCGGCCACGGACAGCGCCTCCAAGCGCATCGCACTCACGGTGGCGGCCGCCTTCTTCATGGAGACGCTGGACGCCACCATCATCGTTACCGCGCTGCCGGCCATCGGAGCCGGCTTCGGCATGGGCGCGCTGGACGCGAGCCTGGGCGTCACGGTCTACCTGATCGCGATGGCGGCGCTGGTGCCGGCGGCGGGCTGGTGCGCCGGGCGCTTCGGGGCGCGGCGGGTGTTTGCGCTCGCGGTTGGCACCTTCACCGTGGCCTCGCTCGCCTGCGGGCTGGCGCCCACCTTCGAGGTGTTCGTTGCGGCGCGTGTGCTGCAGGGGGCGGCGGCGGCCTTCATGTCGCCGGTGGGGCGGCTCGTGGTGCTGCGCGAGACGCCGAAGCACCGGCTGATAGAGGCCATCGGCACCATCACCTGGCCGGGGCTCATTGCGCCGGTGATCGGCCCGCCGCTGGGCGGGCTCATCGCAACGCATGCCTCGTGGCGCTGGATCTTCCTGCTGAACGTGCCGCTGGGCCTCGTGGGCCTGTGGCTGATCATGCGGCTGTTCCCCCGCCGCACCGACGTGGCCCCGACGCGCTTCGACGCAGTCGGCTTCGTGCTCACCGCCGTTGCGCTGGCCGCGCTCGTCGAAGGCCTCACGCGCCTGGGCGGGCAGCAGCCGGGCTCGGCCGCCACCCTCGGCCTGCTGGCAGCCGGCGCCGTGGCCGCAGCCGCCGCGGTGCGCCATGCGCGACGCACCACAGCGCCCCTGCTCGACCTGCGCGCGCTGGCGGTGCCGACCTATGCGCTGGCCACCGCGACGGCCGGTTTTGTCTCGCGCATCGCCATCAACGCCTCGCCTTTCCTGCTGCCACTGATGTTCCAGATCGGCTTCGGCATGAACGCGTTTCAGGCGGGCTCAATGCTGCTGGTGTACATGGGCGGCAACCTCGTGATGAAGAGCGCCACCACGGCGGTGCTGCGGCGCTTCGGCTTTCGCAATGTGCTGACGGTGAACGGTGCGATCTGCGCCGCCACGCTGTTCGGCTGCGGGCTGCTGTCGCCGGGCGATCCGTTGCCGTGGGTGTGCGTGCTGCTCTTCATCGCGGGCATGGCGCGCTCGATGAACTTCACGGCCATCAACACGCTGGCCTTTGCCGACGTGCCCGACGAATCCCGCGCCGGCGCGAGCACGCTTGGCACGATGCTGCAGCAGGTTTCGCTCGCGCTCGGCGTGGCGCTGGGCGCGATGGTGCTCGGCGCTTCGAAGGCGCTGCGCGGCGCGCCGGCGGTGCAACTCGCGGATTTCCATCACGCCTGGTACGTGGTCGGCCTGCTGATGGCCATCGCGACACTGATGACGCTACGGCTCGACCGCCATGCGGGCATGGCAGTGTCGCGACGGCCGTGAGAACATCGTTCGCCCTGCTGTTTCTCTTTCGGAGATTTCTTCCATGCCACTGCACATTGGCATCGTCGGCTGCTCGGCCGAAGGCGCTGCGCTCTGCTATCGCACGCTGTGCGTCGAAGGCGCGCAGCACATGGGCCAGGCCCACGCGCACCCCGAAGTTTCAATGCACACGCACTCGCTCGCCGCGTACGTGGACTGCCTCGATCGCGGCGACATCGACGGCGTCGCGCAACTGATGCTGTCGTCGGCGGGCAAGCTCGCGGCGGCTGGCGCTGATTTTCTGATCTGCCCCGACAACACGATCCACCAGGCGATGCATCGGGTGCTGCCGCAGTCGCCGCTGCCGTGGCTCCACATCGCCGAGGTGGTTGCAGCTGCGGCAGTGTCGCGGGGCTTTCGCCGAGTGGGCGTTCTGGGCACGCGCTGGCTGGTCGACAGCGAGGTCTACCCGCAGGCGCTGTCGGCCGCCGGACTGGAAGCCGTGCGGCCTGATGCCGATGAGCGTGCAATGCTCGGCCGCATCATCATGGACGAACTGGTGCGCGGCGTGGTCCGGCCCGAGTCAACCGCGGTGCTGCAGCAGATGATCGAAGGCCTGAAGGCGCGCGGCTGCGACGCTGTGGCGCTGGGCTGCACCGAACTGCCATTGGTGCTGAACGACTGCAACTCGGCGCTTCCGACACTCGACTCGACACGCCTGCTGGCGCGCGCGGCACTGCGACGCGCAACGGCCGGCTGAGCCCCCCGCCTATTTGCGCACCTTGTCGATCTCGGCCATCAGCTCTTTCACGGTGGCCTCGCCGACCGAGGCCGAGTACTTGTCGATGACCGGCTTCACCTTCGTGCGCAGTTTCGCCATCTCTTCGGGCGGCAGCTCCGACACGGTCATGCCCGCCTTCTTCAATGCGTCGAGCGCGCTGTCGGCGGCGCCGCGCGAGGCCTCGCGCTGGAACGCGGTCGATTCGGCCGACGCCTCGGTGATGATCTTTTTCTCTTCCGCGCTCATGCCGTCCCAGGTCTTCTTGCTGATCAACAGCGCCTGCGGGTTGTAGATGTGCCGGGTCTGGGTGATGTACTTCTGCACCTCGGCGAACTTGGACGACAGGATGGTGGTGTTCGGGTTCTCCTGCCCGTCGACCGCCTTCTGGTCGAGGGCCGGATACAGCTCGGGAAACGGCAGCGGGGTGGCGTTCGCGCCCAGCGCACCGAACAGATCGATGTAGATCGGCGACTGGATCACGCGGATCTTCAGCCCCGCGATGTCGTCCGCCTTCACGATCGGCCGCTTGCTGTTGGTGAGGTTGCGAAAGCCCAGGTCCCAGTAGCCCAGGCCGTGCAGGCCCTTGTCTTCCAGCCTGGCCATCAGCTTCTGGCCGAAGGGTCCGTCGGTGACCGCATCGGCCTCCTTGCCGCTGTTGAACAGGAACGGAAAGTCGTAGGCCGCGAACTCCTTGACCTGCGCCGAGAGGATGCCCGCGTTCAGCACCGTGAGTTCGACCGTGCCGCCCTGCAGCGCCGACACGGTCTGAAGATCGCCGCCGAGCGCGCCGCCCGCGAACAGCTTGACGGTGATCTTGCCGCCCGACTTGGCGGCCACGAGGTCGGCGAACTTCTGCGCGCCCTGCGCCTGCGGATGGCCGGTCTGGTTCTGGAACGCGAACTTGAGCGTTCGCTCCTTGACCTGCGCACCGGCGCCGCACATGGCGAACAACGCGACAGCGGCAACCAGCAGTTTCAGCATCGAAGGCTTCTTCATGGCAATGTCTCCTTGTATGTATATGTCTATCCGTGGAACAACCTGGCCGGCCCCGTCACCAGCCACGGGAACAGCACCATCAGGAACATGACGGCGAACTCGGCGATCATGAAAGGCACCACGCCGCGCGTGACGTCGTCCATCGAGATCTTTCCGACGCCGGCCACCACGTTGAGGACCGTACCCACCGGCGGCGTGACCAGGCCGATCGAGTTGTTGATGATGAAGAGCACGCCGAAGTAGACCGGGTCGATGCCCGCAGCTTTCACGATGGGCATCAGCACGGGCGTGAGGATCAGGATGGTCGGCGTCATGTCCATCGCGGTGCCCACGATCATCACCAGCACCATGATCGCGATCATCAGCAGGATCTGATTGCCCATGAAGGGCTGCAGCAGCCCCACCACCTTCGAAGGCAGGTCGGCCACCGTGATGAGCCATGCGCTCACCATGGCCGCGGCGATCAGGAACATCACGATGGCACTGGTCTTGGCCGCACCCACGAACACCGCGTAGAGATCCTTCCAGCTCAGCTCGCGATAGACCACGATCGACACGAAAAGCGCATAGACGGCGGCCACCACGGCCGCCTCGGTCGGCGTGAACACGCCCATGCGCAAGCCCACGAGAATGATCACCGGCAGCATCAGCGCCCACAGCGCCTTGCGAAATGCGGTGAAGATTTCGGCGCCCGACTTGCGAGGCGGAGGCACGATCTTCTCGCGCCGCACCAGCCACGCCCAGGTGATCCACAGCGCGCCGCCGATCAGCAGGCCCGGCACGATGGCCGCGAGAAACAGCTTGGAGATCGAGACGTTGGCCGCCACGCCGAAGATCACGAGCCCGATGCTCGGCGGGATCACCGGGCCGATCACGCCGGTGGCCGCGATGAGCCCGCCCGCGCGCGCCTTGTCATGGCCCGCCTTGACCATCATCGGCAGCAGCAGCGCCGTCAGCGCGGCCGCGTCGGCCACGGCCGACCCCGAGAGCGCGGAGAGCAGGCAACCCGCCATGATGGTCACGTAGCCAAGGCCGCCTTTCACATGGCCGACCAGCGCGAGCGCGAAGTCGACGATGCGCTTGGAGAGGCCGCCCACGTTCATGATCTCGCCGGCCAGCATGAAGAACGGAACGGCCAGCAGCGGAAAGCTGTCGGCGCCGCCGATCACGTTCTGCGCGAGGATCTGCGCGTCGAACAGATCAAGGTGCCACATCAGCGCGACGCCGCTGGCCAGCAGCGAGAACGCGATGGGAATGCCCATCGCCATGGCCAGGAGCAGCGAGCCCACGAAGACGACGATGGTCACTTGCGTGCTCCCTGTTGTGCATCGCCTTGCGCGGCGCTGTCTTGCGAACCGAGGATCTGCTGCAGCTGTACCGCTTCTTCGGACTCCTGCACCATCACCAGGTCGCTCTCGGCAATGCGCCCGGTGAGCAGGCGCAGCAGGTCGAGCATGAGGATGAACGCGGCCAGCACCGAGAACACCACGCCTGACATGTACACCACCGCCATCGAGGCGCCGGTGACCGGCGCGGTCACGTCCCAGTTGATGCGCGTCTGCGCCGTGCTGCCCTGGAACAGCAGCCACACGATGTAGAGCATCACCACGTGCCCCACCGCGAGGCAGATCTTCTTGCCGATGGGTGGCAGCTTCTGCACCACCATGTCGACGCCCAGGTGGCCGTGCTCCTTCAGCGCGACGACCGCACCGAGAAAAGTCATCCAGATGAAGAGCCAGCGCGAGACTTCCTCGGACAGGGTAATGCCCGAATTGAAGCCGTAGCGCAGCACCACGTTGCCGAAGACCAGCACGACCATGACCGCAAGCGCGGCTGCGATCAGGGCTTCGATGCCGGCGCAGCACCGGTCGATCCATCGATTCATGGGCGTGTTCCCTGCTCAGGCCGGCGCGGCCTGCCTGTGCATCTCGACCAGTGCGCGCAACGCGGCCAGGTACGACTGCGGACCCAGGCCCTGGACCGTGCCCTTCACGGCCGGCGAGATGATCGAATGCGCACGCCATGTCTCGCGCGCGGCGATGTTGGACATGTGCACCTCGATGATCGGGAACGGCATGGCCTTGATCGCGTCGTGCAGCGGCACACCGTGCTGCGTCAGGCCGGCCGGGTTGACCAGCGCACCCTGAGCCTCGTCGATGTGGGTGTGCAAAAAGTCGATCAGGTCGCCTTCGTGGTTCGACTGGAGGATGTCCAGCGTCACGCCGAGTTCGGTGGCGAGCAGCTGCAGCTGCGCATTGATTTCGGTCAACGTGGTCTTGCCGTAGATGTGGGGTTCGCGGCGGCCGAACAGGTTGAGATTGGGGCCGTGCAGGACGAGGATCTTCATGGGGCGCCTTCGGTCGGAGGTCTTACTGCTTGCGGATGCGCGCGAGTTCGTCGGTGTAGAGCTTGACGATGGCGGGGTCATAGCTCGCGGCGAAACGCTCGGTGACAGGCTTGGCAATCTGCCGCATGCGGGCCTGCTCGGCGGGCGCGAGCTCGTTGAACTGCGCACCCTTGGCCTGCAAGTCACCTACTGCGCGCTGCGCGGCGGCGCGGCTCACCTGGCGCTGGTAGCCGCGCGCTTCGTCGGCGGCCTCGCGCATCATCTTCTGCTCGGCGGGGCTCAGCGAGTCCCAGAACTTCTTGCTGACCAGCACGATGTTGGCCGCATACACATGGTTCGTGGCGCTCACGAACTTCTGCACCTCGTAGAACTTGTTCGACAGGATCACCGCGTACGGGTTCTCCTGGCCATCGACCGCCTTCGACTCGAGCGCGCCGTACAGCTCGGCGAAAGGCATCGGCACCGGGTTGGCCTTGAAAGCCTTGAAGGTTTCGAGGAACACGGGGTTCGGAATGACGCGGATCTTCAGGCCTTCGAGGTCTTCATGCCTGGTGATGGGCCGCTTGCTGTTGGTGACGTTGCGAAAGCCCAGGTCCCAGTAGCCCAGCGCCACCAGCCCCTTCTCCGGCAGCTTCGCGATCAACGCCTGGCCCAGCGGGCCGTCGAGCAGCGCATCGGCCTGCGCGAAGCTGCCCACCGCGAACGGGAAGTCGACAAGGCCGAACTCCTTGACGATGCCCGCGAGCGACGTGGTGGCCGGTGCCGACATCTGCTGCACACCGCCCTGCAGCGCCGACTGCTGCTGCATCTCGTTGCCCAGCTGCGAGGCCGGGAACTCCTGCACCTTCATCTTGCCGCCGCTCTTGGCCGCGAGCAGCTCGGCAAAACGCTTCACGCCGAAGCTCACGGGGTGGTCGGCGTTGTTGAGGTGGCCGAAGCGGATCACACGGTCCTGCACGCCCTGCGCGAACGCGGGAATGGCCAGGGCGAGGGTCAGGCCGGCCGCTGCCAGCTGGCGATGAAGCGTTCTCAAGATGTGATCTCCAACTGTGTGAAGGTGCAAGGGCGGCGCGATCTTAGGACGGAATTGGAAAATATTTCCACTAGTGAAAACACTTGGCAAAAGCGCTAGAGTGACGTCATGACAGCCATACTCGAACGCAGCTTCAAGGTCCTCGAACACCTGGCCGGCCACCCCGAAGGCCGCGCGCTGTCGGCACTGTCGGCCGAGCTGGAAATGCCGCTGAGCGCCACGCACCGCCTGCTGACCGAGCTCATCCGCTGCGGCTATGTGCGGCAGGACCAGAGCCACGGCGACTACATGCTCACGATCAAGCTGGTGTCGCTGGGCCTGAGCTTCCTCAGCAACAGCGGCATCGTCGACGTGGCGCAGCCGCTGCTCGACCGGCTCGCCGCCGAATCGGGCGAACTGGTGCGGCTGGCGGTGGTCGACGGCGACGAGCTCACCTTCGTCGCCAAGGCGCAGGGTGCAACGCGCGGCCTGCGCTACGACCCGGACATGGGCCTTTCGGTGAACCTCTCCTGCAGTTCCGCCGGCCACGCCTGGCTGTCGACGATGACGGACGAGCAGGCGCTGCAACTCGTGGCCAAGCAGGGCTTCGGCAAGCCCGAGGACTACGGCCCGAAGGCGCCAACCACCGTGAAAGCGCTGCTGGCGTATCTGCGCGCGGCACGCAAGCGCGGCTTCGCGATGATCAGCGAGGTGTTCGCGCCGGCAATGACGGCCATGGCCGCGCCGGTGCGCATCGGCAACGGCGCGGTGATCGGCGTCATCACCATCGCAGGGCCGCTGGTGCGACTGACCGAGGAACGCATGCTCGAACTGGGACCGGTGCTGCTGGCGTCGGCCGATGATGTGGCGCAGGCCAGCGGAGCGTCCGCGATGTTCAAGCGAAGGGCCTGACCGGACATCGCGCAGCGGCCGTGGCGCTTATCTATTCAGAATGGAGCCTCCTCGACAAACCAAGGAGACATCCATGCACGACATCGCCGCGATCCAGAAACTGCTGGACACGATCTTCCCCGGCCTGATGGGCGTACGGCTCACCGAGCTCGCACCCGACCGCGTGGTCGCGCAGATGGAGGTGCGGCAAGACCTGTGCACCGCTGGCGGCATCCTGCACGGCGGCGCCCACATGGCCTTCGCCGACACGCTGGGTGCGGTCGGCACCATCGCCAACCTGCCCGAAGGCAAGCGCACGACGACCACAGATTCGAGCACCAAGTTCATCGCGGGCGCGCGCCTCGGCACTACCGTCACGGGCACCTGCATGGCGCTGCATCGCGGGCGCACGACGCATGTGTGGCAAACCTCGGTCACCAATGCCGACGGCAAGCTGTGCGCGGTCGTCACGCAGACGCAGCTGGTGCTGGAGTAGCCTAGCGAGCGCCTGTCCCGGCGAGGGCCTGCCCCGGCGCCTCTGGCCGACAGCGCCACGGGCATTGCGATGGCGCGAGAGACGGCGTCGGCTGACGTATCCGCGCGCGCAACGGCGCCAGCATCGCCCCGCACTGGAGAACAAGCCCATGGAACGACTCTTCGACTCCTTCGCCAACACCTTCGCGCGCATGGCCGGCAGCCCGGCGGCCTTTCTGATCTGTGTGGCCGTTGTCGTGGCCTGGGCGGTTTCGGGGCCGTTCTTCGGCTTTTCGGAGACATGGCAACTCGTGATCAACACGGGCACCACCATCGTCACCTTCCTGATGGTCTTCCTCATTCAGAACACCCAGAACCGCGATGGTGTGGCCTTGCAGACCAAGCTGGACGAACTGATCCGCTCCTCCAACGCGGAGGATGACTTCATCGGCATCGAGAAACTCACGGACAGGGAGTTGATTGCGCTGCACGAGCGCTGCGAGGCGGCTGCCAAGAAAAGCCAGGAGACGCTGGAGAAAGCCCAGACCGAGCGCAAACGCCGCGGCCACCATGACCACCGCGTGGACCGAGGCAGCAACGCCCGCTCAATCGATCCATAGCTGCCGGCAAGCGGCCATATCCAATATGGTGATGAGCTGCTTGTTGCGCCGTATCAGGCACGCATGGCCAGATCCGCTCGCCCGTTCACGCGCACGCTCCCTCATTCCGTCGAAGAACCCGCTGCGGCGCCCGACGCAGCGCCACCGTCACACTCTCTTCAGCACAACCCCGAATCATGCGCGCTGCAAGCAGGCGACGACATCGAAAACATTCGCGACGTGCACTGCGCATATGCATGCCTCGAGAAGCTTATCTTTCCACAGCAGGTGAATGATTGCGAAGAGGTCTATCCAACCCGCTCCGAACTCGGCGCGTTGATCCGCCTCGTCAATGAGGAACTGCAGCGGCCCATCGAAGCCGCGGACGGCACGATCAACTCCTTGCGTGGCGCCCTGCTACGCGAACAGGTGCCGCAATGACGCCGATTTGCTAGCGCAAAAGCAAAAAGGCGCTACAACCTCGAAAGTTGTAGCGCCTTGCGGAATATGGTGGCCTGGGGCGGAATCGAACCACCGACACGCGGATTTTCAATCCGCTGCTCTACCAACTGAGCTACCGGGCCATTGCATTTGTGTGCAGCCCTAAATTATACAGCGCTTCTGCGCCCTCTTGAAAGATCGACGCCAAGTTGTTTGAGCTTGCGGTACAGATGGGTGCGTTCGAGACCGGTTTTCTCGGCGACGCGGGTCATCGAACCGTTCTCCATCGCGAGGTGAAACTCGAAGTACGCCTTCTCGAAACCATCGCGCGCATCGCGCAGCGGGCGGTCGAGGTCGAAGCTCTGCGTCGATTGCGGGCCGGCGTCGACCACGGGCACGGAAGCGAGCGAGGCCATCAGCAGGCTGTCGCCTGTCGTCGTGATAGCGGCCGCCTGGTTGCCGGTGACCGGCGCGGGCACCACGCCTGCCGCGGCGCGGCGTGCGCTCTCGCGCGCCAGGCCCTGCTCCACTGCCTTGAGCAGCTTCTGCATGGTGATGGGCTTTTCGAGGAAGGCGAAGGCGCCGATGCGCGTGGCGTCGACTGCGGTGTCGATAGTGGCGTGGCCGCTCATCATGATGACGGGCATGCTCAGCAGGCCCGCGGTGGACCACTCCTTGAGCAGCGTGACGCCGTCGGTGTCGGGCATCCAGATGTCGAGCAGCACGAGATCGGGCCGTGCGCGCTGGCGCGCAGCGCGGGCTTCGGCGGCGTTTTCCGCGAGCTCCACGTTGTGGCCTTCGTCATTGAGAATTTCGAAGAGCAGGTCCCGGATGCCCAGCTCGTCATCGACCACGAGAATGTTTGCCATGAGTGCTGCTTGTTGTTTGCGCTGGTGTCTGCAATGTATTGAGGGTCCGCTGGCCCATCCATCGCCTGTGCGACGACGGAGATTCGTGCGGCTCAGGCGGCGGAAGACTTCGAATCTTCGGTGTGAGCGACCGCTGCCCGCGGCTCGCCTGCCAGCGCGAATGATAGCGAGACTTGTGCCCCTGCTACAGCCCCATCGACGACGCGGTTGGAAAGCTCGATGCGCGCACCGTGCTCGTCCGCGATTTTCTTCACGACCGCAAGGCCCAAACCAGTACCTTTTGTTTTCGTGGTTACGTAGGGCTCGAAGGCGCGCTTCAAAATATTTTCGGCAAAACCCGGGCCGCTGTCCTGCACCGTCAGGCGCACGCGCTGCCCCGAATCGCCTAGCCGCGTGCGGATGACGACCTCACCGGCCTTGCCCGTGCCGCTGGCGGCAGCTTCGGCGGCGTCCTGCGCGTTCTGCAACAGGTTGTGTATGACCTGGCGGATCTGCTGTGCGTCGCCGCGGATGGGCGGGCAGCGCTCGTCGAGTTCTGAGCGCAGCGTGATCGGCAGGCTCTCGGCGTTGTAGAGCTGGAGCACGTCGGTCAGCAAGGCGTTGAGGTCCACCGGCTTGAGGTCGGCCGCGGGCAGGCGCGCGTAGTCGCGGAACTCGTTCACCAGCCGCTTCATCGCATCGACCTGGTCGACGATGGTCTTCACCGACTTCACGAGCACGGCCTGTTCGGGCGGCGGGACCTTGCCCGAGAGCTTCATCTCGAGCCGCTCGGCCGAGAGCTGGATAGGCGTGAGCGGGTTCTTGATCTCGTGCGCGAGGCGGCGCGCCACTTCGCCCCAGGCCTGTGCGCGCTGGGCCGAGACGATTTCGGAGATGTCGTCGAACACCAGCAGCCGCGCGGCTCCGGGCAGCTCCGCGCCCCGCGCGACTATGTTGATGGCGCCGTCCTGCTGCGGCAGGTCGGTGCCGGAAGCGTGCAGCTCGAAAGCGTGCTGCCAGTGGTCGAGGCCGTGCTGCATGCGCTCGACAAGAAAATCGTCGAACTGTTGCTGCACCTTGGCGCCGAACTCGGCCAGGCCCGGTACATCGACGAGCGCCCGGCCTTCGTAGGCCGCGAGCGGTGCGCGCAGCACGCGGGTCGCGCCCGGATTGGTGGACAGCACAGTGCCCTTGGCGTCGAGCACGATCACGCCCGATGTCAGGTTGTCCAGAATGGTCTGCAGGTTGGCGCGCGCGGCGTCGAGCTGGCCCATGGTCTTCTCGACCGCGCCGCGGGCGTCGGCCAGCTGCTGCGTCATGACGGCGAACGAGCGCGTGAGGCCGCCGAGTTCGTCCTTGCCCTGCAGCACGGCGGTGGGCCGCAGGTCGCCGGCCGCCACCTGGCGCACGCCGTCTGCCAGCACGAGCAGCGGCCGCGCAAGCTGATTGCCGAACAGCACGGCCAGCAGCACCGCACCGAACACGGCGAGGAACAGGCTCAGCGTGAGCGTGCCGATGTACATGCGGCGCAGGCCCTCGCGCGCGAGCGCCCGCTCCTGGTATTCGCGGTTGGCCTCCTGCACAGCCAGCGCGTTGGCGACCACGGCCGGCGGCAGCGGCCGCGTGACCTGCAGATAGCGCGGCGCGGTGTCGAAGTCGAAGCCCGGCCTCTGCACCATGGCGAGCGCGCGCACGCTCGCCACCGGCGGGGTCGCGCCCGGCGCGGCGGTTTCGTCCAGCCCCTCGACGTGCGCGACGGCGCGCTCGGGGCGGACCTGGCGGAACTGCTGCACGGTTGGCCGCTCGGGGTTCAGCTGGAAGCGCGAGGAGCCAGCGCTGGCCACCAGTTGCCCGTTGCCGGCCCAGAGGATCACGTCGGTGGCTTCGAGCTGGTCGCGGATGCGTTCCAGCACCAGGCCCGCGCTCGTGTCGGGCACTTGCGCCAGCTGCGCGCTGGCGCCGCGCGTCTTGGCGGCGAGGTCGTCGGACAGCGAGTCGAGCGTGGCGCGCCCCAGGTTGAGGCCGGCATCGAGCGCGCCCTCGACCTTGACGTCGAACCAGCTCTCGATGGAGCGTGCGACGAACTGGTAAGACACCACGTAGACCAGCGCCCCGGGCACCACGCCCACCAGCGCGAAGATGGCCGCCAGCTTGATGAGCAGCCGGCTGCCGAACTTGCCCTGCCGCAGCCGCCGCAGCAGGCGGAAGGCAACCCAGCCGATCACCAGCACCAGCAGCACCGCCACCACGACGTTGATGCCGAACAGGCGCACGTAGTAGCGCTCGTACAGCGCGCGGTTGTTGGTGGCCTGCGCCAGCAGGAACATCAGCACCAGGCCGATGGCCGTGACCAACGCGGCACCGACACCGATGGCCCAGCGCGTGGCCCGCGCGCGGCGCGCGGCCGGCGTGGCCGCTGCGCCGCTGCGCCCCGAAGTGCTCACTTCTGCTTCTCCAGCGGAAGCTTGGCCGTGCGTTCAGCGGCGATGTTCCAGTCGGCCTGCCCCACCACGCCGATCTGGAACGGGCGCGGCAGCTGCGAGGTGTCGAGCCGGAAGCGGAAAGTAACCTGGTGCTGCGGGTCGTCGCCGATCTCGGCCAGGTCGCCCAGCCGCAGGCGGCCGATGCGCTTGATGGCGTCGAGCGCGTCGCCGAGGGTGTCGAAGTTCTGGTTCAGCGAGATGCCCAGGCCGGCCGCGCCGGTCATCGGCGCCGCCGACACATTGAGCCGCCAGCGACGCGTGAGCGGCTGGTAGGCCAGCCGCATGTGGCGCGCAACTTGGGCGACCTTGCGGTCGGTCCAGTACCAGCGTTCCTGGTAGAGCTCGGCCTCGGCCACGAAATAGATGGCGATGCCCTTGTCGAGCACTTCCTCCACCAGCGAGGGCAGCTCGAACTGCACGGCAGCGCTGAAGTAGACGCCGTCGTCGGCCTGCTCGAGACGCATCTGGGTGATCGACGTGCCGTTGCGGCCCTGGGCGGCCGCCGGGGCTGGCAGCAGCAAGACCATCGACATTGCCCAGGCCCAGAGCAGGACGGCCAGCAAGGCCGGCCAGCGCCGTTCAGTGCGGGCGCTTCTCAAGCAGGGCGTAGAAGAAACCGTCGTGGTCACCAGAGGGATTGTCCGGGACGCCACGGGCATTCGACCCGCTTTGGGGCAGCAAATGGCCCGGCGATGGCAGCAATCGTGCGTCGGTGTTGTGTACAAGAAACGCATCAATTTGTTGCGAACCCTCTTCGCGGAACACGGAGCAGGTGCAGTAAAGAAGCCGGCCGCCGGGCCGCACCAGCGGCCAGAGCGCGGCCAGGAGGGCGGCCTGCTGGGCTGCGAGCTGGGCCGTATCGCTTTCGCGGCGCAGCCAGCGCACATCGGGATGGCGCCGCACGATGCCCGATGCGGTGCATGGCGCGTCGAGCAGGATGGCGTCGAAGGGTGTGCCGTCCCACCATTGGTCCGGACGCCCCGCGTCGGCGACGAGCACCTTGGCACTGAGGCCGATGCGGGCCAGGGTTTCGTCGATGCGGCGGCTGCGGACGGCATCGACTTCCAGGGCGGTCACGTCGATGGCCCCGGGGGCAGCCATTTCGAGCAGGTGCGCGGTCTTGCCACCGGGGGCGGCGCAGGCATCGAGCACGCGCAGCGGCGCCGCAGCACCCGGCTTCGTCGGCAAGAGGCCTTCGAGCAGCAGCGGTGCGGCCATCTGCGCGGCGGAGTCCTGCACCGAGCTGGCGCCATCGGCAAAACCGGGCAGCTGCTGCACGGGACGTGCGCGCGTCAGCTGCAGGCCGCTGAGGCCCACGCGTGTCGCACCGAGACCGACGGCTTCAAGCTCCGCCAGATAGGAAGCCACGGTCGATTTCTGGGCGTTGACCCGCAGCGTCATCGGCGCCTGCGCGTTGTCGGCGGCCAGCACCCGCTGCCAGTCGCGCGGATGGTCGCGCTTGAGGCGCTCGATCCACCAGCGCGGGTGGTTCCATTGCGCGACGGGTTCTGTGTCGGTGGCGGCCACGAGCTCGTCGCGCTCACGCAAAAAGCGCCGCAGACAGGCGTTGATGAAGCTGGCCTGCGCCCGCGTGGCCGGGTTGCGCTTGGCAGCCTCGACGGCCTGGTCGACCAGCGTGAAAGGTTCGTAGGGTGCACGTTCGCTGTCCCAGGCCAGCGCCAGCGCGGTGCACAGCAGGGCATCGGGCAGCGGCGGCGGCGTGCGCTTGGCCAGGTGACGGCGCAAGGCCTCGGCGCGGCCGAGCCAGCGCAGCACCTGGAAGCCGAGCGCCTGCACGCCGGGGCGCAGCGAAGGCTCGACCGCCTCGAAGGCAACCGAGCCCGAGGTGCCGGCGCGAATCGACGCCAGCGCCACCGCGGTCAGTTGCAGTTGGCGCCAGAGCGGGGGCTGCAGCGACGGCGCACCGTTGTTGCTGCCGGAGGAAGGATCGGAAGGTAGTTCTGACAAGTTGGGGCGATGGTAACGGGCGACCGTAAAGCCGGACGCCGCGCAATGGAAAGAAGAAAGAACCGCGCCGGGCGCCGAACTCAGAGCAGCGGAGCCGCCGGACGCAGACGCACGGCCCATGCCACCAGCAGCGCCGGAAACTGCGCGATCGCAGCGTTGTAGTGCCCCACCGCCTGGTTGAACTGGCTGCGCGCGATCTCCGCCGCGGCCGAAGGCTCGGGCCATGCGATCGGCTCGATGGCGCTGGGCACCGTGGCCTCGGTCCCGGGCTGCAGTTGCGCCGGCCGCGACAGCGTGCCATCGGCGTCGAACACCGTCACATCGTCCGGGTGCTGGCGCCGCCACGCATTGATCCACACCTGCAGCGCGGTAGCCAGCGCGGCCATGACGCCAGTGTCCAACGGGTGCAGCCGGGTCGCGCCGAGCAGGGTCGCGAGCTGGGTGGTCGCAGCCTGCAATGGCGCGATGGATGACAGCGATTCACCCGTTGGCGACGCTTCCACTGGTGGGGCAGCGGTGATGCTGGCCTGCACGAAATCGAGCTGCTTGCCCAGGGCCGCATCGAGCAGGCCGTAGGCCTGCAGCACGGCCGCGCGCAAACGCACCAGCCGGTTATAGGCACCGACAAACCAGAACAGCAGGACCGCGATCACGATCCAGCTGGTCAGCGATTCGGGCAATACGCTCATCGACGACAACGCCTCATCATTGAAAACACAAAGAAAAACGCCCCCCAACCGGAGGCGGTCGGGGGGCGTGGTGTACCGGTCATGGCCGGTGATGCTACCGAGTTATTCGGTCGCAGCGCCTTCGCTGGCGTCAGCCGTGCTGGCCGTTGCATCGCTGTCGGCGGAGCCTGCCAGTTCGGCAGCTTCCGATTCGGCGATGGCGCGGCGCTCGGCTTCGTCCATGGCGTCCTTGACCTTGCGGGCCTGGTGGTAAGCCATGCCGGTGCCTGCGGGGATCAGGCGGCCGACGATGACGTTTTCCTTCAGGCCGCGCAGCTCGTCGCGCTTGCCCATGATCGCGGCTTCGGTCAGCACGCGCGTCGTTTCCTGGAACGAAGCAGCCGAGATGAACGAGTCGGTCGACAGCGACGCCTTCGTGATACCCAGCAGCAGGTTGGTGAACGTAGCGGGGATCTTGCCGTCGGCGCGCAGGGCGTCGTTGGTGTTGAGCATTTCGCTGCGTTCGACCTGTTCGCCGGAGATGTAGCTCGTGTCGCCGATGTTGTCGACCACGACGCGGCGCAGCATCTGGCGAACGATCACCTCGATGTGCTTGTCGTTGATCTTCACACCCTGCAGGCGGTACACGTCCTGCACTTCGTCCACGATGTAGCGCGCCAGTTCTTCCGAACCCAGCAGGCGCAGGATGTCCTGCGGGTCCGCCGGGCCGTCGACCACGGATTCGCCCTTGTTCACCACCTGGCCTTCGTGCACCAGGATGTTCTTTTCCTTCGGCACGAGGTCTTCCCAGACGGTGCCTTCCGGATCGGTGATCTGCAGGCGGATCTTGCCCTTCGTTTCCTTGCCGAACGACACGGTGCCGGTCATTTCAGCCAGCATGCCCTTGTCCTTCGGCGAACGGGCTTCGAACAGCTCGGCAACGCGCGGCAGACCGCCGGTAATGTCGCGGGTCTTCTGGCCTTCGACCGGAATACGCGCCAGCACTTCGCCGGGGCCCACGTCCTGACCGTCACGGATCTGGACCAGAGCGCCGATCGGGAAGCCGATCGTCACCGAGTGGTCGGTGCCCGGGATCTTCACTTCGGCGCCGGAGGCGTCGATGAGCTTCACCTGCGGGCGCACGACCTTGGCAGCGCCGCGGCGCTTCGGGTCGATAACCACCAGGGTCGACAGACCGGTCACTTCGTCCACCTGCTTCGCAACCGTGAGGCCTTCCTCGACGTTTTCGAACTGCGTCTTGCCGGCGAACTCGGTAATGATCGGGCGCGTCAGCGGATCCCAGTTGGCAAGCACGTGACCGGCCTTGATCTGCTGGTCGGCCTTGACCGTCAGGGTCGCGCCGTACGGCACCTTGTGGCGTTCGCGCTCACGGCCGTGCTCGTCATGAATGACGATCTCGCCCGAACGCGAAATCACGACCAGCTCGCCCTTGCTGTTGGTCACGTAGCGCATCGTGGCGTTGAAGCCGATCGAGCCGTTCGACTTGGCTTCCACGCTCGAAGCGATGGCAGCGCGCGAAGCGGCACCACCGATGTGGAAGGTACGCATCGTCAGCTGCGTGCCGGGTTCGCCGATGGACTGCGCAGCGATCACACCGACTGCTTCGCCGATGTTGATCAGGCCGCCGCGGCCCAGGTCGCGTCCGTAGCAGGTCGCGCAGATGCCGAAGCGGGTTTCGCAGGTCAGCGCGGTGCGGACCTTGACCTCGTCGACGCCTTGCGCTTCCAGCGCTTCGATGTTGTCTTCGTCGAACATCTCGCCGGCCTTCAGCAGCACCGAGCGGTTTTCCGGGTGCAGCACGTCGTCCGCAGCCGAGCGGCCGAGGATACGGTCGCGCAGCGACTCGATCACTTCACCGCCTTCGACGATGGCGCGCATCAGATAGCCGCCGTGGGTGCCGCAGTCCTGCTCGGTCACGACCAGGTCTTGCGTCACGTCGACCAGACGACGGGTCAGGTAGCCCGAGTTCGCCGTCTTCAGCGCCGTGTCGGCCAGACCCTTACGGGCACCGTGGGTGGAGATGAAGTACTCCAGCACGTTCAGGCCTTCGCGGAAGTTCGCGGTAATGGGCGTCTCGATGATCGAGCCGTCCGGCTTGGCCATCAGGCCCCGCATACCGGCCACCTGGCGAATCTGGGCCGCGGAACCGCGGGCGCCCGAGTCGGCCATCATGTAGATCGAGTTGAAGGACTCCTGCTCGACTTCCTTGCCGTGGCGGTCGATGACGCGCTGCTTCGACAGCTTGGCCATCATGACCTTCGACACTTCGTCGCCGGCCTTGCCCCAGATGTCCACCACCTTGTTGTAGCGTTCGCCGGAGGTCACCAGACCGGACACGTACTGCTGCTCGATCTCCTTCACTTCCTTGGCGGAGCGCTCGATGATGCCGTGCTTCTCAGCGGGCACCAGCATGTCGTCGATGGCAATCGAGATACCGGCCTTGGTCGCCAGACGGAAGCCGTTTTGCAGCAGCTTGTCGGCGAACACGACGGTCTCTTTCAGGCCGCACTTGCGGAACGAGACGTTGATGAGCTTGGAGATTTCCTTCTTCTTCAGCGCCTTGTTGATGTTCGAGAACGGCAGGCCCTTCGGCAGGATCTCGGACAGCAGGGCACGGCCCACGGTGGTGTCCACGAGCGAGGTCGACGGCGTGAATTCGCCGGTTTCCTTGTTCTTGGTGTATTCCGTGATGCGCACTGCCACCTTGGCGGTGAGTTCGACTTCGTTGGCGTCGAGCGCGCGCTGCACTTCACCGATGTCGGAGAAGATCAGGCCCTCGCCCTTGCCGTTGATGCGGTCGCGGGTCGTGTAGTACAGACCCAGCACCACGTCCTGCGAAGGAACGATCGACGGTTCGCCCGAAGCCGGGAACAGCACGTTGTTGGAGGCCAGCATCAGCGTGCGGGCTTCCATTTGCGCTTCCACCGACAGCGGCACGTGAACAGCCATCTGGTCGCCGTCGAAGTCGGCGTTGAATGCCGCGCAGACGAGCGGGTGCAACTGGATGGCCTTGCCTTCGATCAGGATGGGTTCGAAGGCCTGGATGCCCAGACGGTGCAGCGTCGGAGCGCGGTTCAGCATGACCGGGTGCTCCTTGATGACCTCTTCCAGGATGTCCCAGACCACCGGCGTGCCCGATTCGACTTCCTTCTTGGCAGCCTTGATCGTGGTCGCGATGCCCATGGCTTCGAGGCGCGAGAAGATGAAGGGCTTGAACAGCTCGAGCGCCATCAGCTTCGGCAGGCCGCACTGGTGCAGCTTGAGCGTCGGGCCCACCACGATGACCGAACGGCCCGAGTAGTCGACGCGCTTGCCCAGCAGATTCTGGCGGAAGCGGCCGCTCTTGCCCTTGATCATGTCGGCCAGCGACTTCAGCGCGCGCTTGTTGGCGCCCGTCATGGCCTTGCCACGGCGGCCGTTGTCCAGCAGCGAGTCGACGGCTTCCTGCAGCATCCGCTTTTCGTTGCGCGCGATGATTTCCGGAGCCTTCAGCTCCAGCAGGCGGCGCAGACGCGAATTGCGGTTGATGACGCGGCGATACAGGTCGTTCAGGTCGGAGGTCGCGAAGCGGCCGCCGTCCAGCGGCACCAGCGGACGCAGGTCCGGCGGCAGCACGGGCAGCACGTCGAGCACCATCCACTCGGGCTTGATGCCCGACTTGCGGAAGGCTTCCAGCACCTTCAGGCGCTTGGAGTTCTTCTTGACCTTGACTTCGGAGCCGGTCAGGTCGCCGCGCAAACGTTCGATCTCGCTGTCGAGTTCGATGCCTTCGAGCAGGTCCTTGATGCCTTCGGCGCCCATCTTGGCGACGAATTCGTCACCGTATTCCTTGCGCTTCGCGTCGTAGTCGTCCTCGGACATGATGCCGAACTTCTTCAGCGGGGTCATGCCGGGGTCGGTGATCACGTAGGCTTCGAAATACAGCACGCGTTCGATGTCGCGCAGCGTCATGTCGAGCACGAGGCCCAGGCGCGACGGCAGCGACTTCAGGAACCAGATGTGGGCGCAGGGCGCGGCCAGATCGATGTGACCCATGCGCTCGCGACGCACCTTGGTCTGCGTGACTTCAACGCCGCACTTCTCGCAGATCACGCCGCGGTGCTTCAGGCGCTTGTACTTGCCGCACAGGCACTCGTAGTCCTTGATGGGGCCGAAGATCTTGGCGCAGAAGAGACCGTCGCGCTCGGGCTTGAACGTGCGGTAGTTGATCGTCTCGGGCTTCTTCACCTCGCCGAAAGACCACGAACGGATCTTCTCGGGCGAAGCCATGCCGATCTTGATGGCATCGAAATGCTCATCAGGCGTGAATTGCTTGAACAGGTCGAGTAGCGATTTCATAAGACTCTTTCCCTTTTCAAATTAAGAACGCTCGAGCTCGATGTCGAGGCCCAGCGAACGAATTTCCTTGACCAGCACGTTGAACGATTCCGGCATGCCGGCTTCGATCGAGTGCTCGCCCTTGACGATGCTTTCGTACACCTTGGTACGGCCTTGCACGTCGTCGGACTTCACGGTCAGCATTTCCTGCAGGACGTAGGCGGCGCCGTAAGCTTCCAGCGCCCACACTTCCATTTCCCCGAAACGCTGGCCGCCGAACTGCGCCTTGCCGCCCAGCGGTTGCTGCGTGACGAGCGAGTACGGGCCGGTGGAACGCGCGTGCATCTTGTCGTCGACCAGGTGATGCAGCTTCAGGAAGTGCATGTAGCCGACGGTGACGGGACGCTCGAACTGGTCGCCGGTGCGGCCGTCGAACAGGTACGCCTGCGTGCGCGTATCGGTCAGGCCCTTGAGCTTTGCGATGTCGTCCGGGTAGGCGAGCTTCAGCATGCCGCGGATTTCTTCTTCCGAAGCGCCGTCGAACACAGGCGTCGCGAAGGTCGCGCCGTTCTGCAGGTTCGCTGCCATTTCGAGCAGTTCGGTGTCGTTCAGCGAGCTGATGTTTTCCTGGCGGCCCGAGCCGTTGTACAGCTGCTCCATGAACTTGCGCAGCTCGGCCACCTTGGCCTCTTGCTGCAGCAGGTCACCGATGCGCTGGCCGATGCCCTTGCCGGCCCAGCCCAGATGCACCTCGAGCACCTGGCCCACGTTCATCCGCGAAGGCACGCCCAGCGGGTTCAGGCAGATGTCGCACGGCGTGCCGTCGGCCATGTGGGGCATGTCTTCGACCGGAACGATCTTCGACACCACACCCTTGTTGCCGTGGCGGCCGGCCATCTTGTCGCCGGGTTGCAGGCGGCGCTTGACGGCCAGGTAGACCTTGACCATCTTGAGCACGCCCGCGGGCAGCTCGTCGCCCTGCGTGAGCTTCTTGCGCTTTTCTTCGAACGCGAGGTCGAAGCTGTGGCGCGTCTGCTCCAGCGAGTTCTTGATCGACTCGAGCTGCGAAGCCACTTCGTCTTCTGCCGGGCGGATGTCGAACCAGTGGAACTTCTCGACCGACGACAGGTAGGCCTTGTCGAGCTTGGTGCCCTTGGCCAGCTTGTTCGGGCCGCCGTTGGCGACCTTGCCCGTCAGCAGCTTCTCGATACGGTCGAACGCGTCGGCTTCGACGATGCGAAGCTGGTCGTTCAGGTCGAGGCGGAAGCGCTTGAGCTCGTCGTCGATGATCTGCTGGGCGCGCTTGTCGCGCGTGATGCCTTCGCGGGTGAACACCTGCACGTCGATCACGGTGCCTTGCGAGCCCTGATCCACACGCAGCGAGGTGTCCTTCACATCGGAAGCCTTCTCGCCGAAGATGGCGCGAAGCAGCTTCTCTTCAGGCGTCAGCGTGGTCTCGCCCTTCGGCGTGACCTTGCCCACCAGCGTGTCGCCCGGCTGCACTTCGGCGCCGACATAAATGATGCCGGATTCGTCGAGGCGGTTGAGCTGCTGCTCGGCCAGGTTCGGGATGTCGCGCGTGATTTCTTCGGCGCCCAGCTTCGTGTCGCGAGCCATCACCACCAGTTCCTCGATGTGGATCGAGGTGTAGCGGTCTTCGGCGACGACGCGTTCCGAGATCAGGATCGAGTCTTCGAAGTTGTAGCCGTTCCACGGCATGAACGCGATCAGCATGTTCTGGCCGAGGGCCAGTTCGCCGAGGTCGGTCGATGCACCGTCGGCCACCACGTCGCCCTTGGCGATCTTGTCGCCGCGCTTGACGATGGGACGCTGGTGGATGTTGGTGTTCTGGTTCGAACGCTGATACTTGATCAGGTTGTAGATGTCCACACCGACTTCACCGGCAGCCGCTTCGGCGTCGTTCACGCGCACCACGACACGGGTCGCATCGACGTAGTCGACGATACCGCCGCGGGTGGCCGTGACCACGGTGCCGGAGTCGACCGCGGAGACGCGCTCGATACCCGTACCGACCATCGGCTTCTCGGGGCGCAGCACAGGCACGGCCTGACGCTGCATGTTGGCGCCCATCAACGCGCGGTTCGCGTCGTCGTGCTCGAGGAACGGCACGAGCGATGCGGCCACCGACACGATCTGCGCGGGCGACACGTCCATGTACTGGATGCGTTCGGCACCGACCAGGATCGATTCGCCGGCTTCACGCGCCGAGACCAGGTCGCCGGTCAGCTTGCCGTCCTTGTCCAGGGCCGCGTTGGCCTGGGCGATGACGTACTTGCCTTCTTCGATGGCCGACAGGTAGTCGATGTCCATCGTGACCTTGCTGTCGATCACCCGACGGTACGGCGTCTCGATGAAGCCGTATTCGTTCAGGCGGGCGTACAGGGCCAGCGAGTTGATCAGGCCGATGTTCGGGCCTTCAGGCGTTTCGATCGGGCACACGCGGCCGTAGTGGGTCACGTGCACGTCGCGCACTTCGAAGCCTGCACGTTCACGCGTCAGACCACCCGGGCCAAGGGCCGACACACGGCGCTTGTGGGTGATTTCGGACAGCGGGTTCGTCTGGTCCATGAACTGCGACAGCTGCGAGGCGCCGAAGAATTCCTTCAGCGCAGCCGAGATCGGCTTGCTGTTGATCAGGTCGTGCGGCATCAGCGGCTCTTGCTCCGCTTGACCCAGACGTTCCTTCACGGCCTTCTCGATACGTGCCAGGCCGGTGCGGTACTGGTTTTCGGCCAGTTCGCCCACGCAACGCACGCGGCGGTTGCCCAGGTGGTCGATGTCGTCGACTTCGCCGTTGCCGTTGCGCAGGTCAACGAGGATCTTGACCACGGCCAGGATGTCTTCGTTGGTCAGCACCATCGGGCCGGTCGATTCGTCGCGGCCGACCTTGGCGTTGAACTTCATGCGGCCGACGCGCGACAGGTCGTACGTGTCCGGGTTGTAGAACAGGCGCTGGAACAGGGCCTGCACGGCGTCCTCCGTCGGCGGCTCGCCGGGGCGCATCATGCGGTAGATGGCCACGCGCGCAGCGAATTCGTCCACGGTTTCGTCGATGCGCAGGGTCTGCGAGATGTACGCGCCCTGGTCGAGTTCGTTCGTGTAGATCACCTGCACGTCTTGCACGCCGGCCGTGCGCAGCTTCTTCAGCAGCGCTTCGGTCAGCTCGTCGTTGGCCTTGGCCAGGATTTCGCCGGAGTCGGCGTCGACGATGTTGCGTGCGATCACGCGGCCGATCAGGAAGTCTTCCGGCACGCTGATGTGCGTGGTGCCGCCCTGCTCGAGCTCACGCGTGTGGCGCGCCGTAACGCGCTTGTCCTTGGCGACCACGACCTTGCCCGACTTGTCGGTGATGTCGAAGCGCGCGACTTCGCCGCGCAGGCGCTCGGAGACGAACTCCATCTGCGCGCCGCTGTCCATCAGGCGGAAGTTGTCGTTCACGAAGAAGTTCGCGAGGATCGATTCCGGGTTCAGGCCGATGGCCTTCAGCAGGATCGTGACCGGCATCTTGCGGCGACGGTCCACGCGGAAGTACAGCATGTCCTTCGGGTCGAACTCGAAGTCGAGCCACGAACCGCGGTAAGGAATCACGCGGGCCGAGAACAGCAGCTTGCCCGAGCTGTGCGTCTTGCCCTTGTCGTGTTCGAAGAACACGCCCGGCGAACGGTGCAGCTGCGAGACGATCACGCGTTCGGTGCCGTTGATGATGAACGAACCCTTTTCGGTCATGAGCGGCACTTCGCCCATGTAGACCTCTTGTTCCTTCACTTCCTTGACCACCTTCGACTGCGAAGTCGACGACTCGCGGTCATAGATGATGAGCTGGACCTTGGCGCGCACGGCCGAGGCGAAGGTCAGACCACGGGTCTGGCACTCACGCACGTCGAACGCCGGCTTCGCCAGGTTGTACTCGAGGAACTTCATCTCGACGAAACCGTTGTGCGAGACGATCGGGAAGGCAGCGTCGAACGCGGCCTGCAGGCCTTCGACGGTGCGTTGTTTCGGGGGAATGCCGGCTTGCAGGAACGCGGTGTACGCGTCTTTCTGCATCTGCAGCAGGTAGGGAATTTCGACGACGCTATCGCGATTGCCGAAACTTTTTCGGATGCGCTTGCGTTCGGTGTAACTGTACGCGGACGATTGGGCCATGAGAGCTCCGGTGCTTGAGATCTTCAGCGACTTGTCAGCAGTGCCGAGGCACCACTGCTTGGCGGCTGGCCACTACCAGCCGTTGGCGGACAGCGATGCGTTGCACATCGCCCGAACCAAGGGGTCTTCTGCAGTCGGGGTCAGAAGACACTCAAAATCCCGGCTCGTTTTGGCTTTTCCGGAGCCCTTCGGGTCTCCGGGAAAGCCGGCAACAAGCCGGCTTTTGGGTGCGCTCTGAAAGCGGCAAAGGCTGGAGGGCCTTTTCAGGCACCTCCAGCCCTCCAGGGGGTCTGAATTACTTCAGTTCCACCTTGGCGCCGGCTTCTTCCAGCTTCTTCTTGGCAGCGTCAGCGTCAGCCTTCGACAGGCCTTCCTTGACAGCCTTGGGAGCGGCTTCCACCAGGTCCTTGGCTTCCTTGAGGCCCAGGCCGGTGATTTCGCGCACAGCCTTGATGACCGACACCTTGTTCGCGCCGACATCAGCCAGCACGACATTGAATTCGGTCTTTTCTTCGACCACAGCAGCGGCAGCGCCACCACCGGCGGCCGGGGCCGACATTGCAGCGGCGCTCACGCCGAACTTCTCTTCGATGGCTTTCACCAGGTCGTTGAGTTCCAGGACCGTCATGCTGTCGAGCGCGGTCAGAAATGCGTCTTTATCGAATGCCATTTTTGTTTCCTAACAATTGGGTTGAATATTTCAAACGCGAGGCTCAGGCGGCCTGCGCTTCTGCCGGTGCATCGGCAACAGGTGCAGCTTCGCCACCACCGCGCTTCTCGGCCAGCGCCGCGAGCACGCGGGCGGTACGAGAGATCGGGGATTGCATCAAGCCCAGCAATTGCGCCAGCAGCACTTCCTTCGAAGGGATGTTGGCCAGTTGCTTCACGCCGTCGACGTCCAGGGCCTTGCCACCGAAGGCGCCGCCGCGAATGACCAGCTTGTCGTTGGTCTTCGCGAAATCGGCCACCACCTTAGCGGCGGCCACAGCGTCTTCGGAGAAGCCGTAGATCAGCGGACCGGTCATCTGGTCGCCAACAATCTCAAACGGGCTACCAGCGACAGCACGGCGGGCCAGGGTGTTCTTCAGAACACTCAGGCTCACACCCTTGCTGCGCGCTTCGTTGCGCAGTTTGGTCATATCGGCCACCGTGATGCCACGGTATTCCGCCATCACGAGCGTTTGAGCTTTTGCGGCGAGGCTGGTCACATCACTGATGACCGCTTCTTTCTCACTGCGATTCAGACTCAAGGTCTACTCCTTTTAATGCGATCTTCGGCCGGGGCCTGGGATCGCGCTTCATGCAGCGACCAACTGTTTCGGAACAAAAATCAAATTCCTTGCAGCGGGATCGCCATCTGCGCTGATTGCCTGACGGGAAGGTCCGGCGATTAAGTGCAGCACCCTGCACACCAGCGGTCTTGGATGGCCCGCGGCAACCGAAGCCGCCGCGACCCACCACATTCGCCCCACCCTTTCGGGCAGAGCAAATCTCTTTAGCTCGCCGAGATGGTTTGCGTGTCCACGCGGACACCCAGACCCATGGTCGACGACACAGCCACCTTGCGCAGGTACACGCCCTTGCTGGTCGCGGGCTTGGCCTTGACCAAAGCGTCGATCAGCGCGGCGAGGTTGCCCTGCAGCTTGTCGTTGTCGAACGAGCGACGGCCGATCGTGCCGTGCACGATGCCGGCCTTGTCGACGCGGAACTGAACCTGGCCAGCCTTGGCGTTCTTCACGGCCGTGGCGACGTCCGGGGTCACCGTGCCAACCTTCGGGTTGGGCATCAGGCCGCGCGGGCCGAGGATCTGGCCGAGCGTACCGACGACGCGCATGGCGTCAGGGGCGGCGATCACGACGTCGAAAGGCATGTCGCCAGCCTTGACCATGGCAGCCAGGTCGTCCATGCCGACGATGTCGGCACCGGCGGC
Source organism: Variovorax paradoxus (assembly GCF_024734665.1). Taxonomy (NCBI): domain Bacteria; kingdom Pseudomonadati; phylum Pseudomonadota; class Betaproteobacteria; order Burkholderiales; family Comamonadaceae; genus Variovorax; species Variovorax paradoxus. The sequence goes on from NZ_CP102931.1 coordinate 6,051,401, forward strand.
CTTGGCTTCTTCAGCCTTGGCGCCTTGGGCGAACACGGCGACGCGCTTGGTCTTGCCAGTGCCGTTGGGCAGCACGACGGCGCCACGCACAACCTGGTCCGACTTCTTCGCATCGATGCCGAGCTGCACGGCCACGTCGATCGATTCGTCGAACTTGGCGGTGGCGGCTTCCTTGACGATGGTGATCGCGTCAACCAGCGGGTACAGCTTGTTGCTGTCGACCTTGCCTTCGAGCGACTTCTGCTTCTTGGTGATCTTGGACATTTACACGCCCTCCACATTCACGCCCATCGAGCGGGCCGAGCCGGCGATGGTACGAACTGCTGCGTCGAGGTCGGCGGCAGTCAGGTCCTTCATCTTGGCCTTGGCGATTTCTTCGAGCTGAGCGCGCGTGATCTTGCCAACCTTGTCGGTGTGCGGACGGGCCGAGCCCTTTTCCAGCTTGATGGCCTTCTTGATCAAGGTGATCGCCGGGGGCGTCTTGATGATGAAGGTGAAGCTCTTGTCAGCGAACGCGGTGATGACCACCGGCAGCGGCAGACCCGGCTCGACGCCTTGGGTTTGCGCGTTGAACGCCTTGCAGAACTCCATGATGTTCAGACCGCGCTGACCGAGTGCGGGACCGATCGGCGGGGACGGGTTGGCCTTACCAGCTGGCACTTGCAGCTTGATGAAGCCGACGATTTTTTTCGCCATGCTATTTGCTCCTTGCGGGTGATATCGCCTTGGCTTGCGGCCGCGGCTCCCCGGGGTTAAACGACTCTTCGATCAAGGCCGCGCGCCGAGTCGGACAACGCGCAGCCGGAAACAGTAACGCCGACCCGAAGGCCGGCGGGGCGTCAGGTCTTCTCGACCTGGCTGAATTCGAGTTCCACAGGTGTCGCGCGGCCGAAAATCATGACCGACACGCTCACCTTGCTCTTCTCGTAGTTGACTTCTTCGACAGTGCCGTTGAAATCGGTGAACGGGCCTTCCTTGACGCGCACGAATTCGCCAACGGTGAACTCGACCTTGTGACGCGGCTTCTCGGTGCCCTGCTGCATCTGGCTGACGATGTCCTCGACCTCTTTCTGCGAGATCGGGGCCGGACGGTTCTTGGCGCCGCCCACGAAACCCGTCACCTTGTTGGTGTGCTTCACCAGGTGCCAGCTCTCGTCGTCCATGATCATTTCGACCAGCACGTAGCCCGGGAAGAAGCGACGCTCGGTGGTGCGCTTCTGGCCGTTCTTGATCTCGACCACTTCTTCGGTCGGAACCAGGATGCGGCCGAACTTGTCCTGCATGCCGGCGCGATTGATGCGCTCGGTGATGTTGCGCTCGACGGCCTTCTCCATGCCCGAATAGGCATGCACCACGTACCAACGCAGATCTGGGTTGGCGGCGGGAGCCAGCACCGAGGTGTTTTCTTCCTCTGGTGCGCCCGGCGTGGTTTCAACTGCATTCACTGGATCAGCGGTCATTTATTTTCTCCAGCCCAGAATGAGGTCGAAAAACACCCATTCGAGCGTCTTGTCGGTGAGCCAGAGGAAGACGGACATGATCGCCACGAAGGCGAACACATAAGCCGTCATCTGCATCGCTTCCTTGCGGGTCGGCCAGACGACCTTCTTGACCTCGCGCCACGAGTCGCGACCGAAGGCCCACAACTGACGGCCATTCTCCGAACTGCCGAAGGCAGCCACCGCCGCGGCCAAGCCAACCAGCAGCGCAGCCCATTGCACCAGCGAGCCTTGGCGCGACAGCAGATAGAACGCCACGATAGCGCCCACTGCCAGCACGACAGCCACGGCCAGTTTGGCCTTGTCAGCGCCGGTGCTCACGGTTTCGATTTGAGAAGTGGCCATGTTTGGCTGATTTCCTGTGACCCTGAGGCCTTCAATTCAATGCGTCTCTTGAGACGCCGAAGCCCGTCGGGACGCGACGGGCTTTTTTCGGAGTGCCACCTAAGTGGCAGGGGCAGTAGGAATCGAACCTACAACCTTCGGTTTTGGAGACCGACGCTCTGCCAATTGAGCTATACCCCTCCGGTACTCTTTGCGCCCGACTTAGATGTCGAGGATCTTGGCCACGACGCCCGAACCCACGGTACGGCCGCCTTCACGGATGGCGAAGCGCAGGCCTTCTTCCATCGCGATCGGGTTGATCAGCTTGACGGTGATGCTGACGTTGTCGCCAGGCATGACCATTTCCTTGTCCTTGGGCAGCTCGATCGCGCCGGTCACGTCCGTCGTGCGGAAGTAGAACTGCGGACGGTAGTTGTTGAAGAACGGCGTGTGACGGCCGCCTTCGTCCTTCGACAGAACGTACACCTCGGCGGTGAAGTGCGTGTGCGGCTTGATCGAGCCGGGCTTGCACAGCACTTGGCCGCGCTCGACTTCTTCGCGCTTCGTGCCGCGCAGCAGCACGCCGACGTTGTCGCCAGCCTGACCCTGGTCCAGCAGCTTGCGGAACATTTCCACGCCGGTGCAGGTGGTCTTGACCGTCGGGCGGATGCCCACGATTTCGATTTCTTCACCAACCTTGATCACGCCGCGCTCGACAGCGCCGGTCACCACGGTGCCGCGACCCGAGATCGAGAACACGTCTTCCACGGGCATCAGGAACGTGCCGTCCACGGCGCGCTCGGGCGTCGGGATGTACGTGTCCAGGGCTTCGGCCAGCTTCATGATGGCGCCTTCACCCAGTTCGCCCTTGTCGCCTTCCAGGGCGAGCTTGGCCGAGCCGTGGATGATCGGGGTGTCGTCGCCGGGGAACTCGTACTTGTCGAGGAGTTCGCGAACTTCCATTTCGACCAGTTCAAGCAGTTCCTTGTCGTCGACCATGTCGCACTTGTTCAGGAACACGATGATGTAGCCCACGCCCACCTGGCGAGCCAGCAGGATGTGTTCACGGGTCTGGGGCATCGGGCCGTCAGCGGCCGAGCACACCAGGATGGCGCCGTCCATTTGAGCGGCGCCGGTGATCATGTTCTTCACGTAGTCGGCGTGGCCGGGGCAGTCGACGTGTGCGTAGTGGCGATTGGCCGTTTCGTACTCGACGTGCGCGGTGTTGATCGTGATGCCGCGGGCCTTTTCTTCAGGCGCAGCGTCGATCTGGTCGTAGGCCTTGGCTTCGCCGCCGAACTTGGCCGACAGAACCGTTGCGATCGCAGCCGTCAGCGTCGTCTTGCCGTGGTCAACGTGACCGATCGTGCCCACGTTCACGTGCGGCTTGGTGCGGGTGAATTTACCTTTTGCCATTTTTCGACTCCGAAAAAAACGTTTCCAACGTATGCAGATGGGTTGCAAAGCTGCCGTTGCAACCCCCAAAAAACTGGTGCCCTTTGCGGGAATCGGACCCGCGACCTCTCCCTTACCAAGGGAGTGCTCTACCACTGAGCCAAAAGGGCATTTGTAACAAAGTTACGAATTCACATCGCCTCAACAATGAACCGAGTCTCTGGAGCGGGAGACGGGAATCGAACCCGCGTCATCAGCTTGGAAGGCTGGGGTTCTACCATTGAACTACTCCCGCATCGGGGGCACCCAAGGCACCCAAAGCGCGAAATCCAATCGCTCTTAGAAACCAAATTCATCGCTGGTGGAGAGGGCTGGATTCGAACCAGCGTACTCGTAAGAGGGCAGATTTACAGTCTGCTGCCATTAACCACTCGGCCACCTCTCCGGCGAACCTCGAAATATAGCACGGTTTTGTGACTACTCAGAAATCCAAGCATCCAGAAGATGCGGGGAAACTGCTCGAGGCGTGAGCCCACGATTATCGCCCAACTTCACCCCTCCGCCCGCTGGGCCTCCCGCCACGCACGCGCTTCGCCGAAGTGGCCGCAGCCGATGAATGGCACGGGCGGGCGCAACGCCGAAAGAGGCGACGGATGATTCGACATCAGCACCTTATGGCGCTTAACGTCGATCAACGCCCGCTTACTCTGCGCGTGCGAGCCCCACAGCATAAAAACAACAGGCTTAGCCCCGTCTGAGACATGGCGGATGACGGCATCCGTCAGCACCTCCCAGCCACGGCCGGAATGGCTGGCCGGCTGCGCTTCCTCGACTGTCAGGCAGGTGTTGAGCAGCAGCACGCCATGCGTCGCCCACTTCACCAGGCTGCCACCCGGATTCGGGAACGACGGCGGCGGTGTGCCCAGATCACGCTGGAGTTCCTTGAAGATGTTGCGCAACGAAGGCGGCAACGCCACGCCGGGCGCCACGGAAAACGCCAGCCCCTCGGCCTGGCCGCGCCCGTGGTACGGGTCCTGGCCCAGGATCACCACGCGCACGTCTTCCGGCGGCGTGAGTTCCAGCGCCCTCAGCGGCTGGGGCGGAAAGATCACCGCTCCCGCATCGAGACGTTCGCGCAGAAAGCCCAGCAGCTTTTGTCCCACGACACCGCCAAAGAAATCGTCAACCAGTGGCTGCCAGCCAGGCGCCACCAGCCAGTCGGCAGGATCGCTGCTCGGCAGCTGATCGGGCCGGCTCATTTGAACAACGCAGCGAGGGCCTCGCCGGGTTCCTTGGCGCGCATGAACGCTTCGCCGACCAGGAAGGCGTTGACGCCGGCCGCGCGAAGCGTGGCGACGTTTTCGCGCGTGCCGATGCCCGACTCGGTCACAGGCAAACGATCGGCCGGCAGCTTCGGCAGCAAGTCGATGGTCGCCTGGATCGACACCTCGAAATTGCGCAGATTGCGGTTGTTGACCCCGATCAGCGCCGTCTTCAGCCTGAGCGCACGATCGAGCTCAGCCGCGTCGTGCACTTCCACGAGCACCGCCATGCCCAGCCCGTGCGCAATGGCTTCGTAGTCCTTCATCTGCGCATCGTCGAGGCAAGCGGCGATCAACAAGATGGCATCGGCGCCCATCGCGCGCGATTCATACACCTGGTACGCATCGACGATGAAGTCCTTGCGCAGCACCGGCAGGTCGCACGAGGCGCGTGCTTGCTTGAGATAGTCCACGCCGCCCTGGAAGAACTGCTTGTCGGTCAGCACCGACAGGCAGGCTGCACTGATCTCGCCGTCGCCTTCGGCGTAGCTCTGGGCGATATCGGCCGGAATGAAGTCTTCGCGCAGCACGCCCTTGCTTGGGCTGGCTTTCTTGACTTCGGCGATCACCGCGGCCTGGCCGGCGGCGATCTTGGCGCGCAGCGCGCCTTCGAAGTCGCGCGTCAGCACGCGGCTCTCGGCATCGAAGCGCACGGCCTCGAGCGGCGCGCGCTTCAGGGCCGCAGCCACTTCCTGGTGCTTGACGGCAACGATCTTGTCGAGGATGTCGGACATAACTTCTGGGGTTTCCGGTTTCTTGAAACTCAGACGGCCGTGGAGGCCTTGATCAGCTCGGCCAGCTTGGCCTTCGCCGCACCCGAGGCGATGGCGCTGCGCGAGCGCTCCACCCCCGCTTGCACTGAATCGACCACGTTCGCCGCATACAACGCCGCGCCTGCATTCAGCAGCACGATGTCGAGCGCGGGACCGGCCTGATTGTCGAGTACACCAAGAAGCATCGCCTTCGACTGCTCGGGCGTTTCCACGCGCAGCGCGCGGTTGCTCGACATCTGGAAGCCGAAGTCCTCCGGGTGCAGCTCGTACTCGCGGATCTCGCCATCCTTCAACTCGCCCACCATGGTGGCGGCACCGAGCGAAATCTCGTCCATGCCGTCACGCCCGTAGACCACCACCGCATGCTCGGCGCCGAGCCGCTGCAGCGCACGCACCTGGATGCCCACGAGGTCGGGATGGAACACGCCCATCAGGATGTTCGGCGCGCCAGCCGGATTGGTCAGCGGCCCGAGGATGTTGAAGATGGTCTTGATGCCGAGCTCTTTTCGCACCGGCGCGACGTTCTTCATCGCCGGGTGATGGTTCGGCGCGAACATGAAGCCGATGCCGCACTCCTCGATCGAGCGCGCGATCTGCTCGGGCTTGAGGTTGATGTTCACGCCCAGCGACTCCAGCACGTCGGCGCTGCCCGACTTGCTCGACACGCTGCGCCCGCCGTGCTTGCTCACCTTGGCGCCCGCCGCGGCCGCCACGAACATCGAGCAGGTCGAGATGTTGAAGGTGTGCGAGCCGTCGCCGCCTGTGCCGACGATGTCCACGAGGTGCGTCGTGTCCGCGACGGGCACCTTGGTCGACACCTCGCGCATCACCTGCGCGGCGGCGGTGATCTCGCCGATGGTTTCCTTCTTCACGCGCAGGCCGGTGATCAGCGCGGCCATCATCACGGGCGAGCACTCGCCGCTCATGATGAGGCGCACGATGTGCAGCATCTCGTCGTGGAAGACTTCGCGGTGTTCGATGGTGCGCTGCAGCGCTTCCTGGGGGGTGATCATGAAAAGTCTCCTCGAGGGTGAATCAGCGGCCGACGCGAAAGGCGGGCGCGTCGGTGAACGCGAGCTTGAGGCCGAAGCCGATGAAAAGCACGCCGGCGGCGCGGTCGAGCCAGTGCATGCCCTTCTGCACGGCGCTGCGATGCGCCATCCAGCCTGCGGCCAAGGCCCATCCCACATTGACGGGAATGGCGTTGAGGTTGAACAGCACGCCCAGCAGCACGAAGTACAGGGCCTTGTTGTCGGCACCGGGTGCAATGAATTGCGGCACGAAGGCCAGGAAGAACAGCGCGACCTTGGGGTTCAGCACGTTCGTCCAGAAGCCCCCGAAAAAGATCGCCTTGAGACTGCGCTCCCCGCCCGCATCGGCCGCCGCCTTGTCGAGATCCGCAGGCGGCGCCGCGCGCGACAGCAGCATGCGCACGCCCAGATACAGCAGGTACGCCGCGCCGATGTACTTGAGCACGGTGAAGGCCGCCGCCGATGTCGCCATCAGGGTGCCGACGCCGACTGCGGCGGCAAAGATGTGAACGAAGCAGCCGGCCGTGATGCCGAGCCCCGCCACGATGCCGGCGCGCACGCCGCAGCGCAGCGAATTCGTCACGACGTACAGCACGTCGGGCCCAGGCGTGAGGTTCAGCAGCCAGCCGGCGGCGATGAAAGCGAGCAGATGGGGAAGATCAGGCATCGCGCGCTCGCGGGGCTCAGGCGTTGAAGAAGGCGCGGATCGCGGCGACGGCCCGGTCGACGCCGGCGGCATCGACGTCGAGGTGCGTCACGAAGCGCAAGCGGTAAAGCCCCGTCGCCAGGATGCCCTGCTGGTTCAGGCTCGCGATCAGCTCCGATGAACGCGCCTGCGCAGCCCCGGTGAGATCCGCGAACACGATATTCGTGTGCGGCGCCTCGACCGTCAGGCCCTCGATGCCTTCGAGTCCTTGTGCAAGCCGCTGTGCCAATGCATGGTCGTCGGCCAGGCGATCGATGTGGTGATCGAGCGCATGCGATGCAGCCGCAGTCAGCAGCCCGGCCTGCCGCATGCCGCCGCCTGCCATCTTGCGAATGCGATGTGCGCGTGCAATGAATTCACGCGACCCCACCAGCGCCGAGCCGATGGGTGCACCAAGCCCCTTGCTGAAGCACACCGACACGCTGTCGAAGCACTGCGCGATGCGGCGCGCCTCCGCGCGGATGTCGCTACGCTTGTTCAACGCTGCCTGCGCGGTCGCAGCATTGAAGAGCCGTGCGCCGTCCAGATGCCGCTGCAGCCCCTTGCTCTTCGCCAGGTCGGTCGCAGCCTGCACGTAGTCGAAGGGCAGCAGCTTGCCGCCCAGCGTGTTCTCCAGCGCCAGCAGCCGAGTGCGCGCGAAATGCGCGTCATCGGGCTTGACGGCCGCCTCGATCTGCGCCAGCGGCAGCGTGCCGTCGGGTGCATGGTCGAGCGGCTGAGGCTGCACGCTGCCGAACACCGCCGCGCCGCCACCTTCCCATCGATAGCAGTGCGCCTGCTGGCCGACGATGTATTCGTCGCCACGGCCGCAGTGCGAAAGAATCGCGCACAGGTTGCTCTGCGTGCCCGTGGGCACGAACAGCGCAGCCTCGAAGCCCAGCATCGCGGCAATCTTTTCCTGCAGCGCGTTCACGCTCGGATCGGTGCCGAAGACGTCGTCCCCCAGCGGCGCCGCCATCATGGCCTCCCGCATCGCGGGCGTGGGTTGCGTGACGGTGTCGCTGCGCAGGTCGACGAGGGAGGTGCGATCGGTCATGGCGGCTCAGTCCAGGAAGTTCTTGAGCATCGCGTGGCCATGCTCGGTGAGGATCGATTCGGGATGAAACTGCACGCCTTCGATGCGCACGTCATGCGCGAACCCGGTGTGCCGCACCCCCATGATCTCGCCGTCGTCGGTCCAGGCAGTGACAGCCAGTGCCTTCGGGCAGCTCTCCCGCTCGATGGAAAGCGAGTGGTAGCGATTGACGATGAACTTCTCGGGCAGCCCCGCGAACACGCCTTCTTGCGTGGTCGTGATCTCGCTGGTCTTGCCATGCATGAGCTGCTGCGCGCGCACGATCTTGCCGCCGAAGGCCGCGCCGATGGCCTGGTGGCCCAGGCACACGCCAAGAATGGGCAGCTTGCCCGCAAAGGCCTCGATGGCCGCCACCGAAACACCCGCTTCCGCCGGCGAACACGGCCCGGGCGACACCACCAGCCGCGTCACGCCGGAGGCGATCAGCTCGCCGATCTGCGCCACCGTGATCTCGTCGTTGCGGTGCACCTGCACGTCCGCCCCCAGCTCGCCGAAGTACTGGACGATGTTGTAGGTGAAGGAGTCGTAGTTGTCGATCATCAGCAGTTTCATGGCTTGCTCACAATCCGGTGCACGCCCTTGACGACGGGGAACACGTTGAAGTTGATCAGAAGGCCCAGCTTGAGGCCCGACAGGCGCAGCGCGGCCAGCACCTGCGCGCGATGCAGGTCGGTCAGCACGTCGACCGCCTTGAGTTCGACGATGACCGATTGCTCGATCACGAAGCCCGCACGGTACACCTCGCCGAGCGAGCGCCCCTTGTAGCTGGCCGACAGCGCCACGTCGCGCGTGAAGCCGATCTCCCGCTCGGCGAGCTCGATGGCCAGCGCAGCCGCATAGGCCCCTTCGTCGAGCCCCGTGCCGAGCACGCGCTGCACCTCGACGGCCGCGCCGATGATCTCGTGCGAGAAGTCGTTCTGAATATCGGGTGCGGTGCTCATTCCAGGCCTTCCTCGACCAGTTCGGCGGCACGCAGAAGCGCGCGCGCCTTGGCTTCAGTTTCTTTCCACTCCAGCTCGGGCACCGAGTCGGCCACCACGCCAGCCGCGGCCTGCACGTGCAGCATCTGGTCCTTCACGATGCCGGTACGAATGGCAATGGCCACGTCCATGTCGCCCGCGTAGCTGATGTAGCCGCATGCGCCGCCATACAGCCCGCGCTTGGTGAGCTCCAGCTGGTCGATGAGCTCCATCGCATGCACTTTCGGCGCACCGGTCAGCGTGCCCGCCGGGAACGTGGCCTTCAGCACGTCGATGGCGGTCATGCCGTCCTTCAGCGTGCCTTCGACGTTGCTCACGATGTGCATCACGTGGCTGTAGCGCTCCACCGCGAAGGCCTCCGTCACCTTCACCGTGCCGGTCTTGGCGATGCGGCCGATGTCGTTGCGCGCGAGGTCGATCAGCATCACGTGCTCGGCGCGCTCCTTCGGGTCGTTGATGAGTTCTTCCTCAGCCGCCTTGTCGAGCTCGATCGATGCGCCACGAGGACGCGTGCCGGCCAGCGGGCGGATGGTGATCTTCTGCTCGCCATCGCCCGTGTTTTCCTGACGCACCAGGATCTCGGGCGAAGCGCCCACCACGTGGAAGTCGCCGAGGTTGTAGTAGTACATGTAGGGCGACGGGTTCAGCGAACGCAGCGCGCGGTACAGCGACAGCGGCGACTCGGTGTAGCGCTTGCTGATGCGCTGGCCCACCTGCACCTGCATGAAGTCGCCGGCGGCGATCATTTCCTTGGCGCGCTCGACGGCCGCGAGGTAGTCGGCCTTGGCAAAGCTGCGCTCGGGCGGATGTGGCTGCGTGGGCTTCACGACGGGGGCACTCACCGAGTACTTGAGCTTTTCCTTCAGCTCGCGCAGGCGGCGCTTGCCCACAGCATAGGCCTCGGGCTGCTTCGGATCGGCATAGACGATGAGGTAGAGCTTGCCCGAGAGGTTGTCGATGACGGCCAGCTCCTCGCACTGCAGCAGCAGGATGTCGGGGCATCCCAGCGTGTCGGGCGGGCAGCTCTTTTCGAGCTTGCGCTCGATGTGGCGCACGGTGTCGTAGCCGAAGTAGCCGGCAAGGCCGCCGCAGAAGCGCGGCAGGCCGGGCCGCAGCGCAACCTTGAATCGCTTCTGGTACTCGGCCACGAAGTCGAGCGGGTTGCCCCTGGCGGTCTCGACCACCTGCCCGTCGGTCACCACTTCGGTGACGGCCTCGGCGCCGAAGCCGCTGGCGCGCAACAGCGTGCGAGCCGGCAGTCCGATGAAGCTGTAGCGCCCGAAGCGCTCGCCGCCCACCACCGACTCGAGCAGAAAGCTGTGCTTGCCGCCGCCCTGCGAATGGGCCAGCTTGAGATAAAGGGAAAGAGGCGTCTCGAGGTCGGCAAAGGCCTCGGCCATCAGCGGAATGCGGTTGTAGCCCTGGGCGCTGAGGCTCTTGAATTCAAGTTCGGTGATCACGGATCGTTCTCCAGTTGCCTGCGGCGCTCCTTCGGCCGGCGGCAAGGTCATTCACGGGTGGTCCGGCGTCGTAGTGTGTATCGACTCGGAACCGCGGGCGCACGGCGTGCGCCGTGCAATCAAACAGTCAGCGAAGTATGGCGACGCCAGGGCCAGGCTCCCCGGCTGCCTTCACCTGTTTGAATGATGTGATGAACGAACATATGAGGCGCGGAGTTTAGCCCACGAAAACGCCAAAGCGTGCAACGGTCGCCTTCATGGCCGCTTTCAGGGTTCCCCCGAGGCCGGAAACCTAAAACAAAAAGATACATTCGCACGACCGTTCGCAAAATTCCAAGGAGACTCCGTTGACCGCTCTTTCGCTCCCGACCGTGCTCTTCTCCCGACTCGCCCTGGCCGCCTGCCTTGCCACCGCCGCCCTCGGCGCCTCGGCCGCGCAGGTCGACGTGGCCGGCGTCAAGCTCGAAGACCAGATGGATCTGCGCGGCAGCCCCTTGGTGCTCAATGGCGCGGGCATCCGCTACAAGGCCATCTTCAAGGTCTACACGGCCGGCCTGTACGTGGGCAAGAAAGTGTCGACCACCGAAGAGGCACTGGCCGCGCCGGGCCCCAAGCGCGTGGCCATCACCATGCTGCGCGACATCGACGCGAACGAACTCGGCAAGCTCTTCACCAAAGGCGTGGAAGACAACTCGCCCAAGAGCGAAATGGTCAACCTCATTCCGGGCCTGCTGCGCATGGGCCAGATGTTCGCGGACCAGAAACAGCTGAAGACTGGCGACACCTTCACCATCGACTGGCTTCCCGGCACCGGCACGGTGATCACGGTGCGCGGCGTGCCCCAGCCCGATCCGGTGAAGGAGCCGGCTTTCTTCAATGCGCTGCTGCGCATCTGGCTGGGGCCGAACCCGGCCGACTGGAAGCTGAAGGACGCGCTGCTCGGCAAGCAATAAGAAGGGCCGTTACCGCAACGCGGCCGGCGCAAGCTCGGCCAGCGAATCGACGAAGCCATCGGCATCGACGCCGCGCACCGGCTCGCCGTGGTTGTAGCCGTAGGTCACGAGCACAACGGGGCAGCCCGCGGCGCGTGCGGCGCGCGCATCGTTGCTCGAGTCGCCAATCATCAGCGTTCGCGCGGGCGTGGTGTCCAGCGCTTCGCAGGTCTTCAGCAGCGGTAGCGGGTCGGGCTTCTTGCGCTCGAAGGCATCTCCGCCGAGCACCAGTTCGAAGAAACCGTCGAGGCCCTTGTCGATCAGCAATGGCTTTGCGAACGAAGTCGGCTTGTTGGTAAGGCAGGCCAGCCGCAGGCCGCTTGCGCGCAACGCCTTCAGCCCGTCGATCACGCCGGGGTACACCGCCGAGTGCTGTCCGTTGATGGCAAGGTAGTGGTGCTGATAGCGCTCCCATGCGCGGTCGAACAAGGCCCGTGCCTTCGCATCGGCAGCAGCATCTGGCGCCATCACATGCATGAGCGCGGAATGAATCAGGTGCTCCGAGCCCTTGCCCACCATCGTCTCGATGGCGGCAGGCGTCACATGCGGCAGCGAGAGGTCGTCGAGCATGCGGTTCAGCGACGCAGCGAAGTCGCCGAGCGTGTCGACCATGGTGCCGTCGAGGTCGACGATGGCTGCGTCGAAGCGGGTGTGGTCGAAGCTGATGGAGTTCAAAACAAACTAATAGAGTTCAGAAAATTGCCCGGTACTTTACCGATGGTGCGGCTCAAGAGCGACTGCCGGGGGTAATCGACTGGCACCTGAACGCTCCGTTGGGGTCGTTCCTACGTTTACGCTGCCGTCTCCTCCAGAGCACGCCGTCCAGCATCTGTGATCTGCGCGTAGACGGTCTGCTGGCCGTAGGTCTCGCGGCCCTTCGACACCTTCGTGCGTCGCAGCACCACCCAGCCCTTGAGCTCGTATTCCTCGGCCTGCGCAATCTCTGAGTAGATCGACGGTTTGTCGACCTGCCCATCATCAGGCTGTTCGCACAGATTGGGGCTGCGGCGCAATTTCGGAGCCGGCGCCCTGCGATGCGAGCGGGATCGTGTATGCCTTGGCGCACCAGCTTGTAGCCCTGCGCCTCGATCTCGTTGCCGCGCTGGCAGCACAGCTGACTACCTGCTCGCGCTCGCCGCCAAATGCGCGGCCCTCGTCAAGATGTGTTCGCCGCGTGCTTAAGTGACAACTGCGATCTTTCCGGCCAATGAGTTGGTCATGGTAGTTCTACTGGACTAGGACTGTGCGGTGGGTCGAACAACGATCTCACCAACGTCCACGTCAGCAGGTTGTTCGATTGCGAAGGCGATGCAGCGGGCGATGGCGTCTGCCGGTATTCCGATCTCACTCATCTGCTGACTTGTTTTGCTCGCCACCTCGGCGCTCGTCATTGATGAGGTCAAACCGGTCTGTACGAGTCCGGGGGATATCGCCGTGACGCGGAGGTTCGCACCTGCCTCTTGCCGGAGGCCCTCTGTGATGGCCCTCGCCGCGTTCTTCGAGCCTGCGTACACGGCCATCGTCGGCACGATCTTCAGACCCGCCGTGGACAAGATGTTGACGAAATGCCCGAACTTTTGCTCGCGAAAGACGGGCAATGCTGCTGCTATGCCATGCAGCAAGCCCTTCACATTGACGTCGATCGTCTCTTCCCAATCCTCGACCCGCAGTTCGTCGAGTAAAGAGATCGGCGCAGTTCCCGCATTACTCACCAACACATCGAGTTGCCCAAACGTCGCCAAGGCGACGCTAACAAAACGGGCCATATCTTCTCGCTTCTTGATGTCAATCGAGACTGCAACTGCCTGGCCTCCTCTGGCTTTGATCTGCGAAACGATGGAGTCAAGCTGATCCTGGCGGCGCGCGCCAACTACGACCTTTGCTCCCCGTTCGGCCAGCAACAAAGCGGTTGCCTTACCGATGCCACTGCTCGCTCCAGTGATTGCGACGACTTTTCCTTGGATACCTGTCATTTGGTGTTCCTCTTATGCGCCGCTGAAGGGGGCGACTGGATCCGTAGAAATGCTGGGCGACCGCCGATCCGACGATGTAGGTGCCCCGTGAAAATAGAGGATCGCGGCACTGGCGTCAGGCGCATCTCCCGGTCGGCACCAAACGCCCGCGACACCACCCACGGAAGCCTGTTCGTAGGTCACGCCGGCGTCTGCAGGAGTCTTCTGCATCAGCTCATCAAAGGGCTTTCTCGCCTCCGGGATGGTGACGCTTCCCTTCATCGACGCGACCATATTCCGCATCGCGAACATGACGGCGCGGTCGAGCAGGTGCAGAGGATGACGGATCGTGGTCATGGTGCGATTCCTTCGTCCACTCAGTCCACGTTGAGCCATCTAGCGGCGGCATCGCCGGTGTCCGGGGGGGACGTGTTGAAGGCGATGGATGCCTGGGGTGCGGACTTGTGCACGGAGTTCACAAGTCGTTCGAAAAGCAGCAGGCTTTTGGGGGGAATGCGAATGCCTCCGCCGATCACGACGCAGTCGTAGAAGATGGTAGAGAGTTGCTGCTCCAGCACCGTTGTCGCAGAGTCGTCCGGGCGCACGAGACAGAGGTCGGCATGCCAGCCCCGGTCTGCCATCTGCTTCATGCCGAGGGCGATGCCGGCATGGATCTTCGCGGCGTCGAAGCCGGGCGGCAATGCCGGGTCCGAGAAGTCGACCGTCTCCGGTTCCTGCCCCACGAACAGGACCTTCTTCATTTCTTGGGATTTGCTCATCTTCACTTCCTGGTTGTTGATCGGGTTGCAGGGTTGGCCATGGCCATGATGTGTTCGACAACGACCGCTGGGCACTCTTGCGGAACGAAGTGCCCGCAGTCACGAATCGTGTGGGCTTCTACGTGTTCTGCGACCAAGCGGACCATCCCGCCGACCTTGTCGCCCAGCCACTTTCCGCCACCATGGCGACGATGGTCGCTTGATCCTGGCGCTGGTCAACGGCTCCGTCTGCTCGATGCTCTTTCGCGGGTGCCACTAAGGAAGGTGGGTGGGATGACAAGCTCATTGAAGCGCGATGGGCCAGGGCAGTCTGTCGGACAGCACACCTAGCAGCGGGAACACGGTGTTCCCATGGCGGGACGGTCGCTTGTTTACGATCAGGACTTGCCGCAGAGTTATCCGGGCCTCAAGCGGTCCTCCTGTTCACTTTGAGCCAATCCTTCGACATGCTGGACCTGAACGACTTGCGCCTGTTTGAGAAAGTCGCGACGCTGCGAAGTTTCTCCGCGGCCGGGCGAGTGCTGAATGTGCCCAAATCGAGCGTGAGTCGAGGGGTTGCTCGCCTCGAATCGGCCTTGGGAATCCGCCTCGTCCAGCGCACGACTCACGAAGTGCAGTTGACGGAAGCCGGCGTTGCATTGCATGAGCGATGTGTGAATCTGCTCGCGCGTATCCATGAAACGATCGATGTTGTCAGCGGAATGAGCGGCAACCCGCGAGGTCTGCTGCGGATCAGTGTCGGAATTGGCTTCGGGTACAACGTACTGTCCGACCTGCTGCCGGAGTTCCTGGAGCGATACCCCGATGTCAACGTGGCACTGGAGTTGACCAGTCGAACCGTCGATCTGATCGCCGAGAGCGTCGACGTCACGGTGCGCATAGGACCGATGACCGACTCGCGGCTCATCGCAGTCGGGCTCGGGACGATACGACGCTACCTTTGCGCCGCCCCGGCATATCTCGCACGGCACGGCTCGCCCCAAGCGCTGGACGAGATTCGAACGCATCACGCCATCGAGATGCCGGGTGTCGACGGGAGGCCGCGGGCCTGGATTTTCAAAGGACCCGGCAGCGAGGAGAAGCGGTTCGAACTCAAGCCGCGTCTGAGCATCAACGATCCTCTGTTGATTCACCGACAAGTGGTTTCTGGCGTCGGCCTAGGGTGCCTGTCGGGCTACCTGTGTGCGCCCGATATCAAGGCCGGGCGACTTGTTCACCTATTTCCAGAATGGACTCTGCCTCCGGTGGAGGTCAGCGCAGTCTTCCCGAGCAGCAGAGAGTTGTCGCCGACCGTGAGGGCTTTTGTGGAGTTCCTGAAAAGCGCTTCGGCGCCAGGCAAGTCTTGGCAGGACGATTCGATGGCTGCTCCGTAGGCCCAGCGGCAAAGCTCCCTCGAGGAGCATTGCCTTGACGAGGATTCATCACTCGATCCGTTCCGAGGACCATGGGGCCACGGTTGGCATACGCAAGCAGGTGGCCCCCATGAAGGGATTGCGGCATCCGGTTGGCAAGGGTGCCTTCGGCGACGTAGCCTGGCGATCGTCATGGGTTCAGATCATGCAAGGCTTGGGTCGGTTTTGCAGATCTCGGGATCGAGGAACATCGGGGCAAAGTCGAAGATGGGCGTGAGCTGCAGTGCTCCATCCGGCAGCCGTTGTACCGCGGTGTTGCGGGCGTGATTGTCGGTGTTGCGCATCAGCCTGGGCCTGCCGGCACTCGAACGCGGTGTTCAACGGCCGGCGTATGGCAGTGACGAGTGATGCACGACGATGCGCAGCTTGCCGGCACCGTCTTTCACGAAAGTCCAGGTCTTGTCGACTGTGATGACCTTGCCGTCCGGGTCGGTGAACAGCACGTTACCCAGTGTGCTGGCCACGTCGCCGTGGATCAGTACAGCACTGTTGGCAATCTCGCATTTGGTCCAGCCCTTCAGGGCGAAGCCAGTGTCGTTGGGAAAGGCAGGGTTGCCGCCCACGAAGTACGCCAGCGCACCGTCGCGAGCGGTGCGGAAGGTCTGCGGCGATGTCGTGAGCGTCGGCTTGAACAGCACCGCGCCCAGCTGGTAGGCGTAGGCGCTGTCGATGACCTTCTCGGCCAGCGCCTTGGCCGCCGGTTGCCCGCCGCTGGAATTCGCAGCGCTGATGTCAACTAGCGCCTTGCACCAGACCTGCTGGGCCTCCAGGACTTCCGCCTCCGTGATGCTCCGGTCGACGACCTTCTCCTTGGCGGCGGCCGGCAAAATTGCCCCTGCGATCAGGAGGCTGGCGATGGCGCTGGAAGTGAACTTTTTCATTTTGGTCTCCAGTTGAAGTAGTTGGATACCGGAGCGGCCGGGTGGGTCGAGCCGAGACCCGAAATGCATCAGTACGACATGCACAAGGCATGATGCGCCCGCTAAGTTGCTCTGGGAAAAAGATGCAAATGAAATGAATGGTTGTCACTCGACCCACTGGTGACGACCGTGCAGCCACGGCAGGCGCATTCGGCTCTCTGGTATTGGCATTCGCAATGGCACCGTCTTTTTCGTTCCTGAGCCGGCATTCAGCTGGACACACGACCCGTTGGCTTTTCAAAATGGACCTCTTCAAATGCATCGCCGGCTTCGCTTCGCAAGCCCTGTTCACTGGCGTGTGCGCGCTCGCTGGTGGATGCGCCATTGCAATACCTTCAGCGCCCTCGACGCCTGCCGCGCCGGTGGTTTTTCCGGGCGCATCCTGGGCGACGGCACCCGAGGCTGAACCGGGCAGCGCCTGCCGCCGCGACCTGGACGCCACTCGCAGCTACCTGCGCACGCTGGACACGACCGCTCTCATGGCGGTGCAGGACGGCCGCGTGCTGTTCAGCGAGGGGCCGGTCCAGAGCGTCAGCATCGTGTTCTCGGTGCGCAAAAGCGTGCTCTCGATGATGTACGGCAAGTACGTGGCCGATGGCACCATCGACCTCGACCGCACGCTGGCCGACCTGGGCATCGACGACGTGGGCGGCTTGCTGCCCGTCGAGCGGCAGGCCAGGCTGCGCGACCTGCTCGCCGCGCGTTCTGGCGTCTATCACGCGGCCGCGAACGGCGGAGACGACGCGGCGGCCGCGCCCCCACGAGGGTCGCACGTGCCCGGCAGCTATTTCCTCTACAACAACTGGGACTTCAACGCCGCGGGGACCGCCTTCGAACGCCTGACCGGCAGGAGCATCTACCAGGCTTTTGCGGACAATCTGGCCGCACCTCTGCAGCTCGAGGATTTCGACCTGTCACGCCACGCACGCAGCGGCGACGCGCGGCGCTCCCAGCACCTGGCCTACCCCTTCTACCTGTCCACGCGCGACATGGCGCGGCTGGGCTACCTGATGCTGCGCCAGGGCAACTGGCAAGGCCAGCAGCTCGTGCCGGCCGACTGGGTCGACCAAATGACGCGGCAGACCACGCCCGCTGCACAGATGCATCCGCCGCACACTGCGCGGCGCGGTTTCGGATACGGCTACCTGTGGTGGCTGCTCGAAGAGCCGCAGGACTCGCCGCTGAGCGGCGCGTACATGGCCTGGGGCGTGCATGGCCAGTACATCCTCGTGGTGCCGAAGCGGCAGATGGTGATCGCGCACAAGCGCCAAGTGCCGGTCGCGGGCGACTGGAACGTCAGCTGGGTCGGCCCGGTGGCGTTCCTGCGCGCAGCGCGCATGCTGGCCGCTGCACCCTGTCGCGCGGGGGAGCGGTGACCGTGCTTCATTTTTTGGGGCCGCGTGAATTCACTCACCGCCCCTGGCACTCCTTGTCCAACATCAACTCGTCTCTTCCATATCCGTGAGTCGCCTTTCTGGTCTGGATGTTGATTTCCATCTCGAAGCGCCCCGGTTTTCCGTGGAGCGTTGATTTCGCCGAACTTCGCAGCATTCGCAAATCTACCGGCCTCCGTTCGCAGGAGTTCGCCCTTTCAGTCCTTCTGCAGTCGTTGCTTTCTGCGTAGATTGCGAACCATGACGACACCCGTTGGAACAACCGAACTCCGCGAACTGGTGCTGCCGGTGCATGCCAATCACCGCGGCACGCTCTTCGCCGGCCAGGGACTGCAGCTCATGACCAAGGCGGCCTTCCTGGCGGCGCGCGGCCTGGCGCAGCGCGAAGTGGTGATGGCCGAGGTGACCAGCGTCAGCTTTCTGTCGCCCGTGCCGGTGGGCTATCAGCTTGTCCTGCGCGGGTGGGTCAGCCGCATCGGCCGATGTTCGATGACCGTGTGCGTGACCGGCCTGGCCGACGTGCCGGGCGTTCCGGCGGAAGAAGTCCTCAAGGGTGTGTTCGAGATGGTGGCGGTCGATGCCGCCGGCCGCCCCGCCGCCATTGATCGCTCTTATCTGGACAAGGAAACTGCATGACCACCATGACCTCCACGCTCGAAACCGCCGCACCGGCCGGCTTCAAGGCCAAGAAGTCCGTCGCCCTGTCGGGCGTGACCGCGGGCAACACGGCGCTGTGCACCGTGGGCCGCACCGGCAACGACCTGCACTACCGCGGCTACGACATCCTGGACATCGCCGAGGTCTGCGAATTCGAAGAAATCGCCCACCTGCTGGTGCACGGCAAGCTGCCCACGCGCGCCGAGCTCAAGGCCTACAAGGCACGGCTGAAGGCCATGCGCGGCCTGCCGGCCAACGTGAAGAACGCGCTGGAGAGCCTGCCCGCCGGCGCCCACCCGATGGACGTGATGCGCACCGGCGTCTCGGCGCTGGGCTGCATCCTGCCCGAGAAGGACGACCACAACCTGCCCGGCGCACGCGACATCGCAGACCGCCTGATGGCCTCGCTCGGCTCGATGCTGCTGTACTGGTATCACTGGAGCAGCCAGGGCAAGCGCATCGATGTGGAGACCGACGACGACTCCATCGGCGGCCACTTCCTGCATCTGCTGCATGGCGAGAAGCCTTCCAAGGCCTGGGTGCGCGCGATGCACACCTCGCTGAACCTGTACGCCGAACACGAGTTCAACGCCTCGACCTTCACCGCGCGCGTGATCGCCGGCACCGGCAGCGACATGTATTCGTCCATCGCGGGCGCAATCGGCGCGCTGCGTGGCCCCAAGCACGGCGGCGCCAACGAGGTGGCCTTCGAGATCCAGAAGCGCTACGACTCGCCCGACGAAGCCGAGGCCGACATCCGCCGCCGCGTGGAGGCCAAGGAGGTGGTGATCGGTTTCGGCCACCCTGTCTACACGGTGAGCGATCCGCGCAACGTGGTGATCAAGGGCGTGGCCAGGCGGCTGTCCGACGAAGCCGCTTCGACCAAGATGTTCGACATCGCGCAGCGGCTGGAGTCGGTGATGTGGGAGGCCAAGAAGATGTTCCCCAATCTCGACTGGTTCAGCGCCGTGAGCTATCACATGATGGGCGTGCCCACCGCGATGTTCACGCCCCTGTTCGTGATCGCGCGCACCAGCGGCTGGGCCGCGCACGTGATCGAGCAGCGCGTAGACAACAAGATCATTCGCCCGAGCGCCAACTACACCGGTCCCGAAGACGTGAAGTTCGTGCCGATCGAGGCGCGGGTCTGAGCCGCACAGGAGTCTCCGAGCGTTTATCGCGGGTTTGCCATGCGGGAGCAAACTAGCGCCTGCCACTGCGATGGCACACCGTCGCGGGCGGCATGCACAACAACACTGGAGATAACAGCATGACCCTGAATCGCCGCGCCTTTTCATCAGCAGCCCTCGCCGGGCTGGCGCTGCCCGTTGCCCGCACCGGCTGGGCCCAGGATGCCTTTCCGGCGAAGCCGCTCAAGATCGTCTGCCCCTTTGCGCCCGGCGGGGGCTCCGACTTCATCGCGCGCGTTGCGTCGAACGTGCTCGGCCAGAAGCTGGGCCAGGCCGTGGTGGTGGACAACCGACCGGGCGCCGGCGGCACGCTCGGCACCGAGTACGCATTGCACACGCCCGGCGACGGCTACACGCTGCTGCTGATTGCCGGCAGCTACACCGTCAACCCCTCCTTGTACAAGCTGCGCTTCGACCCGGTCGCCGACATGACGCCGGTGATCCAGTTGTCGAAGGGCGCATACGTGCTGTGCGTCAACCCGGCCAAGGTGCCGGCGAAGAACCTGAAGGAGCTGCTCGACTACGGGCGCCAGAACCCAGGCAAGCTGACCTTCGCCTCGGCGGGCAACGGCAGCCACCTGCACATCGTGACCGAGTACATGTTCGGCATGGCCAAGGTCAAGGCCACGCACGTGCCGTACCGGGGCACGGGGCCGGCTGTCACCGACCTGGTGGCGGGCAACGTGGACATGCTGGTCGCAGGCACCGAGGCCTTGATGCCGCACGTGCAGTCGGGCCGGCTGCGTGCGTTCGCGGTGACCACGGCGCAGCGCCTGCAGGCCTACCCCAACATTCCCTCGATCGCCGAGGCCGGCGGCCTGCCCGACTACGACGTGGTGGCATGGCACGGGCTGATCGCGCCCAAGGGCGTGCCGCCCGCCGCGCTCGCAAAGCTCAACGGCGCGCTCGACGCCGGACTGAAGGCGCCCGAACTCAACGCCAAGCTGGAGCCCACCGGCGTGTCCGCTGCGGGCGGCACCGCGCAACAGTTCGGCGCACTGATTCACGCCGAGATTCCGCGCTACGCCAAGGTCGTGAAAGACAACGACATCCGCTCCGAGTAAGCCGCTTCCCGATTTGCCACGATGAATCCACGACACAGAAAACGACTCCCCGGCACCACGCTGGACTACATCGATGCCCGCGCCGCAGTCGATGCGCTGCGCCCCGGAGCCTGGGACACCCTGCCCTACACCGCGCGCGTGCATGCCGAGAACCTGGTGCGCCGCTGCGACACATCCATCCTGGACGAATGCCTGCTGCAGCTCATCGAGCGCCGGCGCGATCGCGACTTTCCGTGGTTTCCCGTGCGCGTGGTGTGCCACGACATCCTGGGCCAGACCGCGCTGGTGGATCTGGCCGGTTTGCGCGACGCAATCGCAGCCGAGGGCGGCGACCCCGCGCAGGTGAACCCGGTGGTGCCGGTGCAGCTGATCGTGGATCACTCGCTGGCCGTGGAGTGCGGCGGATTCGATCCGAACGCCTTCGAGAAAAACCGGCAGATCGAAGACCGCCGCAACGAAGACCGCTTCCATTTCATCGACTGGACGAAGCGCGCCTTTGCCAACATGGAAGTGATTCCGGCGGGCAACGGCATCATGCATCAGATCAATCTGGAGAAGATGTCGCCGGTGGTCTACGTGCAGGACGGCCTGGCCTTCCCGGACACATGCGTGGGCACCGACAGCCACACGCCGCACGTCGATGCGCTGGGCGTGATCGCGGTGGGCGTCGGCGGCCTGGAAGCCGAGAACGTGATGCTGGGCCGTGCCTCGTGGATGCGCCTGCCCGACATCGTCGGCGTGGAGCTGACAGGCCGGCGCCAGCCGGGCATCACCGCCACCGACATCGTGCTGGCGCTCACCGAGTTCCTGCGCAAGGAAAAGGTGGTCGGCGCGTACCTGGAGTTCTTCGGCGAAGGCACGCACGGCCTGACCATTGGCGACCGCGCCACCATCTCCAACATGTGCCCCGAGTACGGCGCCACGGCCGCGCTCTTCTACATCGACGACCAGACGCTCACCTACCTGCGGCTCACCGGCCGCGAGGACGCACAGGTCGCGCTGGTCGAAACGTATGCGAAGACGGCCGGCTTCTGGGGCGATGCGCTGAAGACCGCCAGCTACGAACGCGTGCTGAAGTTCGACCTGTCGAGCGTGGTGCGCAACATGGCCGGCCCCTCCAACCCGCACCGCCGGCTGCCGACCTCGCAGCTGGCCGAGCGCAACATCGCCGTCGGCCTTGCCGAGGCCAGGCAGCAGGAGGCGGTGGGCCTGATGCCCGACGGCGCCGTGATCATCGCGGCCATAACGTCCTGCACCAACACCTCGAACCCGCGCAACGTGATCGCGGCCGCGCTGCTGGCGCGCAATGCCAACCGCCTGGGCCTCAAGCGCAAGCCGTGGGTCAAGTCATCGCTGGCTCCGGGCTCCAAGGCCGTGGAGCTCTACCTGCGCGACGCTGGCCTGCTGCATGAGTTGGAGCAGCTCGGCTTCGGCATCGTCGCTTTCGCCTGCACCACCTGCAACGGCATGTCGGGCGCGCTGGACCCGAAGATCCAGCAGGAGATCATCGAGCGTGACCTGTACGCCACCGCGGTGCTCTCGGGCAACCGCAACTTCGACGGCCGCATCCATCCGTATGCGAAGCAGGCCTTTCTCGCGTCGCCGCCGCTGGTCGTGGCCTACGCGATCGCGGGCACCATGCGCTTCGACATCGAGCGCGACATCCTGGATATCGTCGATGGCAAGGAGATCCGGCTCAACGACCTCTGGCCGAGCGACGAGGAAATCGACTCGATCGTCGCGGCCTCCGTCAGGCCCGAGATGTTCCGCAAGGTCTACGAGCCCATGTTCGCGATCCACGCGGACAGCGGCGAAAAGGTGAGCCCGCAGTACGACTGGCGACCGCAGTCCACCTACATCCGCCGGCCGCCCTACTGGGACAGCGAGGGCGTGGGCGCGCTCGCGGCCAATCCGCGCACGCTGCGCGGCATGCGGCCGCTGGCGCTGCTGCCGGACAACATCACGACCGACCACCTGTCGCCGTCCAACGCGATCCTGCTGGACAGCGCCGCTGGCGAGTACCTGGCGAAGATGGGTCTTCCGGAAGAAGACTTCAACTCCTACGCCACGCACCGCGGCGACCACCTGACGGCCATGCGCGCCACCTTCGCCAACCCGCAACTCGTCAACGAGATGGCGGTGGTCGACGGCGTGCAGAAGAAGGGATCGCTCGCGCGCATCGAGCCTGAAGGCAAGGTCGTGCGCATGTGGGAGGCGATCGAGACCTACCTGAACCGCAGGCAGCCGCTGATCATCGTGGCCGGTGCCGACTACGGCCAGGGCTCGTCGCGCGACTGGGCCGCCAAGGGCGTGCGCCTGGCCGGCGTGGAAACCGTCGTGGCCGAGGGCTTCGAGCGCATCCACCGCACCAACCTGCTCGGCATGGGCGTGCTGCCGCTGGAATTCAAGCCCGGCACCACGCGGCTCACGCTGGGCCTGGACGGCACCGAAACCTACGACGTGATCGGCAAGCCCGCACCGCGCGCCGACCTCACGCTGGTCGTCCACCACAGGAGCGGCGACACGCTGCAGGTTCCGGTGACCTGCCGGCTGGACACCGCCGAGGAAGTGTCGATCTACGAAGCAGGCGGCGTGCTGCAGCGCTTTGCACAAGACTTCCTGGCCGAGAACAAGTCGGCAGCCTGAAGACAACCACCACTCCATTTGCCATGGCATCCGTTCCCCAGATCAAGATTCCCGCCGTCTACATGCGCGGCGGCACCAGCAAGGGCGTGTTCTTTCGCCTGCAGGACCTGCCCGCGGCGGCGCGCCAGCCCGGGCCGGCGCGCGATGCGCTGCTGCTGCGAGTGATCGGTAGCCCCGACCCCTACGCCAAGCAGATCGACGGCATGGGCGCGGCCACCTCCTCCACCTCGAAGACCGTGATCCTGTCGCGCTCCACGCGGCCGGACCACGACGTCGACTATCTGTTCGGCCAGGTCTCCATCGACAGCGCCTTCGTCGACTGGTCGGGCAACTGCGGCAACCTGTCGGCGGCGGTCGGTCCGTTCGCGATTGCGCAGGGCCTGATCGACCGGGCGCGCGTGCCGCAGAACGGCATGTGCACCGTGCGCATCTGGCAGGCCAACATCGGCAAGACCATCGTCGCCCACGTGCCGATCGCCCGAGGCGAGGTTCAGGAAACCGGCGACTTCGAACTCGACGGCGTGACCTTCCCCGCGGCCGAGGTGCCGCTGGAATTCATCGACCCGGCCGACGAGGGCGACGGCGAAGGCGGCGGCGCGATGTTCCCGACCGGCAAGGTGGTCGAGGAGCTCGAAGTGCCCGGCGTGGGCACTTTGCGCGCCACGCTGATCAACGCGGGCATTCCGACCATCTTCGTCAACGCAGGCGACATCGGCTACACCGGCACCGAGTTGCAGGACGCCATCAACGGTGACGCGAAGGCACTGGCAATGTTCGAGGCGATCCGCGCGCATGGCGCGGTGAAGATGGGCCTCATCAAGGACATCGGTGAAGCGGCCAAACGCCAGCACACGCCCAAGGTGGCCTTCGTCGCAACGCCCAGGGACTACACGGCCTCCAGCGGCAAGGCAGTGAAGGCGGCGGACGTGGACCTGCTCGTGCGTGCGCTGTCGATGGGCAAGCTGCACCACGCCATGATGGGCACGGCCGCGGTCGCCATCGGCACCGCAGCGGCGATCCCCGGCACGCTGGTGAACCTTGCGGCCGGCGGTGGCGAGCGCCAGGCAGTGCGCTTCGGCCACCCATCGGGCACGCTGCGCGTCGGCGCCGAGGCCCGCAAGGTCGATGGCGAATGGGTGGTGACCAAGGCCCTGATGAGCCGGAGCGCCCGCGTGTTGATGGAAGGCTGGGTGCGCGTGCCTGGCGACAGTTTCTGATCGACAAGCCGGAATGCGACGCGCTGGAAAGGCGCTACACCTGACGCGCCAGCTCGACAAAGGCCTTCAGGTAATCGACGTCGGTGTCCGCTTCCCGCGCGCCAAGAAAGATCTGCTTGGCGATGCCGCGCGAGCCCAGCCGGACCGGCACGATTTCCATCTTCTCCGCGTACTCCTCCACCAGCCAGCGAGGCAGCGCGGCCACGCCACGGCCGCTCGCCACCATCTGCAACATGATGTCCGTTGTCTCGATGGCCTTGTGGCGCTTGGGCGTCACGCCCGCGGGCATCAGGAACATGTTGTAGATGTCCAGCCGGTCCGTCGCCACCGGGTAGGTGACGAGAACCTCCTCGGTCAGTTGCGCGGGTTTCACGTAGGGCACGTTCGCCAGGCGGTGGCCGCGCGCGACCGCGAGCACCTGCTCGTAGTCGAACACGGGCTCGTAGTGCAGGCCCGGCTTGTAGAGCGGATCGGGAGTCACCAGCAGGTCGATCTCGTAGCCGAAGAGCGCGCCGATGCCGCCGAACTGGAATTTCTGCTTCACATCCACATCCACGTCGGGCCATGACGCCAGGTACGGCGACACCACCTTCAGCAACCACTGGTAGCAGGGATGGCATTCCATGCCGATGCGCAGCGACCCGCGCTCGCCCTGGGCGAACTGGCGCAGTCGCTCTTCTGCCAGCGTGAGCTGCGGCAGCACGCGGTTGGCAACCGCCAGCAGGTACTGGCCCGCCTGAGTCAGCCGCAGGCTGCGTCCTTCGCGCTGCCAGATCTCCGTTCCGAGCTGGATCTCGAGCTTGCGGATGGAATGGCTCAAGGCCGATTGCGTCAGGTGAAGCACTTCGGCGGCGGCCGTGAGCGAGCCTTGCTTGTCTACCTCCTGGACGATGGCGAGATGCGTGCGCTCCAACATAACTAATGAGCAGTATTCATGGATACGTGAAATAAGACCATTTTACTTCAAGAGTCGGCAAACCTACGATCCCCACTTTCTCTGACTGCCGGACGTTCCGATACCCATGACCACCACCCACAACCTTGGCTTTCCCCGCATCGGCGCCAGGCGCGAATTGAAGTTCGCGCTCGAGTCGTACTGGAAGGGAGAGTCCTCGCGCGACGCGCTCAAGGCGCTCGGCGCCGAGCTGCGCCAACGCCACTGGCAAGACCAGGCCGGAATCGATCTGGTCCCGGTGGGCGACTTCGCGTTCTACGACCAGGTGCTGGACATGAGCTTCACGCTGGGCAACCTGCCCGAGCGCGTGCGCGGCTTCCACGGCGATGCCCTGGACAACTACTTCCGCGTGGCGCGCGGCCGCTCGGCGCAGTCCGCCGAAGACCACGCGGGCTGCTGCGGCGGCGTGGCCGCCGGCGAAATGACGAAGTGGTTCGACACCAACTACCACTACATCGTCCCCGAGTTCACGTCGGCAACCGAGTTCAGGCTCGACGCATCGCGCATCCTGGAGCAGCTCGCCGAAGCCAAGGCGCAGGGCGTGAAGGCCAAGCCCGTGCTGGTCGGCCCCGTGACGTACCTGTCCATCGGCAAGGCCAAGGACGACTCCGACAAGCTCGCGCTGCTGCCGCACCTGCTGCCGGTGTACGCGGAACTGCTCGACGCGCTGGCGGCCCAGGGCGTCGAGTGGGTGCAGATCGACGAGCCCCTGCTCGTCACCGAGCTGGACGCCGACTGGCAACATGCCTTCAACACGGCCTACCACCATCTCAAGGCCGCCAAGGTCAAGATCCTGCTCGCGACCTATTTCGGCCAGCTGCAGGAGAACAAGTACCTGGCCGCCAACCTTCCGGTGGCGGGCCTGCACGTCGACGCCATCAACGGCCGCGACGACGTGGTGCCTCTGCTGAGCATGCTGCCCGCGCACAAGGTGTTGTCGCTCGGGGTCATCAATGGCCGCAACATCTGGAAGAGCGACCTGGCCGCCATCCTCGACTGGCTCGAGCCGCTGGCGCAACGCCTGGGCGACCGCCTCTGGATCGCACCGTCGTGCTCGCTGCTGCACGTGCCGGTGGATCTGGCCAGCGAGCAGAAGCTCGACGCCGAGGTCAAGTGGTGGCTCGCCTACGCGCTTCAGAAGCTCGAGGAGCTGAGAGTGCTGGCCGCCGCCCTGCGCAACGGCCGTGATGCCGTGAAGGATGAGCTGGCAGCCAATCAGGCCGCCATTTCCGCCCGCCGCAACTCGCCGCGCGTGAACAACCCCGGCGTCAAGGCCGCCATCGCCAGGCTGAACGCGGCCTTGGGCCAGCGCAAGAGCGTCTACGCCCAGCGCGCGCCCAAGCAAGCCGCTCTGCTGAAGCTGCCGGCCTACCCGACCACCACCATCGGCTCATTCCCGCAGACTGCGGACATCCGCCATGCGCGCAGTGAGTTCAAGGCGGGTCGCCTCGATGCAGCAGGCTACAAGGCCGCGATGCAGGCCGAAATCGGCCGCAGCGTGAAGGAACAGGAAGTCCTGGGCCTGGACGTGCTGGTGCACGGCGAAGCCGAGCGCAACGACATGGTCGAGTACTTCGGCGAGCAGCTCGACGGCTACGCCTTCAGCCAGTTCGGCTGGGTGCAGTCGTACGGTTCGCGCTGCGTGAAGCCGCCGATTCTGTTCGGCGACATCAGCCGTCCGAAGGCGATGACCGTGGAGTGGATCAAGTACGCGCAGTCGCTCACGCAAAAGCCGATGAAGGGCATGCTGACCGGTCCGGTCACCATCCTGAACTGGTCTTTCGTGCGTGACGACCAGCCGCGCTCGGTGTCGTGCCACCAGCTTGCGCTGGCCATACGCGAAGAAGTGCTCGACCTGGAAAAGGCCGGCGTGCGCGTGATCCAGATCGACGAGGCGGCGCTGCGCGAAGGTCTTCCGCTGCGCAAGTCGCAGTGGCAGGAGTACCTGGACTGGGCTGTCGAATCTTTCCGCATCACGGCCAACGGCGTGCGCGACGAGACGCAGATCCACACGCACATGTGCTATTCGGAGTTCAACGACATCATCGCGTCGATCGCCGACATGGATGCCGACGTCATCACCATCGAGACCTCGCGTTCGGACATGGAGCTGCTCGATGCCTTCGACAACTTCAAGTACCCCAACGAGATCGGCCCCGGCGTGTACGACATCCACTCGCCGAACATTCCGAGCCAGGAGCACATCGTGCAACTGATGAGGAAGGCGGCGGAGCGCGTTCCTGCCGAACGCCTGTGGGTCAACCCCGACTGCGGCCTGAAGACGCGCCAGTGGGCGGAAGTGGTGCCGGCGCTGACCAACATGGTGGCGGCCGCCAAGACGCTGCGCGCATTGGCCTGAGCTCAGCGCGGACTCCACCGGCCCCTTCTAGGGATGCCAGGTGGAGACCACCGCTGGAGTCTGCGCAGTGGGCCGGCCGGCCAACGCATAGGAGAGTTCGTTCGCGGCCTTCATGATCGTCTTCGCGTGGCCGAGCAGCTTTGCCTTGGGCAGCCGGTCCGCGGGGCCCGAGATGCACACCGAACCCAGCAGCGCCCAGCGCAGGCCAAAGACCGGCGCCGACACGGTCGCCACGTTCTTCTCGCGCTCGCCGATGGAGAAGTGATAGCCCTTCTTGCGGATGTCTTCATACAGCTTTCCGGGCTCGCCGGAGAACGCAAGAATCACCCGCCCCGGCGACCCCTTTTCCAGCGGCAACATCGCGCCCATGCGTGCGTGGTGCCGGATGGGCTGCGGCCCTTCCACGCGCGCCAGGCAAGTCCTGGAATTTCCTTCGCGCACATAGAACGCCGCGCTCTCGCCCGTTGCATGCGACAGGGCGAGCAGCATCGGCTCCACCACATTGTTGGCATCGAAGCTGGCTTGGTAGCGGGCTCCGAGCCAGCCTGCCGCGGGCCCCAGCCGCCATTCGCCGTCGTCGCGCTGCACCACGTAGCCGGCAAGCGCCAGCGTGCGCAGCAGCCGCAGCGCGGTTGTCTTGTGCATGTGGCTGCGGCGGGTCAGCTCGGCCAGCGAGAGGCGCTCGTCCTGCATGCCGAAGGCATCGAGCAGCTGCAGGGCACGGGTGACGGCGGTTACGCCGCCAGTGGCGCCTTCGTCCACTTCACGCGGCTCTTCGATGACTTCGGTCGGCCTCTTGGCTGCGGGTGACTTGTTTCGCACAGTGGTCCATGGTCCGTTCAGTGGACCACCATTGTATGGAGCGGAACGCAAATCTAAAGTCACTTCATGCCTGAGAGCACCACCGCTCGCAGGCACTGATTGATCGAACGATTCCGGAGACAAGACAAATGCGTACCTCGAGCCCCAGCTCCATTCCTCGCCGCGCGGCCATCGGCCTCGCCCTTCTGTTTTCTTGCGGCGTGACGCTGGCGCAAGGCTATCCGGCGCGACCCATCCGCCTCGTCGTGCCGTTCCCGCCGGGCGGCGGCACGGACATCATTGCCCGCGAGGTGGCAAACAAGGTCGCGACCTCGGAGGGCTGGACCATCGTCATCGACAACAAGCCCGGCTCTGGCGGCAACATCGGTGTCGACGCGGCGGCCAAGGCCAACCCCGACGGCTACACGCTGGTGCTGGGGCAGACCAGCAACCTCGCGATCAATCCGACGCTCTACGCCAAGCTGCCCTACGACCCGGTGAAGGACCTCGCAGCTGTCGGCCTCGTCGCCTCCGCGCCGCTGGTGCTGGTGGTCTCGGCCGCATCGCCCTACAAGAAGCTCGCGGACGTGGTCGCCGCAGCCAAGGCCAAGCCCACCGCACTCAACTACGCGAGCTCGGGCAACGGCACGGTGGCCCATCTCGCCACCGAGCAGTTCCAGAAGGCCGCGGGCGTGCAGTTCACGCATGTTCCCTACAAGGGCGCATCGCAAGGCCTGACCGACCTGGTCGGCGGCCAGATCCAGATGTACATCTCGTCCGTGCCGACCCTGATCGCGCAGATCAAGAGCGGCCAGTTGCGCGCGCTGGCCGTGACCTCGCTGCAACGCAACCGCGACTTGCCTGACGTGCCCACCATGGCCGAGTCGGGCTACAAGGATTTCGAGGCCGTCACCTGGTTCGGCGTGGCAGGCCCCGCGGCCATGCCGAAGGATGCGGTCACCAAGCTCAACGCAGCCTTCAACAAGGCGCTCGCCACGCCTGAAGTGCAGAAGAAGCTCGCGGCGCAAGGCGCGGAGGTGATGTCCGGCCCGCCCGAGAAGTTCGCATCGCTGATTCGCACGGACGGCGTTCGCTGGGGCGCCGTCGTCAAGGTTTCGGGCATCAAGCTGGATTGAGCGCCCTTCTTCATCCCATCACTTCTGAAAGCACCCTCATGTCATCGCCCCTCCCCGACATCGTCCGCAACTTCGAGCGCGTGCCCGCGCACATCGTGGCGCAGGCCGCCGAATTCCAGCCAGCCATCCTGGCCGACGTGGCCGGGCGCCGCGGCGCGGTGGACGGCCGCATCAAGGCGCTGCGCCCTCGCATGAAGCTGGCCGGCACCGCGATCACCGTGGAGGTGCGCCCCGGCGACAACCTGATGATCCATGCCGCCATTGCCATGGCGAAGCCCGGCGACGTGCTCGTCATCGACGGCAAGGGAGACCAGACCTGCGCGCTCATGGGCACGATCATGATGACCGCCTGCAAGCAGGTCGGCATTGCCGGCGTGGTCATCGACGGGGCCTGCCGCGACAGCAACGAGATCGACGAGATGGACTTTCCGGTGTTCTCGGTCGGCACCAATCCGAACGGGCCGACCAAGAACATCGGCGGACGCATCGGCCATCCGGTGTCGATCGGCGGCGTCACGGTGCATCCGGGCGACTTCATCGTCGGTGACGGCGACGGCGTGGTCGTGGTGGAGCGCGAAAAAATCGAGTCGCTGCTGCCTCTCGCTGCGAAGAAAGTGAAGGACGAGGCCGCGCGCATCGCCGCCATCAAGGGCGGGGACACCGCCGCCAAGTGGCTCGATGCAGCGCTGCGCACGGCCGGTGTGCTGAAGGAGGGCGAGACGCTGTGAGAGCCATCCTGGTAACGGGCGCCGACCTCGCGCCGCAGGCACTCGACCTCCTCGAGGGATACGAAGTCATCTACGCGGGCAAGACGCCGACCGAGGACGACCTCGTGGCGCTGTGCCGCGCGCATGACCCCGTGGCCATCATCGTCCGCTACGGCAAGGTGGGCGCGGCGGTCATGAACGCGGCCTCTTCGCTCAAGGTGATCTCCAAGCACGGCAGCGGCACGGACACGATCGACAAGGCGGCCGCACAGGCGCGCGGCATCGAAGTGGTCGCGGCCGTGGGCGCCAATGCCGCGGCGGTGGCCGAGCAGGCGCTCGCGCTGCTCCTGGCCTGCGCCAAGTCGGTGGTGGCGCTGGACGCGCGCATGCATGCCGGCCACTGGGACAAGGCAACGCACAAGAGCCTCGAGCTCGGCGGCCGCACCATCGGCCTCATCGGGCTCGGCGCCATCGGGCTGCGTTTCGCGCGCATGGCCGATGCGCTGGGCATGCGCGTGCTTGGGTTCGATCCGTACGCCAAGAACCTTCCGGCGTACGTACAAGCCGTGGACCTGGCGACCATCTGGGCCGAATCGGATGCCATCTCTCTGCACTGCCCGTTGACGGACGACAACCGCGGGCTGCTCAACGCCGAGACGCTGGCACGATGCAAGCGCGGCGTGATCGTCATCAACACGGCACGCGGCGGCCTGATCGAAGAGGCTGCGCTGCTGGCGGCGGTCCGCTCGGGCCAGGTGGCCATGGCCGGGCTGGACAGCTTCGCGGTCGAGCCGATGGCGCCCGGCCATCCGTTCCAGGGCGAGAAGAACTTCGTGCTGAGCCCCCACATCGGCGGCGTGACCAGCGATGCCTACGTGAACATGGGCGTGGGTGCGGCGAAGAATCTGCTGCAAGTCATCACACGCCAGACGACGGCCGCTTGAGAGCCTGAGGCTCGGGGCTGCAGGGCAGCCTGCATCATCCGGACCAGAACAAGGAGACAAGAATGAACAGAGGCAAGAACGCCCGCCGGGCGATGGCCATGCTCGGGCTGATTGGGCTTCAGGCCGCGCTGGCAACAGCGCATGCGCAGACCTGGCCAGCCAAGCCGGTGCGCATCCTCGTCGGCTTTTCCGCAGGCGGCCCCACCGATGTGGTGGCGCGCGCCTTTGCCGACCATGCATCGCGCGCCCTGGGCCAGCCCTTCATCGTCGACAACAAGCCCGGCGCCAACACGATCCTCGCAGCCGAGGCAGTCGCTGCCGCGCCGGCCGACGGCTACACGCTGCTGCTGGGCGCAACGAATCACACGATGATCCCCGCTCTCTACAGCCAGCGGGTCAAGTTCGACGCCGTGCGGTCGTTCGCTCCGGTGTGCTCGCTCGCCGTGAGCCCGACGGTGCTGGTCGTCGGGCCATCGATGCCCGTCAAGTCGTTCGGCGCGTTCCTGCAGGCGGTGAAGGCCGAACCGGGCAAGCGCACCTATGCCACGCCGGGCTCGGGCAGCTCGGGGCATTTCGCGAGTGCGCAGTTCACGCGGCTGACAGGCACGTCGATGAACCACATTCCGTACAAGGGCGCGGCGCAGGCGACGACCGATCTCATGGGAGGCCAGGTCGACAGCTCTTTCGCCACGCTGGGCTCGGTGCTCACACAGGTGCAGTCGGGCAAGCTGACGGCCCTGGCCGTGGCGGCGCCGAAGCGATCGGCATTGCTGCCGGACGTGCCGACTTTCGAGGAGGTGGGCGTCAAGGGCTACACGGCTGACGCGTGGTACGGCCTGCTTGCGCCCGCCAGAACGCCGCCGGAAGTCCTGGCCGTGCTGCGCCGCGCAGCCACCGAGTTTGCGCAAGCGCCGGCCACGCAAGAGAAGCTGCGCTCGCTCGGCATGGAAGCACAGAACACCTGCGCCGATGCCTTCGGCGCGCAACTGGCGCGCGAGGTCAGGCTCTACGGCGAGGTGGCCCGAACGCTCGACCTCAAGACCGAATGACCGCACACCCCAAGGAATCCATGATGAAGGCCATCCAACGCATGCTCGCCGCATGCCTCTTCACTGCTGCCGTGTCCGCACAGGCGGCCTTTCCGGACCGCCCCATCACGCTCGTCGTGCCGTATGCGCCGGGCGGCTCCGCGGACGCGCTGGCGCGCGTGCTGGCGGTGCGCATGGGCGAGAAGCTGGGCACCAGCGTGATCGTCGACAACAGGCCCGGCGCCAGCGGAACCATCGGCGCGAGCTTTGCCGCCAAGGCCGCGCCCGACGGCTACACGGTGCTCTACGACGCCACGCCGTACTCGATTAATCCACATCTCTTTCCCCGCATGCCGTACGCCGGCAATGCCCTGCAGCCGCTGGCGCTCGTCTCGCTGGCGCCCAACATCGTGATCGTCCGCGCGGAGTCGCCGGTGAAGAGCATCAAGGACCTCGCGGACCGGGCGAAGGCCGAACCCGGGAAACTCAACTTCGCATCGGGCGGAAGCGGCACCGTGCAGCGGCTGGCGGCGGAACTGCTGCGCCAGCGGCTCGGGCTCGACATGGTGCATGTCGGCTACAAGAGCGGCGGCCCCGCCATCTCCGACGTCATGGGCGGGCAGGTCGACTTCATGTTCAGCACCATCGCGGCGTCGTATCCGCTCGTGTCTTCCGGCAAGCTGCGCGCGCTGGCGGTGTCGTCGCCGCAGCGCTCTGCGCGCCTGCCCGATGTGCCGACCATCGCCGAAACCGTTGCGCCCGGCTACGAGGCCTACGAGTGGAACGGCCTGCTCCTGCCGGCGGGCACGCCCGCGCCCATCGCCGACAAACTCCACAAGGCGGTGGTCGATGCCCTGAAGAATGACGAAGTGAAGCGGCGCTTCGTGGATGTGGGCGTGCAGCCGGTCGGCTCGACGCCATCCGAGTTCGCCGACTTCCTGAAGAAGGAAGATGCGAAGTGGGCGGAAGTGATCCGCAAGGGCAACATCAAGCTCGACTGAAGACAGCCATGAACCAAGCCCCCGACGCGCAGCCGGTGCCCCATTCGGTGGGGACGAACCGGCCCGCGGCTGCACTGCCCGCCGACGCCTGCGACAGCCACATGCACATCTTCGACCCGCGCTTCGCCGCGTCGCCGCACTGGAAGCGCCAGCCGCCGCGCGCCGAGGTGGCAGCCTATCGCTTGCTCCAGCAGCGGCTAGGAACCTCGCGCACGGTGGTCGTCAATCCCTCGACCTACGGCACGGACAACGCCTGCACGCTCGACGCGCTCGCGCAACTGGGCGAGCGTGCGCGCGGCATCGCAGTCGTCGGCCAGGACGTGGCCGACGACGAACTCGACCGCCTGGCGGCGCATCGCATCTGCGGCTTGCGCGTGAACTTCGTGACGCCGCAGTCCTGGGGCGTCACCACGCCGCAGATGCTGACGACGCTGGCACGCAAGGTGGCCCGGCTGGGCTGGCACATCCAGGTCTTCCTGCAACCCGAACAACTGATGGAACTCGCGCCGATATTGGCGACACTCCCGGTACCGCTGGTGATAGACCACATGGCCCGCATCGACCCGGCCGACGGCGTCGATGGCGCGGCGTTTGCGGTGGCGCGACGGCTGCTCGACGGCGGCAACACGTGGATGAAGCTGTCGGGCGTCTACATGCGATCGCGCGACGGAGCGCCCGCCTACCAGGATGCCTTCGCGCTGGGCCGTGCGCTGGTCAAGGCAGCACCGGAACGGCTGGTCTGGGGCAGCGACTGGCCTCACACCACGGAGACTCCCGGAACCGTCAACGACGCCGACCTGGCAAACGTGCTGTCGGCATGGTGCGATGGCGCCACCGCCGTGCGCGACCGCATCCTGGTCGACAACCCGGCGAGGCTCTATGGCTTCGCGATGACCTGATCGCAGAGGAGACCGACTTGTACCTGCTTCAAGCGCCCCAGGTGCTGGACCTGCAGACCTTCACCAGCATGCCCGAGTCCTTTCGCCGCCCGGAGCCCAGCGTCTGGGCCGATGCCAATCGCGGCGGGCAGGTGACCGACTCCTTCCTCGAAGGCCCTGTGTTCGACGACGACGGCAACCTCTACGTCACGGACATCCCTTTCGGCCGGATCTTCCGCATCGACACATCGGGCGAATGGACACTGGTCGCCGAATACGACGGCGAGCCGAACGGCATGAAGTTCGTCGACGCACACGCCCTGCTCGTCACCGACTACAAGAACGGCCTGATGCGGGTGGATGTGCGAACCGGCCGCATCACGCCACACCTTCAGCGGCGCAACACCGAGAGCTTCAAGGGCGTGAACGACCTGGTGCTCGATGCGCGAGGCAACGTGTATTTCACGGACCAGGGCCAGAGCGGCTTGCACGACCCATCGGGTCGCCTGTATCGCCTGAGGCCCGACGGGCAGCTCGACCTGCTGCTGTCCAACGTGCCCAGCCCGAATGGCGTCGCCCTCTCGCCGGACGGCAAGGTGCTCTATCTCGCGGTGACGCGCGGCAACTGCGTCTGGCGCGCGCCCTTGCTGGCCGACGGGAGCGTTGCCAAGGTGAGCCAGTTCTTCACGTCCTACGGGCCCAGCGGCCCTGATGGGCTCGCGGTCGACACGCAGGGGCGAGTGCTGGTGGCCAACCCCGGCCTGGGCTATGTCTGGGTGCTCAACACGCGCGCCGAACCCGTCATGGTGCTGCGCGGGCCCACCGGTGCGTCGACGACGAACATTGCCTTCGGCGGCCCTGGCAGGTCGACCTTGTTCGTCACCGACTCCACGCACGGCAACGTGCTGAAGCTGGCACTCGACGCTCCTGGCGTGGAACTTCATCGCTGGTCGTCCTAGCCCCGCAGCGGGCTTTTTTCGATTTGTTTCAAAAAAGGCCTTTACCTCCCGAAGGAAACTTTCCCGGTCTTTTGCACACCTATCACGCATTGTTTGCAAAACCCAACACCGAGGAACACTCCATGCGTCTCACGACGAAGGGCGGCTTCGCCTTGACGGCCATGATCGATGTCGCCATGCGCGAACGGGATGGCCCCGTACCGTTGGCGTCGATCAGCCGACGACAGCACATTGCCCGCTCGTCGCTCGAACTGCTGTTCAGCAAGCTGCGCCAGCATGCGCTGATCAAGGCAACGCGCGGACCGGGCGGCGGCTACACGCTGACGCGCAGGGCGTCCGAAATCACCGTGGCGGACATCCTCGCTTCGGTCGATGGCCAGCCACTGGCCGACACCGAAGCCTCGACGAACAAGGAAGACGCCGGCAGCAGCAAGGGCTGCTACTCGACCGATGCGTTGTGGGCCTCCGCCAAGCACCATGTCATGGAATTCCTGGGCTCCGTCACGCTGCAGAGCCTGGTCGAAGACCAGCTGGCCAAGGGCGTGCGCGTCGAGCACGAGCCCCCGAAGAAGAAAGAAGCCCCACCGAGCCCCGCGGCCCTGCCGATGCGCGTGAACGCGCCGAACTCGGTGTTCGCGTGGAACGGCGTGTTCGCCAAGCGCTGAAGACAAAGCAGGCTTTACATGGCCGACTGACCTGAAACGCAAGGCGCATTACGGGTTTTGAAAACTCGTACGGCAAGGGATCGATGCTTCCGGAAAACGCCGGAGGCCCTTGCCGGAGATCGCCTTGGTTTCTCTTTCCGCACGCCCCCACGCGGCCTGTGTCCGCCTGTCCGACATCGCTTTCACGCTGCTTGCCATCCTTGCGATCGGTGCGCTGGTCCCCGCCTGCGGAGGCGACAGGGGCAGCAGCAATAGCCACAGCAGCAGTGCCCCGACCCGTCCGGCAGCGTCCGCGAAAGCTCCCGACGACGCACCCCGCGACTGCACCGTCACCCTGGAGGGCGACTCGATCCTCCACGGTGCCTACGGCTACAACAAGCGCTTCGACGAGCCGCCCGCGGCGATGCTCAAGCGCCTGCGGCCGGCCTACACGGTGTTCGACAACAGCGCGCCGGGGTCGACAGCCACCCAGCGCGCGCCCGCCTTCTCCAGCACACCGCTGACCACGCATTTCGTGGTGCTGCAACACGGCATCAACGACGGGCAGTTCGGCCAGCCCTACGAGCCGGCGCTGCGCCGCATGGTGGCGCACGTGCAGGCCCAGGGGCGCACGCCGGTCATCACCGGCCTCAGCCGCCAGACGCACCCCGCACCGGGCAGGGACGCGGCCGACAACATCGCCCGGCGCGTGGCCGGCGAAACCGGCGCGCTGTTTGCCGACTGGGGCGCCGTTTCCTTCAAGCCCGCCGAAATGGCCGACGTGCTGCACCCCGCGCCCGCCTACAGCGAACGGCTGGTCGGGCGCATCGTGGCCTTGCTCGACCAGGCCGCGCCCGAGTGCAGGTACTGACGCCCGCAACTTTTTTCGATGCGCCATTACGGGTTTTGGCGGCTCCGTTCGGCAAGGAAGTGAATTCACCTGAGACCGAAAGAGGAGCCGCCTCGCCATGCTTCAGAGCACTTTCCATACACCATCGCCCAAGTCGCTCACATCGCCCCGCCAGGAGGCTGCCAGATGAGCGTCAGCAGCCTTTGCATCGTCGCGACCGCCTTCTTCGCGCTCGGCGCCGTCTGGTTCACGGGCAAGGCGCTCAGTGTGCGCGCCGCGGGCACGCCGCCGGCCCACATCGGCGCGCGGCCGGGGCCCGTCGCCACGCGCGAGCGCATCGACCTGCGACAGCCGCTGCGCGCGCTCGCCGTCACCCACGGGGCGACGCTGGCGCAACGCGGCATCGGGCTCGACCTGCGCCTGCCGGAAGATCCGCTGCCGGTGGCCGTGATCGCCGGCGACCTGCCCCAGCTCATGGCGCACATCGCCGACGCGGCGGCCGCCACCTTGCCGCAGGGCACGACGCTGCACGTGCTGGCGCGCGCCGAAGGGCACCAGGCGGTGATCAGCTGGCGCGAGGCCACTATCGACAGCGACACCGGCATCGACGCACCCCGCCTGTCGCACGCCTTCGAAACCAGCGCCGGCCGCGCGGCCACGCCCCGCATCCATGCCTGCCGGGCCATCGTGGCGCGGCACGGCGCGCGCATCTACACCGCGCCCTCGCCTCTGGGCGACGGCTGTCTCACGCTGCGGTTTCCGCTGTACGGCGACCGCGCGGCGCGTGCCCCGAAGGGGTTGCTGTGATGGCCACCCCCTGGCTCTTCGTGCCGCCGCGCCCCCGCGCACGAACACGGGCGCGAGCCACCGTCGGTGTCACTGGCTCCCTGCGCTCCTGGCTGGCCAGCGTGTGCTGCCTCGGCGCGGCGGCGGGCGGCCTTGCGCTGTCGATCGGCCTCGGGCGCTGCGAGGCTGGCAGCACCAGCGCCACCAGCCTGTCCACGCTCGCGCCGATCATGCAGACCCGGGGCCATCCCCCGGCGGGATGCA